>JASFKW010000038.1:0-27009 GCA_050118435.1 Gammaproteobacteria bacterium | reverse complement strand
GCTACGATTTGCAGCTCCGTTTTCCCAATATTGAACGGGTATTCTTCATGGACATATTGCACCTTGAAAAGACTCTTGGGGGCAGCCACATTTCTCACGGTAACTGCCCCATCGCCGGTCTTCGTGTATCGTTTTATCTTCCCCTGTCGTGCTTCGATGTACTCATATGGACTCTTGAGTAACATGTCGTCTGGAATATAAGCCTGACCTTCTAATAAGTACCCTTCTACTTTGTCGAAGCGCTTGGAAATCTCAGCGCCACCCTGCGCTACGCATAGAACCTTGAAGTAGACCGAGCTCAGCGCCGCATCGCCTACCGGCAGCGCAATAAAAGCGGCAAACACACCCCAGCCAACTTTGGCGCTCTTGGCCTTGCCGGCGAACCCCGATGCGATCAGCGACGCGATTGCTGCAGTCAGCAAATATGCCGCGAAACCTGCCAAATAGAATACAAGCCACATCTTCTAGCCTCACATACGGTTAACGTTCACCCAGGCTCTCACTCTTATAGCGCAGCAGCGGGCTGAGGATGAATTCAATCAGCCGACGCTTGCCCGTTTTGACTTCGACCGTAACGGCCATGCCGGGTGCGAGATTCACGAGCCTTTCGCCCACCCGCATCACCGACTCTTGCATCAGCACACGCGCAGCGTAGACCAGGCTCTTCTGCTCATCTGTGATCGCATCGTTGGAAACATCGATCATTTGGCCGTCGATGGTGCCGTAGCGGGTGAAAGGGAAGGTCGCGATTTTGATCTCGGCGCGCTGGCCTTCCTCCACGAAGCCGATGTCCTTGTTGAGAATCCAGGCTTCGATTTCCAGGCTTTCGCTTTCGGGCACGATCTTCATCAGCGTCTGCGCCGGCGTGACGACACCACCGATGGTGTGCACGGCCAGCTGTTGCACCACACCCGCGACCGGTGCGCGCAGGCGCTGCAGATCGGTTCGCTGGCTCGCCTTGATACGCTCCTGCTCCAGCCGGTCGATGCGCCGCTCGGTCTCGGCGAGTTTCGTCAACAGCTCTCGCTGGAATTCGGCATCCAGCGCCTGGCGTCGCTTGCGCGCCTCCTGGATCGAGGCTTCGACCTGCTGGGTGCGTTTTTTCAAGGCCGCCAATTCCTGCTGTTGCTCGACGCGCTCCTCTTCCAGCTCCAGCCAGGTCTGCTCGGCGCTCAGCTGCTTGTCGACCATTTTCCTGACCGCACCGGTGCGCCTTGTGATCAAAGGCAGCGTACTAGCGCGTTTCTTCACCTCTTCCTTCAGCGCGGCCAGTTCGGCTTCGCGGCTCACTATTGTGTTGTCCAGTGCCGCGCATCGGGCCCGGTGCTCAGTCCAGACGCTTTGCAGCAGCCTTCCCTGCAGAGCGATGGCAGAAGTGTCACTTTTTCGCGCCAACGACGAGCTAACGTCGAGCCCTACTGTTGCGGCTTCGCCGTTCTCAGCCGAATCAGCGGTCACGCGCTCCAGTGTGCGGTACCGGGCTTCATCGAGTCGCGCGGCGATGAGCTCCGTCTCCAGGCGTTCAAGATCGGCTTCGGTAGCCGTCGGGTCCAACTCGATCAGCGGATCCCCCCGTTCGACGTGTTGCCCTTCGCGCACGCGGATCTGTCGCACTACGCCGATCTCCATCGGCTGGATGATCTTGACCCGCCCGCTCGGCACGATTTTGCCCTGGGCCGTGGCGACAATGTCGATCTCGCCGATCGAGGCCCACGCCACCGCAAGGCTGAAAAACAGCACGATCGCCCAGATGATGGCGCGACCCGCGGGCGAGGGCGGTCTTTCCTGTATCTCCAGGGCCGCCGGCAGAAAGTCGACCTCGTGACGCATGGCGCTACCGCGACACCGCGTGCACGGGCTGGCCGTTCTGCAGCGCATACAGGCGGGCGTACTGCCCACGTCGGGCAACCAGATCCTCATGGGTGCCCTGCTCCGTGATCTGACCTTTTTCCATCACGACGATGCGCTGTGCAGCGCGCACCGAGGATAGGCGATGGGCGATGATGATCACAGTGCGTCCCTGGCAGATCGCCTGCATGTTCTTCTGGATGATGCGCTCGGATTCGTAGTCGAGCGCACTGGTCGCCTCGTCAAAGATCACGACGCGGGGATCGGTGGCCAGCGCACGGGCAATGGCGACGCGCTGGCGCTGTCCTCCGGACAGCCTGGCACCCTGCTCCCCGACGGGCGTGTCGTAGCCTTCCGGCAATTCAAGTATGAACTCGTGGGCTCCGGCAAGCGTCGCGGCCTGGACCACCGCCTCCATCGGCAGGCCCGGGTCGGCGAGCGCGATGTTATCGCGTACGCTGCCGTTGAACAGCAGGTTCTCCTGGAGCACCACGCCGATACTGCGACGCAGCCAGGCGGTATCCACCTGGGCGATGTCCACGCCGTCGACGAGCACCCTGCCCCGCTCGGGTGCATAGAGCCGCTGCAACAGCCTGGCAAGGGTGCTCTTGCCGGAGCCGGAGCGGCCGACGATGCCCACGATTTCGCCGGCCAGGATCTCGAGCGACAGCCCGCACAACACTTCCGGGCCATCGGCCCGGTAGCGGAAACTGACCCGATCGAGCTGGATGCGGCCCTTGATCCGGGGCAACGACCGGCGTGGCTGGCTGTAGCCGGGCTCGACGGGCGTGTTGAGAATATCCCCCAGGCGCCTGATGGATACGCCGGCCTGCTGAAAATCCTGCCATAGCTGTACCAGGCGCAGGACGGGTCCACTGACCCGCGCGGCCAGCATGTTAAAGGCGATGAGCCCGCCGACACTGAGCGCGCCTTGAATCACGGCCCGTGCGCCGATCCACAGAATCAGTACGATGACGATTTTATTGATCAGGCCAGCCACCTGGCTGGCGATGCTTCCCAGGTTGGCGGCCTTGAAGCCGGCATGGACATAGGCGGCCAGCTGCTCTTCCCAGCGTTGCTGCATCTGCGGCTCGACGGCCATCGCCTTCAGCGTTTCCGCTCCGGCGACCGACTCCACGAGAAAAGCCTGGTTTTCGGCCCCGCGATTGAATTTCTCGCTGACCCGCGCGCGCAGAATGGGAGTGACACACAGAGCGAGCAGACCATAGGCGGGCACGGAGGCCAGCACAATCCAGGTGAGCATCGGGCTGTAGCAGTACATCACCGCGACGAACACAATGGTGAACAGCAGGTCGAGGACGAGCGTGAGCGCGGACCCCGTAATGAAATTGCGGATATTCTCCAGCTCGCGAACCCGGGCCACGGAATCACCGACCGGACGGGCGCCGAAATAGCCCATCGGCAGGCTCAACAGGTGCCGGTACAGCCGCGCGCCCAGTTCCACGTCCACGCGATTGGTGGTGTGCGAGAACACATAGGCTCGAAGCGTACCCAGCACGACTTCGAACACCGACACCGCGATGAGCCCGAAGGCGAGCACGTCCAGCGTGGTAAGGCCTTTGTGCACAAGCACCTTGTCGATGACCACCTGGAAGAACAGCGGCGTAATCAGCCCGAAAAACTGCAGGAAAAAGGAGGCAAGCAGAACTTCCCCGAACAGCCTCCGATATTTGATCAGCGCCGGAATGAACCACCGGAAACCGAAACGCGCGGGGTCACCCTTCGCTGCCGCGCGGCGCGCGAGCAGGACCAATCTGCCATTCCAGGCTGGCTCGAAGAGCTCGCGCGGCAAGGTCAGGGGTCGCGGCTCGAGGGGATCCTGAACGAGGACGCGCTCAGCGTCGGCGCTTGCGATGATCAGCCAGTGGCCGTCGCGGTGCTGGGCCAGGGCCGGCAAGGGCGTCTTCTGCAGCCGCTCCCATACACTGGAAATGCCACGGGCCTTGAGACCGAGGTGAAGCGCGGCACGAACGATGGCGTCTGCACCGGCCGGCGCCCCGTCGGGTGCAAACCGATGGCGAAGCTGCCCGGCGTCTGCGGCGATGCCCAGAAATCGCGCCACCAGGGCCAGGCAGAACAGGCCCGTTTCCACCGGCGCCCTGTGCGGGATGGTGTGAGGCATTCCTTGCCCTTTCAACGAGTGGATCACTCGCACTTGCCCTCTCATCCTGAGAAGACTTCCAAGCGAGCCGCGAATCTAGCACACGCCGATTGCGGTGAACAATGGCATATTTCCTACAGCGGCGTGCGAAATCGCTATGGCTTCACATCGAAGCCGCGGATCCGGATAAGGTCGTCCGTGCTGCCATCCACGGGATTGCTGTCGAAATCCAGCAGCTCGGTCGCCTGCTCGCCGTGCTGCACAATCAGATAGGCGCTCTCGCCGCTGGCGTCGAAGATGATACCAGTCGGCTCGGCCTCCAGATCGACCACCGAGGCGACGGCGATGCAGCCGTCGGATCGGATGTCGCGGTCGTCGCCGTCGGGCAGACAGGCGATGACCTCACCGTGCGGATGATCCTCCAGGATGAACAGGTTGCCGGTGTGCGGCTGGAACGCGAGATTGTCGAAGCTGTTGAACCGCGGATCGCCCTCCACGAAGCGGCTCACGCGCGCCGTTGCGTAGTTCTTGCGGTCAGCGAGGTAGCCCAGGCCGGTGCGCTTATCGAACCTGATGGTCGGGGCCAGGGGGACGGGAGCATAGTCGACGGCGCACATCACCTCCCCGAAGTGGCCAGCCACTGCATGGCCGGTGTTCGCCCAGCAGAAGCGCACGCCGTCGCCTTCATAGTTGGGATCGAGGTGCAGATCCTCCGGGCGCGCATACCCGGTGGCGAACCGGGCGCTGGCGTCGTCCCGGGCCACCGCGGGGTCGATCTGCACCCAGGCGGCGTCCCCCACCTGGCAACCCTGACCGTACTGCGGGAAGCTGTCGCTGGCGGCCTCCCAGCAGGACACCGTCAACGCGTAATTGCTGCCGGCCACCAGCGGCGAGTCTTCGAGCCTGCTGACCAGCGCATTGCCCTGCCGGGGCGCGGCAGGCAGGAATTTGTAGATCGCGCCGCCGTCCCGGTCGCGCCCGGCGTCGCCGGGCCGCAATTCGTCGCCCGCATAGATGACTCCGCTGGGCAGCACCGCGAGCCCCTCCCAGGCCATCATCGGCAGGTGCCTGCGCTGCACCACGTGGGTGCTGCGCTGGTCGCCGTCGACCGCATTGCGGACGTCGCCGCTGTCACGATCGGCGATCCAGTGCCCGGTGGTGGCGATCGGCTCGATGAGCTCGTAGGCGCGCCCGTCGAGCGTCTCCTCGGTCGCGAGCACGGTGCCCCAGGGGGTCATCCGGATGCCGTCGCAGTGGTTCGTGCCGTGCAGGATAGTCTCGACCTTGCCGGTGCGCAGCTCCACCCGCTGAACGCCCGGGTTCATGCCGTCGTTGCCACCCGGCGTGACGCCGTTGCGCGGCTGCTCGATGCACACCAGCGCGTGGGTGGGCTTGGCGGCATCCGGATACAGCACCATCATATCGGCCGGACCTGCCAGATCGCGGCTCACGAAATCTGCTTTGAGCCCCTCGGCCAGCAGCACCCGCTCATCGGCTTCCGCCTGCCGGCGTGGGCGGTAGTCGCTGGCATCCGCCGGACGATCCAGGGCCGCCTCGACGCCAAACAGGTGCGGATTGGATTCGGCCCAGTTGCTCCCCCGCCAGGCCTTCTCCTGATCCTCCGATTCACGGGACGCGCCGCCCCCGCAGCCCGGGCTGATCACCAGAGCCGTGAGCGCGAGCCCAAGCGCGATTCGCTGCATCCTGTCTCCTTGCTCCAGAACATGAACGGCAGTTGCGCATTATCCAGAAAAACAGGGTCAGGCGACCATGCCGATTTCTACGCGTGTCGGCCCCCGGCGACGACGGCAGGCGAGCCGCGAACCTTCGGCGGCCTCAGCCGACGGGCACCCTGATCCTGTCGTTCGGCGAATAATCGATTCGGGTCAAAGGGTTCGCGCGTTCTAAGGGGATCGGCAGGCGACCGGTAATCCACAGGCCTCGGGATGAGGCGCCAGACGCGGGCCGGGCCTCGCCCGGAAGTCGTAGGTGGGCCCTTCAGGGTAGGCGGTCAATCGGAGTACAGCCGTCACCGCGCGCAACGTGGTGATTTCATGAGATACGCCCACTCATCCGAACACGCGTTACTGTCTCCCGGACGAGGCGTATTGGTTCAGTTATCTTCGCCGGGCGCGGCGTGCAAGGTCTGGGGGGCGGCTTCGGTGAGCCTGAGATAGTGTGCTGACAGAGACAGAAAGGGACCTACGCCGGGCAAAGGTGCGATCGGAGTGGAGTGGGAGTCGTAATTCGGGTTATCGGTAATCAAGCGTCCTCCAGATATTGAATACGCCCGTCTATTATACATGCATTCCTGAGCATTTCAGTCAGCAATCAAGGCGCCAGCCGATGCGAAGCGCCGAACCGCCACTTCCGGTAAACTCCCGAGCCCATGGTGCTTCCCAGCTCCAATCTGGAAGACGGTGCGACCACCTCGCTGGAAGAGGGGTTCAAGAATGTCATAACCCCCTTCCAGATGTTCATCCGCGATCAGCGCAGCGGCAGCCTGCTGTTGCTGCTTTGCACGCTGACCGCCCTCGGTCTGGCCAACTCGCCGCTCGCGGGTGCATACCAGAGCCTGATCGAGGCCAAGGCCGGCCTGGTGTTCGCCGGTGCTTCGTTTGAAATGAGCGTGCGTCACTGGATCAATGACGGCCTGCTGTCGCTGTTCTTCTTCGTGATTGGCCTGGAAATCAAACGCGAGTTGCTGGTCGGCGAGCTTCGCGAGCCGGCCCGCTCGTTGCCGGTGGTGGCCGCCGCCCTGGCGGGCATGCTGGTGCCCGCCCTGCTGTTCTACCTCATCAACCGGGAGAGCGGAGCGCTGCATGGCTGGGCGATCCCGATGGCCACGGATACCGCTTTTGCCATCGGCGTTCTCGGCCTGCTGGGCCGGCGGGTGCCCTCGGGTCTCACGGCGTTCCTGATGGCCCTGGCCATCATCGACGACATGGGCGCCGTACTGGTCATCGCCCTGTTCTACGCGCAAGACATCAGCCTTCCCCACCTGCTCACGGCCGCGGCGCTGCTCGGCGTGCTGGTCCTGGCCAACCTTCTGGGTGTGCGCCGGCCCTTGGTGTATGTGGCCGTCGGCGGCCTGGTGTGGCTGGCGGTGCTCGGCTCGGGCGTGCACGCCACGGTGGCCGGCATCGCGGTGGCCGCCACGGTGCCGGCGCGCAGCAAGCACAGTCCGCGATCCTTCCTCAAGCGCAGTCGGCGGCTGATCGATGAATTCGAGGCCATCGAGCGGAGCGCGGACTCCCCGCCGATCCTGGCGGAACCGGAGAAACACGCGGTGGTCGAGCGTCTGCAGGAGACGGCTGAGAAGGCGACCACGCCGCTGCAAACCTGGGAGCGAACGCTGGAGCATCCGGTTGCGCTGCTCGTACTGCCCCTGTTCGCCCTGGTCAACGCCGGAATCGCGGTTGAGCCGGAAGCATTGCCCAGGCTGCTCCTCGACCCGCTGGCGGTCGGCATCGTGGTCGGGCTGGTGATCGGCAAGGCGGCGGGCATCAGCCTGGCGAGCGGTGCGGTCCTTTTGCTGGGTCGCGGCCGACTCCCCGGGGGCATGTCGCTGTACCACACCGTCGGATTGGGTCTGCTGGGCGGCATGGGATTCACCATGTCGATTTTCATCGCCGCGCTAGGCTTTGGGAATGACGCGGAACAGCTGGTGATCGCCAAGACCGGCGTGCTCGCCGCCTCCCTGCTCGCCGGCGTCAGCGGTTACCTCTGGCTGCGTCTGGGCAGCGCGCGGTCGTTCAGCCGCTGACCTCCGGCATCCTGGCGATGTACAGGGCCGCCAGCAGCGAGACCACACCGAGCAGCGCGATGACCGGGCCGGGACCCGTGCGGTCGGCCAGCACTCCCGAGAGCCCGCCGGCGAGCATGGCCAGCCCGATCACGGTGTTGCTGATCGCCACATAGCTCGAGCGCGTCTCCTGCGTCGCCATATCCACGAGGTAGACCTTGCGGCCCAGCCGGACACCACTGTGAAACACCGCAATCAGCAGGAACAGCAGTGCGTAGGTCCACGAAAGGCTCATCAGCGGAGCACCCGCGATATCGAGCAATCCGGTCGACCAGATCGTAGAGCCGGTCGAGCGGCCGGCCGTTGTCGGCGGCGGGCGTCGCGGCCTCCCCCTCTTGCGATGCTGACAACTGGATGCTCCCCTGTTGGGCGTGCTCGGACGGACCAGCCTCGTGGCTGCCACGATTCCTGCACCACCAAGCGCCGCGGGCCGCCGATGAGCGCCCGGGACCGAACCCGGCCGGATAATATCGCGAGTCGAGCGCCATTGTGAAACCGCGGAAATGGCCAGGACAGATACCGTGGCGTGACCCCCCAAGGTCGCGGGCGCGAAAGCGCCGCCTCGCCGCCGAACATATCGGACCCGGATCAGACGACAGGCGGCTTGCCCCATGCCCGGGAGCGGCTATCATCAGGCACAGAAGGCGCCGATTGCGAAGGACCGATCCGATATGCTCAGTTTCATCAGCTCACTGTTTACGACGACACAGCGGCGTAGCGGCGCCTTGGATAATGCTTTACTGGAGCGGGCCATCGACCGCGCAGTGGCTGGCTCCGATCCGCGACTGCGCGCCCTGCCGGGCTATCGCAAGCGCCTGCGCGGGCCGGTCGAAAACGCGGTGACTCACGTCATCGGTCTGGTCAACCGCCTCCCCGCGCCCAGCGAGATCAGCCGCCCGGCGTACCGCAGCGATCCCTGTCTGCGTGCCTTCTTTGTTTCCCCCGAGCACCTGCAGCAGACCATCGGCCACTGCGCCACGGTGATCGATTACCTGCGTGCGTCGAAACCGGCGCCCGACGCGTTCATCTTCGGCCTGCTCAGCATGGAATGCAAAGAAAGGAACATCCTCGGTATGGATCTGCACGGTGATACCTTCCAGCGCGAGGTGGCACAGGTGGCTGTAAATTTCTGCAATCACCGTTTTCTCGGACCGTCAGGAGACGACGCAGAGACCCGCCGCGAGCTCATGCGCCGCGGCTTCGACTATCTTGTCGAACAGGCCCTGGCGCACATTGTCGCGGCGCGCACCCAAAAGGCGGATCTCGCTGAGCAGCGGCTGCTGCTGCAGCGTAAGCTCGAAGCCATGCAGTCCGGGAACTGGGGGCTGGATGCGGTGTTCGCCGACGGCGACGCCAGCCACCCGGACCTCGCTGCGCTGGCGGGGCAGATCGAGGCCGTCGAATCGCAGCTGCTCAGCCTGGGAGGCAACCCCCACAGCCTGGAGCACAGTCTGGAACACCTCGCGGCCACGCTGGGTGATCCGGGTCACTGGCTCGACCTGCGCTCCACCCGTCTTGAAGTCAACCAGCTGTCAATCAAAAGTGGTCCGGGCACCGCCGGCCCCGTCTACAAGCTGGAGCTCACCGAGCTGTTCGTCGCGGCCAGCGGTGAGCGGCGCATCGTCCTGCTGGGACGCTTCCCGGTAGAGGATCTGCCGCCGCAACCGGACTTCCTCGCCGAGGCGACGCGTTTCCTAGGGTGATCGCGCCGGGCTCCGGCCGACAGGGTGCCTCGCCGCAAAGCACGCGTTCCCGCGGCGCCTCCTGTCACGCGGGCTGGGGCAGCCGCGGCCGGGGCCCGGTGCGACCCCGCCGCAGCTCAGTCGCTGCTCTCGCGGCTCAGGCCGAATTCGAAGGTATCGATCTTGAACCCTTCAGGAAAGGCCGTCTTCAGGCGCCGCTCGAATTCCTTGTAGACTTCCGCCTTGTGTTGCTGAACGTCGTAGTCCCGACTCTCCGGGCCGATCCCCTCGACCTCGAGCTCCATCTTGAACTCGATGTCGGGCGCAACCTGAAATCTCAGTTTCGACATCGGGTAGTCCTCCTGTGCCTCTGGTTGAGAAACCCGTTCACCCGCGGCAGGCGTCTGAAAGCAACCTGGCGCGCTTCAAGGGACACACTACAGTCCCGCCATTACGGCCTTGCTGTCGCACTTCCTGATCTCTCCGAGGACCGCTTCGGACGTGATCGCCTCCGTGTTGTAGGCAACAATCACCGCATGAGGGTGGTCTTCCTCGTTGAAATGCACAGATACCACACCGTCGAGCGCACGCAGCTGCTCCTCGATCGCCTGCTTGTCACCAACTGATGATTCGGGATGGAGATGCACCACGATATCTGCAATGTTGACGTCTTTGCTCATTACAACCTCCCCTGCCAGGTTTCGGCGGCTTCATATCCGTGCAACCACGACCGGCTGCGGTCTCTACCGTTTATTTTAGCCCCGCGGGCGACGTCGGGGGCGCTCTTCTGTGGCAAGCAAAAGTATAATCCCGGCGGGCCGTAAAGCGGTTACCGGGGAAAGGATCCCTGGCCCGGATCCGAGCCGCCGCCCACTCAGAGCGCCGTTGGCGATAAATGGCTGCGGTACCACCCCGGTGCGATGTGCGCACGTCGAAGGGCCCCGACAGGAATCACGCCGGGGGGCTTCGCAAGAGACGGGAA
This sequence comes from Gammaproteobacteria bacterium, assembly GCA_050118435.1. Taxonomy (GTDB): domain Bacteria; phylum Pseudomonadota; class Gammaproteobacteria; order DSM-19610; family DSM-19610; genus Thiogranum. Next base: position 16,570 of record JASFKW010000038.1, on the reverse strand, counting down.
AGTTGTCTGTAAAGGGCCGCAGGCTGTCCGGTCACGGCCGGCGACAGGATACGTTGCGGCCACCGACTGACCGGCCGTGGTCGCATGCACTCGAGAATGTCTATCGCTGCTGCACCGCCGTCTCGCTACCGAAACGGCGCACACAGCGATGGTCTGCTCCCGCCGTGGCCCGCCTGCTCAAGCGGCGTGACGGGAGTCGCCGGTGATTTCACGGATCAGAGGATAGAGGCGCTCAGTCTCCCGCTGAATGCGGTCGAAAATCAGGCCGAACATTTCATTCGTTTCCTTGACAAACTCCTCATGGCGCCCCCCCACCAGGAGCTGATTCCTTTTTTTGCGGCACCACTTCTTTTCGTAGTGCTTGAGAATGTGCCGGATTTCCTGCCCGCCGCTCATGAAGTTTCGCGCCGTATTCTTGATGTCGTTGTTCTGGTGTGCGAGCAGCGGGCCGTACAGGTTGTTGTCCACCAGATCCATGTGCTCATTGACCTTCTCGATATAGCGGAAGAAAAGATCGCAGGATATCGTGGTGTCGCACATGGCCCTGTCCTGGAACAGGTAGGACAGAACGTTCGAAAGCTCGATGATCTGATGGTTCTGTTCGTTGAGTTGCTCATAGCTGATCATTTCAGATTTCCTCCCAGGTCAGCGTTCCCTGCCGTGAGCTACGTCCGGAATCGATTCGCTTTCTTTGAAGCGATGCTGTTCTCGGTGGCTGCGTGAAGGCTAGAGTAGGTAGCGCACGGCTGTCAAGAAACAAAAAAATGGTGAAGAACAAGAATGACTGATCTCTCCCGACACGCAGGGATCCCGGGCTCCGGCGCAGCATGAAGCCTGTCCTCAAAGCTGAAGTCGGCACGCGGCGGCCAGTCTTTAAGCAAACGCTTATGCTCCAGGGCGGGCCGAGGATCTGGCCGGATCATCTGCCCGTCGCGAGCCGCGCGGTCAGCGCCTTTAGCGCCGCGTCCAGATTCGCTCCCGCCCTGGGGCTCAAGGCTGCGCCGAGCTCGAAGCCATAGCCGCGCACCGCGAGCGTGAAGGCGGCGGGCAGCGGTGCATCGGCGACACGCTGAAACGCCTGCAGCACAGCCGCCGGGGACAGGCTGTGGCTGAGCGCACCCGTATCAGCCGCCGGCGCCACCGGCTCGAAGCCGAAGGGCTCGGGGCCGGTTGCGGCGGCGTCGACGAACACGACCTCGCGACGCCCGAGGAGATCCAGCGCGTGCTCGACCTGCAGCTGAAAGTCGGTCAGCAGCTCGACGCCGGGTAAAGCACGCGCCTCCAGCCGCTCAACGGCAAGCGGTCCGATGGCGTCGTCGCCGCGACTGGGATTGCCGATTCCGATGACGAGCACCGGCGCCACCGCGGTCGGGATCCGGTTCAGGGACAGCGCTCCCTCGAGCTCTTGATCAGTGTATCGATGCACCGGCCTTCGACGTCGAAAAGCTCCATGTGGAACGGCATCCTCCCGAGGGCGTGGGTGGCACAGGACAAGCAGGGATCGAAGGCGCGGATCGCCACCTCGATATGATTCAGAAGTCCCTCGGTGAGATTGCGCCCGTCGAGGTAGCGCTTGGCGACGTGGCGGATCGCCTCGTTCATCGCCTGGTTGTTGTGTGTCGTGGACACGATCAGGTTGGCGCGCACCACCTGCTCGTCCTCGTTCACCCGATAGTGGTGAATCAGGGTGCCGCGAGGCGCCTCGATAACCCCGACCCCGCGCTCGCGACGCTCGCCGCTGACCACCAACTCGTCGCCGAGAATGTCCTCGTCGTGCAGCAGGGCCTTGATCGACTCCGCGGCGAACAGCATTTCGATCATGCGTGCCCAGTGATAGGCCAGCGTGGCGTGCACCGGCTGGCCACCGCCGAAATCGATGAATTCACGGCGCTCGGCTTCGGCCAGCGGCGTCGGGATCCGGTCGCAGTTCTGCACCCGCGCGAGCGGCCCTACCTTGTACCAGCCCTGCTCGGCGCCCAGCGTGCGAATATAGGGGAACTTCATGTAGGACCAGGGCTTGACCTCCTCGGTCAGGTAGTCCCAATAGCGGCTGTAATTGACCTTGTCAAAGATGATTTCGCCGTTTTCATCGCGCGCACGCAGCGCGCCGTGATAGAGATCCATGCTGCCATCCGGCGCCACCAAGCTCATCAGATTGGACCGGAATGCGCCGAAGCTGTTGTAGAGACCGACGTTGGACAAGTGCAGAAGCTTGGCCAGCTGCACAGCCGATCGGCACCAGGCGACAATCTGGTAGACATCCTTGAGCAGCGTATCGCGGTCCTCGCGGCTGACAGGCTTGTTGACACCCCCCGGAATTGCACCCGTGCCGTGGATACGCTTGCCGGCCGTGGCCCGGATCACCTCCTGCCCGAAGCGGCGCAGCAGCACGCCCTGCTTCGCGATATCGGGATACTCGGCCGCAATGCCGACGATGTTGCGCCGCGCCACCTCCGAATCGAAACCGAACAGCAGATCCGGCGAGGACAAGTGAAAAAAGTGCAAGGCGTGTGATTGCAGGATCTGGCCGTAGTGCATCAGCCGTCGGATTTTATCGGCGGTCGGGCTCAGTCGGTCCGCACCGACCACCTGGTCCAGCGCCTTGGCCGCGGCCAGGTGGTGGCTGACCGGGCAGATGCCGCACAGCCGCTGCACCATGACCGGGATCTCCCAGTAGGGTCGGCCCTGGATGAACGCCTCAAAACCACGAAATTCGACGATATGCAGGCGAACCTGCTTCACGTGGTCGTCGTTATCGAGCAGGATCGATACCTTGCCGTGGCCCTCGACGCGCGACAGCGGCTCGATGACCACGCGCTCGAGGCCGGCGGGATTGGCAGCGGTTTCCAGTTCGGACGTCATCGGATACTCCGGGGTGCGCTCAGTCGTAGTGGATCAGGCCGTGGCCGAGGTGCGGCGTACGGCCCGCCATCAGATCCGTGAGGAATTTCCAGATCGCGTCCGCGGGCGGCGGACAGCCGGGCAGAAAATAATCGATTTTCACCACCTCGTGCAGAGGATGCACCTTGTCGAGCGGCAGCGGCAGCTCCGGATCGTTGGGAATGCAGCCGCTCGCCAGACTGGGCTCGGTGACGTAGACCTCCTGCAGGCAGGCGCCGAGGTCGAGGTGATTGCGCTGCGCCGGCAGGCCGCCGTTCACTGCGCAGGCGCCGACAGCGACCAGGATCTTGCAGTTGCGGCGAAACTCGTGCAGCACGTGGACGTTCTCCGCGTTGCAGATCCCACCCTCGATGAGCCCGACGTCGCAGGGGCTGCAGTGCTTGATGTCGGTCAACGGTGTGCGATCGAGCTCGATCTGCTCGAGCAGATCGAACAGCCGCTCGTCGATATCGAGCAGCGACATGTGGCAGCCAAAGCAACCCGCCAGCGAGGTGGTTGCCACGCGCAGCCGGGGCTTGGCGGGATCGCTCATGTGGATCCCTCCTTGCGGCTCGCCGGTCGGCGCGGCGCATCGTCCAGCGCCTGGGCGCTGACCGGACTTCTGTCGAAGCGCCGTTGGCCGATCGGCACCTCGAACCCGACGCCCTTGCGCAGGATAACACCGACCGGACACACCTCCATGGCCTTGTCGGTGACCGCGATGTCGGTGTCTGCCAGACGCCCGGATTCGGCGTTGACGATGAGGTGCTTGGTGATGCCGCGGCCCGAGAGCGCGAAGACGTTCTTGCCGTCCACCTCCGCCGAAGCGCGCACGCAGAGCTCGCACAGAATGCAGCGGTTGAACTCGAGCAGGATCTCAGGGTGGGAGGCATCGACCGGCCGGTTGGGAAATAGGTGATCCAGCTCGGAGGACATCATCTCGAGGTCATAGGCCACGGCCTGCAGCAGGCAGTTGCCGCTCTTCTCACACGAGGGGCAGAAATGGTTGCCCTCGACGAACAGCATCTGCACCAGTGTCTGGCGCATTCTGTTGAGCTCATCGGTCTGGCTCGCCACCTCCATGCCGGGCTGGGCCGGCATGGTGCAGGAGGCGGCGGTGCGCCCGTTCACCTTCACCGTACAGACCTTGCAGCTGCCGTGCGGCTTGAACTCGGGGTGGTAACACAGGTGCGGAATATAATGGCCCGCGGCGAGGGCGGCCTGAATCACGGTCTGTCCCGGCGCGAAGGGCACCTCTTCGCCATCGAGCACGAAGGTCGCCGGCTTCTCCCCGGCAGTCATTCGTCAGCCTCCAGGTGGGCGCCGGCGTCGTCACGGCCGGTCATGGCCCGGGCCCGCTCGAGCGCCCCGTCCAGGTCGAACGCCGGCTCGAATTCGAGCGACTCCAACCGGCGCTCGTAGGCCGGACGAAAGCGCTTGATGGTGTCGAGAAGCGGGTTGCAGGCTGTTTGACCGAGGCCGCAGTGACTGGCGGACTGCAGCAGCTCGCTGAGGCGGAAAATCTGGTTGATATCATGCTGGGACCCCTTGCCCCGGTGGATCTTGTCCATGACGTTGCGCAGCAGCGTGGTGCCGACGCGGCACGGCGTGCAGAACCCGCAGCTCTCATGCGCGAAGAATTGTGTGAAGTTCCGGGCCACTTCGAAAATGTCGCGGGATTCGTTAAAGACCATCAGGGCGCCGGCGGTCGGCAGGTCCTCGAAGCCGATGCGGCGGTCGAATTCGGTCGCTTCGATGCAGGTACCCGAGGGACCACTGATCTGCACCGCCTGCGTCTGCTCCGCCCCGCAGTCCTCGAGCACCTGGCGCACCGTCACACCGAAGGGATATTCGTAGATTCCGGGCCGTGTGCAATCACCGGACACCGACAGGACCTTGGTGCCGGCGGACTTGGCGGTGCCGATGCTGCGGTACCATTCAGCACCGCGCAAGGCGATCAGCGCCGCCGCGCAGAAGGTTTCGACATTGTTCACCGTCGTCGGCTGCTGCAGGTAGCCGTGGGTGACGGGGTACGGGGGACGGTTGCGCGGGATGCCGCGCTTGCCCTCGAGCGACTCGATGAGCGCGGATTCCTCGCCGCAGACGTAGGCGCCTGCGCCGAGGTGGATCTCGATGTCGAACTCGAGCCCGGCCTGGCCGCAGATTCCCGCACCCAGCAACCCCGAAGCCCGGCGCCGTTCGAGCACCTTTTGCAGCGGTGCCGCCAGGTGTCGGTATTCGCCGCGCAGATACAGAAAACCCTTGCGCGCCCCGACGACGTAGGCGCAGACGGTCATCCCTTCGAACACGAGGTCAGCATACCGCGTCAGCAGCACCCGGTCCTTGAAGGTCCCCGGCTCACCCTCGTCGGCATTGCACACGACGTAGTGCGTTTCGCCCGGTGCACTCCGGCAGGCCTCCCATTTCAAGCCGGTGGCGAACCCCGCGCCGCCCCGGCCGCGCAGATTGGACCGCTTGATCGCATCCAGGGTCGCCGCCGGTCCGCGGGTTCCGTCTTCCCGCAGACCGCGGGTGATCGCCGCCCGGATGGCCTCGCCCGGCTCGAGGGAGGAGCCGAGCAGCATGTGTTCGCGGTGAATGTTGTCCTGGATCGAAAACAGCTCGGCCGGCCAGTCCTCGATCGGCTTGCGCGCGCGTATCAGCTCGACCACCTCATCGATGCGCGCCGGCGTGAGCCGCGGAATGGCCCAGCCGTTCACCAGCATCGCCGGGCCCTGGTCGCACATTCCGGTGCACGACGTGGTGTCCGCCAGGACCAGACCGTCCTCGGAGGTCTTGCCGCGCTCCAGCCACAGCATGTTGCAGAATCGCTCGAGCAGCGCGAGGTTTCCCGCCATGCGGTCGGTGATGTTGTCCGAAAACAGTACCCGGTAACGGCTGGCACGCTGAGGATGGAGGAAGCTGTAATAACCCGCCACGCCTTCAACACGGGCCCGGGGCAGGTTGAGTATCCGAGCCACATAGCTCAGCGTCGCCGGCGGCAACCAACCCTCGATCTCCTGGGCGTCGCGCAGGATCTGCAGCAGCGCGGTCGGCTCGTCCCCGTAGCGTTCCGCGATTGCGTCCAGCTCTGCACGTCGTTCCGTCACTTGCTTTACCAGTTGGTTGCTCGGGACCTCGGCGGCCTGCAACGATTCCTTCAACGTCCCAGACAGAGGACCGCCGCCCACAGTCGATACGTTAGACAGTCTGGTCGCGGAAGGCAACCACTTCCGCGGGCCGGCAGCGATCGGTGGCAGAGAGACGAAAACCTTGAACCATCGGCTCCGCGTGGAACTGGTAGACTTGCGTCTTGTCTTGAAGCTCAAGCGAACCCGACGGGATTGCCGACGCGTGCGAGGGTACAGCCTGAAAGCTCTGTTGATGCTGTTGCTGCTGCTGGGTCTGGGCGGCGCCCTGGCGTGGAGCATCCACCAGCGGCTGGCGACCACCACCGGACCGGTGGCAAGAAGCACTGACAGACAGCCGGTACCGGTGCAGGTTACCGCCGTAGAGCGCGGGCCCATCGAGCTGCTGCGCACCTTCACCGGCACCCTGGAAGCCCCCGCCGAGTTCGTGGTCGCCCCCAAGGTCAGCGGGCGGGTCGAGCGCCTGAACGTGGACCTCGCCGACAAGGTGACCCGCGGTCAGGTGGTCGCGGTGCTGGATGACGCCGAATACGTGCAGGCCGTAGCACGCGCCGAGGCGGATCTCGAAGTCGAGCGGGCCAGCCACGCCGAAGCCTATAGCCTGCTCAAGATCGCCGAGCGCGAGCTGGAGCGTATCGAGCAGCTGCAGGCCCGCGGGGTAAGCTCGGAGTCCCAGCGCGACGCGGCCAAGGCCGAACAGCTCGCCAAACAGGCCCTGGTGGCGGTCACACGGGCGCGGATCGCGCGTGCCGAGGCGGACCTGGAAGCGGCCCGCATACGCCTCGGCTACACGCAGGTCACGGCCGGCTGGCACGGCGGCAGCGAGCAGCGGGTGGTCGCGGAGCGTTATGTGGACGAAGGCGTAACCGTGGCCGCCAATGCACCGTTGCTGCGCATCGTGGAGCTCGACCCCATTACGGCGGTGTTTTTCGTCACCGAGCGCGATTATGCGCGGCTGCAGGCGGGACAGCGGGCCGGGCTGACCACCGACGCCTTTCCCGAAGAAACCTTCCACGGCGGCATCCAGCGCATCGCCCCGGTATTTCGCGAGGCCACCCGCCAGGCCCGGGTGGAGGTACGGGTTCCAAACCCCGACCTGCGCCTCAAGCCTGGCATGTTCGTGCGCGCCACGGTGAGGCTGGAACGGCTCGAAGATGCCCTCATCGTACCCGAGCAGGCGCTGATCACCCGCGACGGACGCCAGGGGGTGTTCCTGGTTGATACGGCCAGCGGCTCGGCCGTGTGGCGTGAGGTGCAGTCCGGCATCCGGCAGGGCGAACGGATGGAGGTCAGCGGCGCGGAGCTGAGCGGACCGGTGGTGATTCTGGGCCAGCAGCTGCTGGACGACGGCATGCCGGTGCACGTCGCCGGACAGGCGGAGGCGCCGGCACCGTGAGCCTGGCGGGCGCCAGCGTTCGCCGCCCCGTGTTCACCACCATGGTCACCCTGATCGTGGTGGTGCTGGGCTCGGTTGCGCTCAGTCGCCTGCAGATCGACCTCTTGCCCAGCATTGAGCTGCCCACGCTGACCGTACGCACCGAATACGAGGGTGCAGACCCGGTCGTGATCGAGCGTCTGGTCACCCAGATCGTCGAGGAGATCGTTGCCACTGTCCCCGGCGTGATCGAAATGAACTCGCAGTCCTACGAGGGCCACAGCAGCGTGCGGGCGAGCTTCGCCTGGGGATCGAACATCGACACCGTGGCGGTGGACGTGCAGGCCACCCTGGAGGACGAGATCAGCGAGCTACCCGACGATATCGTCGGCCCGCGCGTATCCAAATTCGACGTCGATACCTTTCCCGTGGTGCTGCTCGGAATCTCCAGCCCGCTGGATCCGGTGGAGCTGACGCAGATCGTGGAGGATCAGATCCGTTACCGCTTCGCGCGCATTCCCGGCGTGGCCCAGGTGGATCCCTGGGGCGGCTTCACGCGTGAAGTTCGGGTGGAACTCGATCCCGCCAGGGTCAATGCCCTCGGGCTGTCGCTGAGCGACCTGCTCGACACCATCCGCGACGCGAACCTCGACCTCCCGGCGGGCAAGATCGAGCATGGGCGCTATGAAGTCACGCTGCGCGCGCCGGCCGAGTTCACCGACCTGGACGAAATCCGCAACACCGTAATCAGCGCGCGCGACGGCTCGGCGGTCACCCTGGGGCAGGTCGCCATGGTGAAGGACACCTACGAGAAGCTCACCCGGGTTATTCGCGTGAACGGCGAGCGCGGCCTGCGCGTGGCCATTCGCAAGCAGGCGGGGGCCAATACCGTGGAGGTTGCACGCCGCGTGCTGGAGGAGGTGGAAGCGATCAATCGGGCCCTTCCCCAGGTCAAGGTGGTCCCGGTTATCAATCAGGGCAACTTCATCGAGCGTTCCATCGCCAATGTGTCACGGTCGGTGCTCTACGGCGGCTCGCTGGCTGTGCTGGTGCTGTTGTTCTTTCTGCGCAATGTCCGCAGCACCCTGGTCATCGCTCTGGCCATCCCCATCTCGGTAGTGGCCACCTTCGCGCTGCTCTACTTCGGCGGCTTCACGCTCAACCTCATGACGCTGGGCGGTCTCGCCCTCGGCGTGGGCATGATGGTGGACAGCTCGGTGGTCGTGCTCGAGAACGTCTACCGGCGACACCAGGAGCACAGAGAGGCGCCGGCCGATGCGGCCGTGAAGGGTACCCGGGAGGTGGCGGCGGCGGTGATCGCCGGCACCGTCACCACCCTGACCATCTTCCTGCCGCTGGTGTTCGTGCGCGGCGTGCCCGGGGTTCTTTTCAAGGAGCTCGCCTATGTGATCATGTTCGCCCTGCTCTGCTCCCTGCTGGTCGCACTCAGCCTGGTACCCATGCTGGCCTCCAGGATCCTGGCTGCGGGCGGCGCGGGAGGTGGCTGGACCGCCGGACTGGCGGCCCGCGCCGGGGCCGGCTTCGAGGCCATGGAGAATGGCTATCGGGATCTGCTGCGGCTTGCGCTCCGTCACCGCGTGCTCACCGTGAGCGCCTCGGCGCTGATCCTCGCCGCCAGCCTGTTGCTGCTGCCCTTCATCGGGACCGAGTTCCTGCCGCCCAGCGACGAGGGCGAGGTGCGGGTCGGCGGCGAGATGGAGGTCGGCACCCGGCTGGACCTGATCGATCGCCAGACCCGGCTCATGGAAGATCTGGTCTATGCGGCGGTGCCGGAGGCCGTCTCCTCGGTGGTCTCCGTGACCAGCTCCGGCACCCGGGGAAGCGCGAAGGCGAAGGGCGAGATTCGTCTCTCGCTGACGCCGGCCGCCGAGCGCGAGCGCTCCAATCAGGCAATCGCGCAGGACCTGCGGGCTGCCCTGGAGGGCCGCATACCGGGGATGGAGATCCGCACCCGGGCGCCGCAGGGCCAGTTCCTGCTGGAGCGCATCCTGGCCGCCGAGGAAGGCGTGACCGTCGAAGTACGCGGCTTCGATCTCGACACGCTGGCGATGCTGGCCCGCCAGGCGGCGGAGGCCATCGCCGATGTCCCGGGTGTCACGGACGTGGACATCAGCCGCAAGGCCGGTATCCCCCAGCAGCAGATTCATATCCTGCGCGACAAGACCGCGGATCTGGGGCTCGACGTGCGCGATGTGACCGAGGTCATCGAAACGGCGGTGGCCGGCTCCAAGGCGGGTGAATTCCGCACCGAAGGCAACTCCTACCGTATTCTGGTGCAGCTGGAGGACGCGGAAAAACGCTCCATCGACGAGATCCTGGATCTCACGCTGCGCACCCCCGACGGCGAGCAGGTGGCTCTGCGCAACCTGGTCACCACCGAGCCCGGACGCGGACCGGTGGTCATCGAGCGCAAGGATCAGCAGCGCCTGATATCCGTGACCGCCAACGTCGCCGAGCGCGATCTGGGTTCCGTGGCGGCAGACGTCCTCACGCGTCTCGAAGCGATTCCCCGTCCCACGGGCTACGATTTGACGGTTGCCGGAAATTACGAGGAACAGGAAAAAGCCTTCGACGAGCTCATGGTGTCGCTGGTTCTGGCGCTGGTTCTGGTGTACATGGTGCTCGCCTCCCAGTACGAATCCCTGCGCGATCCCCTGGTGATCATGCTCTCGGTCCCCGTGGCGACCGTCGGTGTTCTGCTCACCCTGTTTCTGACCGACACCACTCTCAACCTGCAATCGGCGATCGGCTGCATCATGCTGAGCGGCATCGCGGTGAACAACGCGATCCTGCTGGTGGACCAGACCGGCCGCCTGCGCGGCGAGGGCATGGCGACGCGCGAGGCGCTGGGAGAGGCGGGGCGCCGGCGTCTGCGCCCCATTCTGATGACCACCCTGACCACCATTCTGGCGCTGTTGCCCCTGGCACTCGGGATCGGCGAAGGCGCGGATGCCCAGGCGCCCCTGGCCCGGGCGGTGCTGGGGGGGCTCGCCGCCTCGACCCTGATCACCCTCCTTCTGGTTCCTGCCGTTTACTCCCTGTTTCATCGGGACGCTCCGACCTGAATCGGGCCGGCGACCGCAATGAACGGGACACCAGGGGCTTGGGCACTCCAGGGGCAATCCTGAGCGAAGAAAGGCCGCCCGAAGGCGGCCCTCAGCTCGGCCGCGCCGCTGACGCTTTACAGCGGGTTCCGGACCGGCACACCCTGGCCGTAGGGGGCCTTGTACGGACGCACCGGATCCCAGGGGCTGGGCAGTCCGCCGATGGCCTCCTTGAGCACGTCTTCGATGTCGGCCGGGACGCCGACGGGCCCGCCGGGCCTGCGCGGTGGCGTGCCGCAAAACCAGTCGCCGCCTGCGATGTCGGCCATGGCATCGTGGTCCAGCTCCCTGCTCGAGGGCAGATCTTTGAGAGTCAGCATGTCGGTTACTCCTGTTGGGTTTCAGTTGGATTGGATGACGTGAGCCATCCGGCTCACTCGGCAACCACAGCAGGCAGGATGCCAGCCGCCCGACCGGTACCCGGGAAGACCTTCAACCACTTGATGTCATTACTAGATACTGGGACGTGCCGGTGCGGCTGCGTTCGCCGGCAACGCCACCGGCAGGCGATGTGTTGGGTCGCGACCCACAGATGCGGGTGCATGGTTTGACATTTTGCGGCAGCCAAACCCCGGACACGGTAGGCTGCAAAATGCCGCCGCCGTTGGGTCTCAGGGATTTGCTTGCGGGTCGGGGCGGCTGAGGCCGGTCAAGGCGCATGACCGGGACGATTTCTCTCGGTGAGCCAGGAAAGGGCGCAGGCCGGACCGGGGCCCGGAGCTCAGCCCACGGCCGACCAGAGGAACACGCCCGCAGCGACCGCCAGCAGCAACGTGGCCACAGAGACCAGCCGGGCCCGTCGCAGGCCTTCATCCTGCTTCCGCCAGTGGGCCCGCATGTCCTCCAACAGGTTCTGTTGCAGCTTGTGCTCCACCTCGAGCTTCTTTTCCAGCACCTTGATGCGGTTGTCCGCGGCATCCAGCCGAGCCACGCCCGACGACAGTCTGGACTCCAATTGCTCAGCCCGCTTTTCGGCGCTCACGCGCAGGGTGCCGATTTCGCTGTGCGTGGCTTCGATGCGCTCGAGCGTTTCGCGCAGGGAACCTTCGAGCATCGCCATCTGCTCACGGGCCGATTCCTGCGCACGCTCGAGCGTGTTGTCCCTGCTCTCCAGCCGGCTCGACGCCTCGGCCACCGCCGTCTTTACCGCCTGAATCTGTTCGCGCGCCGAATCCTGCAGAAACTTGAGCTGCCCCGCCCGCGTGTCCAGCCGGCGTGCCGTTTCGGTCAGGGCGGCTTCGAGTGCCGCGGCCCGGTCACGCAGCTCGGCCAGCCCTGCTTGGAGCTCGCCCACCCGTTGCACCAGCTCGGTGAGCCTATCGGCGTGTTCGAGTCGGGTGGTGTCGGTCTGCTGTTGCGCCTGCTCCAGGGCGTGGACCTTCTGCAGCGCCTCCGAGCCGCATCGCTCGGCGTCGGCCCGGACCCGTTCGAGCTTTCCGCCGAGCGTCTGATTCTCAGCGGCGAGCGCGAGCAGCTCGCGCTCGAGCTCCTCCGCCCGCGACTGATCCACCGATTTTTGTCCAAATGCTCTATCGATACCGGCTGCCGCCTTGCGCCAGTACTGTTCGAGGGTGCCCAAGAGTCTTGTCGTCAATTGTGTGGTGTCTTTAGTTCTGCTGGTAGATGGCTCGCTCGTCAACCTAAAGTATAGATGCCCCCGGCCCGAGGCGGGGTCCCTGGTTTATCCGTGCAGCCGCAGCCGGCTGCTCGCGTGCGCATCGCGGCCGTCCGGGTTTTCCGGAGAATCGGCTCTCGTGGAATAACCGTCTGAAAGCACAGCACATCTCGTCTGCGGGCGGTTTTGGTCGCGGGGCCGCAGGCGCGGACGGAACAGGGGAGGTGCAGCGACGGGGCCCGGCTTTTTCGGGAGCGGGGTGATAGAGTTGCCGGTCCTGCGTTAATATCCGCATACGCTGGTCGATTCTCTTATCAACCCTTTGTAAGAAGCCGAGCCCGAGGTGTGCCGGATTGCTGCTGCACGGTGAAATCATCGTCCCCGCCGGAAGTCTTCACGGTGCGCGCAGCAATCCTCCTGAGGGTGCTCCCACGGGCGTATGATGCGTAAAACGGACACACGACTGGCGGTGCTGAGGGGAGTCTACGAGGACAATGCAGGTATCCCCCGATCATACCGCGGCACGGGCCGACCGGGGGATGACGCCGCCGCAACCGGCCGCCACACAACCGGTCACCGCAGCAGGTGGGCGCTGGTGGTGGTGCTGGGTCTGGTGGCGCTGTTCGGCATCAATTTCCGACTGGTCACCGTCGACGGAACCGGGCCGGTCGCCATGCAGGTGGTGGACAAACCTGCCCCGAAGGATCCGTCCGTGCCGGATAACGCGCCCATCCAGTTCGAGCGGCCATTCACGCTCGAAGCTGGGCGGCAGAGCGACGCTGCTCCGATACGGGCCATTGCCGACGCCGCCGCAACGACAGGACAATACGATGCCATGCTGGCCGGTCTCGGGATGCCGATGGCGGATCTGTTCAACCTCAAGGTGCACACCATCGTCATCGATCCGGGACACGGGGGCATCGATCCGGGCGCCACGGGCCATCAGGGTCTCAAGGAGAAGGACGTCGCGCTGGACATCGGTCGGCGACTCCGGGACAAGCTCGTCGCGTCCGGAAGCTACCGCGTGCTGCTGACGCGAGAGGAAGACAAAAAGGTTTACCTCAAGGAACGCGTAGCCTTCGCCAAGGAGAACCGGGCGGACCTGTTCATCTCCATCCACATCAATTCCCTGCCCGCCGGCGCCGAATCTCTCAATTATCTTGAGACCTACTACTTCGGACCGCACACGGATCAACGCTCACTGGAGCTGGCCGAGAAGGAAAACCGCGACTCGGCCTACGTCATGGGGGACTTTCGCGAAGTCATCGCCAGGATTGGCGATGCACTGAAAACCCAAGAATCCAGGGAACTTGCCGATTCCATACACGAGCGACTGTACAGCAGCATGAAACGCCGCAATCCCGACTTCGTGGATGCCGGTTCCAAGACGGGACCCTTCATGGTGCTGTTGGGCGTGGAAGTGCCAAGCGTGCTGGTCGAAGTTTCCTGCATCAGCAACAAGGCGGAGGAAACCCGCCTGAGCAGGCCGGAGTACCGTGACAGCGTCGCGGGGTCCCTGCAGGCAGGAATTGTGGAGTACCTCGACCGGCGCGCCCACCGAAGAACGATAGAGGGAGGCAAGACTCAATATGTCGCCAAGCAAGAAAGATAACATGCTGTACATAGGGATAGACCTGGGGACCTCCAGGTCGGTGGTTTCGGCCAGCAACGGCAATCGCAAGTGGGAAGAAAGCTATGTCGGCTGGCCAAAGGATTTCGTCGCCAAAAAGATGCTTGGTAAGCGTGTCCTGTTCGGCAGCGAGGCGCTGGAGCACAGGCTCGCCCTGAACCTGTCCCGCCCGCTGGAACACGGCGTCCTGAGGGAAGGCACCGAACAGGACGAAGCCGCGGTGCAGGAGTTGATCGGTCATCTCATCGAGCTGGCCGACGTGGGCCCGGACAACGAGGTCTGCGTTGCCGTGGGCGTGCCGGCAGAGGCACTCAAGGTCAATAAAATCGCCATCAAAAACGCCATATCGGAGCACGCCAAGAAGCTCATGGTGGTCTCGGAGCCGTTTTCCGTGGCCTATGGCCTCGGCGCACTGGACAACGCCATGATCATCGACATTGGTGCAGGCACCGTTGACTTCTGCATCATGCACGGCACCGTTCCCCTGGAAGAGGACCAGCGCAGCATCCTCACAGCCGGTGACTACGTTGATACGCAGCTGCTGCGGCTGCTGACCGAAAAACATCCGGAAGCCGACTTTTCCCTGAACATGGTGCGCAGGTTCAAGGAAAAACACGGCTTCGTGGGCGAGCCCAAACGGCGGGTCAAGATCCAGGCGCCGGTGGACGGCAAGTTCACGGAGTTCGATATCACCGAAGAAATGCGCAAGGCCTGTGAGAGTCCCATGCCCGCCATCGTCGAGACGGTCATCGATCTCATCGGCAGCTTCGACCCGGAATTCCAGGAGCGGGTACGCAAGAACATCGTCGTGGCCGGAGGCGGAAGCCAGCTCAACGGCCTGGACAGCTATCTCACCGAGGCCACCCGGCAGTTCGAGGCCTGCACCTTCACCTGTATCGATGACCCCCTCTACGCGGGCGCGGACGGGGCGCTGCAGTTGGCAACGGACATGCCTGAGGAATTCCTCGAAAAGCTCTGAGAAACCACTCGCGGGACCACGGACGCTGCACGGCGGTCGAGCCGTGCGGCGTCCGATTCGGTGCCCCGAACCCGCCCGCAACGTCCTTCCCCGCCCCGTGCAGCCGCTGAAAGCCAAAGAAGATAAGCACCCCTGCCGATAGCCCAGTCGGAAGGAATGCGGAGATACAGGATAATGGCAAAGGCACAACGGAAGCGGAACGGCACACGCTCCAACCGCAAACGGGCACGGGACAACGACCAGGATCAGGAGCGTCTCAAGATTCTGCGCCTGGACCTCAATACGATCTTGGAACAGATACGGATCCTGGACCAGGAGCTGGAAGTGGATTCCTGTCTGTCGCAGAACGATATCGCCGTAATCCTGTCCCTGGCCGAAAACCTGCGGCGAGAGCTGGAGGGAACGCGGGTTCGCATACGCGAGCTCAAGTCGTCGGTCGCCGGTTGAGCGCCGGCCCGCGGTGCGACAGTGCTGCCGTCGCGTCCCTCGATCGTCGATTCCATCCGCTGTCGTGCAGCCACGGGCTCAGGCCTTTTACGCCAGCTCCTCCGGCACGAAGTCCTTGGCAATGCGCTTGGCCAGGGTGTAGATACGCCGCAGATTATCCAGCAGCTCGAGCTCCAGACGGATGAGCTCGAGATTGCCGGTGCCGGCCGCACCGATGCGCTCGGACTGCCGCGCCAGTGCCTGCTCCGCCAGGCGCCGGATTTCATCCTTCAACGCAATGACGTCGGCGGCGGCCTGCTCATCGTTCTCCCGGATCGACGTGACCAACCGCTGCACCGCCTGCGTGACCCTGTCCGCCAGCTCGCGGAAGAGTATGCGCGTGGTGTCGTCCGTAACCAGACCCCGGTCGATCACTTTCATCCCCAGGGCGACCAGCTCGGATTCGATAACGTCCGCCAGTCCCTCCAGGTTGACCGTCGCAGCCATCAAGGCCTGGAATTCACGACTCTGGCGGTCCGTCAGCGTCTCGCGCCTGATCTCGCCGAGATATTCCAGGATCGCCTCGTGCAGCACGTCCACCTTGTCGTCCATTTTCAGGACCCTGCCCAACGCCGCGGGGTCGCGCTCGATCCAGGCCTGCTGTACGCCGGTCATCATGCCGGTGATGATTTCACCCATGTGACCGAGCTCGGAGCGCGCCCGTTCCAGCGCGACCGACGGCACCTCGACGACGTCTGCGTCGAGGAATCGGGGCGCAATGATGATTTTCTCGTCCACCGGCTTTTCCTTCACCAGCCGCTCCACGAGCCGCGCAAAGCTGGTGGTAAAACCGATGAACAAGAGGGTGTTTGCAACATTGAAAATCGTGTGTGCGTTGGCAATCTGCCGCGGGACCTCGGCGGCCATGCGCGCCTTGCCGCTGAGCTCGGGGACCGACGGCGACACCGCCACCACGAGTTCCACAAGCAGCGGGATGAACGGAACCCACACCAGCACGCCGGCAACGTTGAACAGGGTGTGTACCGCCGCCGCACGCCGAGCCTCCACCGGCTTGCCGATGGCCGCCAGCAATGCCGTGACGCAGGTGCCGATGTTGGCACCGAACGCCAGGGCGATACCTGCCGGGAGGCTGATCAGGCCCTCGGTCGCCATGACGATGGCGATGCCGGTGGTGGCCGCGGAGGACTGGACTAGTCCGGTAAACACCGCCCCTACCAGGATGCCGAGCAGCGGGTTTTCCATGCGGCTCATCAGCTCAATGAACGGCTGATAGGTCCGCAACGGCTTCATCGCATCACCCATGACCCCCATGCCGTAGAACACGAGGCCCAGGCCCATGATCATGGCGCCGTAATAACGGGTCTTTTCCT
>JASFKW010000037.1:0-27676 GCA_050118435.1 Gammaproteobacteria bacterium | reverse complement strand
GCAGCGCATCGTCGGTGCGGATGTGCGGGTGACCCTTGCCCGCCTTGCGATCACGGTATTCGCGGTACCACCAGAGCAGCGAATGTGCCCAGAAGTAGGTGAACACAAACAGGAGCAGACCGTGCATGAACTTTGCGGCTACATACAGCTGCGGATAGCGGTCGAAATCGTGTGTATTGGCGTGCGGACCGAAGGTCAGAAAACCCTTGGTTGCGTAGGGCACCTCGTCGCCGTCATGACATTCACGGCAGGTCTCCAGGCGATTGTTCGGGTGGACCTTCGATTGCGGATTGGAAACGCTGAGGATGTCGTGGCTGCCGTGACAGTCGAAGCACTTTGCGGTGTAGGCGTAGCCCAGTGTATTGATCTGCCCGTGATAGGTGTCCCGGTAGGTCTCGAAATTGTCCTGGTGACAGCTGCCGCACTGCCGGGTGACCAGCAGCTGGAAAGGATCCCGCCGGGTTCGGGTAATGGCGTGCGCGGTGTGACAATCGGTGCACACCGCGGCGAACGGGTTCTTCATCGCCATGACCTCAACGCCGTGCACAGAGCCCTCGTAGGTCTGCAGTACGTCTTCGTGGCACTGCCCACACACCTCCTCGGGCACTCTCAGGTGCCAGGCGGTGCGCTCCTCGGAGCCCTGGGGCGGAATATCGAAATAGTGGCTGTCGTGGCAATCGTCGCAGGAAGCCTTGGGCTCGGTCCGGCTCTTGGGGCGGGCGTGAAACGAGTCCCGGTAGCTTTCGATATTCCGGACCACCACCCCGAGCCGGGGATTTTCTTCGCCGAAGCCCTGCTCCTCGGCGGTTTCCCAGAGCTTTTCATGACAGGTCGCGCAGTCAGGCTCGCGCGTGCTGTCGATGACGTGCGGCACGCCGATATCGGTGATCTCCGTGTGACAGTCGACGCAGGCCATGTCGCCGTGCACGCTGCGCTCGAAGCGATCGTTCTTGATCCCCTTCAGTGTGCGTTTCTCGCCATCTTCGGTGGCCACCTCCAGATGACGGCTGCCGTCGTGACAGGCGAGGCAGGTCGCGTCGTCGACCTCGACTCCACCCGCGGCCGTGGCCGGCTCAGTGGCTTGCGTCGCGGCGGCCGCGCCGCGCGGCCACAGGGCCCCGGTGGCGAGGCAGCACAGCACGATCAGCAGCAGGCCCGTCCGCCGTCGCCCTGTCCGCATCACAGGCGCATCAGTGGAGCGATACCGGGCCGGCGTCGCTGGCTCGGGCCGCAATCGACCCTTCACGGGCATTGTTCCGCGTCTGGAATCTTCAGGCATCATTATTATCCGTGTGTGCGAGAGGCGCACCGGGGGAGGGCCGGTGGTCATCAAATCAGAGCGCCGGGCATCGGCTCATCCCTCGGTGGCCGAAGAAAGGGCTTTACTTGAAGCTCGCGTAATAGTGGAGGAGGGCCTCCTTGTCATTCTCGTCGAGCTTTTCAAACTTTGGCTTCATCTTCTTGGTCATGGGGCGCTCGCCGGAGCTGAATTCGCTGAATGTCTGTTTGAGATAAGGCATCCATTGACCCGCCAGCATGCCAGCGTCATCGGAGGGCAGGCTTCCGGCCTCCGCGTGGCACTTTCCACAATTCTCTTCGTGGATCGCCTCACCCTTTTCGGCCAGGGCCGCATCGAACTCCTGATCGGCGCGCACAAATTCCCGGTCGGCAAAGTACTGCGCGATCTCTTCGATCTCATCCTCGTCCAGGTCATCGGCGATCTCGCACATGGTGGTCTTTTCGCCCTTGTCTTCACCGCTGAGATACTCGGTTTCGGGGCAAGGCCGGTCCTCGTCCTGGTAAGCCAGCATGCTGTCCAGGGTGTAATACTGTGAAAAACCGGCAATGGTCGGCACATCCGGATGGCCGCTGACACCGCCGGGGCCGTGGCAGGCCTCACAGGATTCGACCATCTCTTCCACGTCGTCGGCCGATACCACCGGTGAGAGCAGGGCGCACACCAGCAACCCCAGGGAGCACGGCACGAAAATGGGCTTCACTGTTCGTCTCATCGGACAATCCTCCTGTTAAACGTTGGGCGACTGCGCCTCGCAGGGCGATTCGCGTTGACCTGGCGAAAAGGCGGATCTCTGCAGTCTGAACCCTGTGGCGCAGGGTCCGCGGCCTCAAACACGGACGGCCCGGACAGCGAAAGAGCTGTGCGCTGACAAAGCCCCGCCGCCAGGCGCAGGTCGGTCGGCTGACGCAGATCAAAATATCGTCACCTTTTTCCAAGCATAAGCAATTTAATTTAGGATATCGATACTTGACGTTCGGGTGCGTAAACTATAATGCTTTGGTACCGAGGTGTGTATCCAGGTTTTCTCGATTGCGCCTCAAGACGCGATCTCGCTTTACAAGAATTTCAGCAAAAAGCGATATTGCTGTGCGCTCGCAGGATAGCGGCTTTACAGTGGAGGAGCGAATATGAGCTGGTTGGAAGATGTACTGAGGTGGGGCAGGGTCGTCACGGCGACAGCTATTCTGGCTTTCCCGTTGGCCGGCTGCCTGGATGGCGACGACGGCGATACTGGCCCGGCGGGACCGCCTGGGCCACCCGGACCCGCCGCTCCGTCCACGGCGACCTCTCTGAACATGGAGATCACCGACGTCACCATCGAGAGTCCGCCGGTGGTCGATTTTTCTGTCACCAACCAGGACGACGAAGCCTTTCCCGGCCTCACCACCGGTGACCTGCGCTTCACCGTCGCCAAGCTGATCCCCGGTTCGCTGGGCGACCCCAGCCGTTGGCAGAGCTACATCAACACGGAAGAAACTGCGGAAGTCGGTCCGGGCACCGGCAACACGACCATCCAGGCGACCCGCGAAAATGGGGGGACGCTGGACGATCACGGGGATGGGACCTACACCTACACCTTCGAGACCGACATCGCCAACGTGACCGATCCGCTGGCCGTACCCTTCGATCCGACGCTGACACACCGGCTCGCGATCCAGACCCGCGGCGAGCTGCCGCCGGTCAATGCGGTGTACACCTTCCGGCCCTCGGACGGTGCCACCGAAGGCCTCTTCACCCGCGATATCGTCAAGACCGAAAATTGCAACGAGTGCCACAACCAGCTGGAAGCGCACGATGAGCGGATCGAAACAGCCTACTGCGTGACCTGCCACAATCCGGGCTCGACCGATGCCAACAGCGGCAATACGGTCGATTTCAAGGTCATGGTGCACAAGATTCACCGCGGCGCCGAGCTGCCGAGCGTGGAAGCCGGTGGCGAATACGCTATCTGGGGCTTCCGGGACATCAAGCACGATTTCTCCGATGTCGAGTTTCCGCAGGACATCCGCAACTGCACCAAGTGCCACACCGGCGAGGATCCCGAAACGCCGCAGGGCGACAACTGGATGACGCAGCCGAGCATGGAGGCCTGCGGCTCCTGTCACGACCTCACCGACTTCTCTCAGGCTGAGGGTCCGAATGCCCATCCCGGCGGCGTGGTCAACGATAACAGCGAGTGCGTGACCTGCCATGCGGAGAACCGGATCGCGGGCAGCGTCGCCGAGTCGCATGCCATTCCCGAGCAGTTGGCCGCGGAACGCTTCGAGTACAATCTGATCGACGTCAGCGGCGGAACCACGCCGGCAATTACGTTCTCGATCACCGATCCGACCAACGGCGATGCACCCTATGACATCACCTCGGATCCGGCCTTCACCACCGGCGGGGGCGTCAGCCGCCTGGCCATCCTGGTCGGCTGGAGCACGACCGACTTCAATAGCAATGGCAGCGGCTCGAATCCGGCGCTGCCGATTTCCATCAATCCCGTCGACGCCTGCGACGGCACGACGATCGACGACTGGAGCTGTACTGCTGCGGTCAGTGGCGAATATACGCTCACCAAGCTGACGCCGCTGCCGGCCGAGGCGACCGGGACCGGACGGGTCGGCATCGAAGGGCATCCCGCCGCGCCGGACGAGGACGGTGCTTTCACACTCCGGGTCCCCGTCAAGAGCGTGGTGATGGACTGGTCGATCGACGGCAGTGCGGTCAGCCCACGGCGTGAAGTGGTGGACATCGCCAAGTGCGACCTGTGCCACGAGCAGCTGAGCCTGCACGGCTCCAACCGCAACGACGAGCCGCAGCTTTGTGTCATCTGCCACAATCCGAACGCCACCGACATCAACGTGAGGCCCAAGACACCGATCGCCGACGAGGCCAATCCACAGCCGGGCGAAGGTGTGCCGGCTCCCGGCGTGGACGGAAAGTTGGAGGAAGCCATCGACTTCAAACGGCTGATTCACGGCATCCACGGCGCCGAGGTACGCGAGGAGGGACTGGTGGTCTACGGCTTCGGTGGCAGTGTGCACGACTTCAGCGAAGTCCGCTTTCCCGGTATCGTGCAGGACTGTGAAACCTGCCATCTTGAGGGCACCTATGAGCTGGAGGGCATCTGGGAGACACCGACGCTCAACGGCATCCTGGCCAGCACCGTCAACTCTGCGCCCAACGCCACCGTCGGCGGCATTGCCACCGGTCCGGGCTCCCTCGCCGAGGGGCTGGCCGACCAGAGCGACGACCTGAACATATCGCCGACCGCGGCGGTGTGCTCCTCGTGCCACGACAGCGCTGTGGCGCAAGGGCACATGGTGGTTCCGGGTGGCGCGGTGTTCGACCAGACGCAGCAGTACATCAGCGACATGATCGACGGCAACTTCGAGACCTGCGCCGTGTGTCACGGGCCGGGAAGGGACGCCGACGTCGAGGAGGTCCATGCCGTAGCAGAGTGACACAAGATTGAAGTAAGACGAGGAGGGGCGGTATCCGGAGTGCCCTGGCATTCCGGATACCGCCAGGGAAGGCGCGCGCCCAGCGCCGCAGACAACCAACAACACCCGATTGGCCACAGACATGAATCATAGTAACTGTTTCCCGTTCGCCCACTTCTTACTGTGGTGCTGTGTTCTGTGCGCAGGCACGCTGCGGGCCGAGCAGGCTGCCACGGAGCAGGGGAAGAGCTATACCGACAGGGGCGCGGACACCTGCATCAAGTGTCACGACGAGGACTCCGAGTACCCGGTTTTCGATATCTTCAAGACCAAGCACGGCCAGCGGGGCGACCCGCGAGCACCCTTTGCCGGATTGCAGTGCGAAGCCTGCCACGGGCCCGGCGATGAACACGCGGGGAGGGTTCGGCGGGGCCATGAGCGTCCGCCGATCTTGAATTTCGGCGACGAATCGGACGCGCCGGTGGAGGAGCAGAACCACATGTGTCTCAACTGCCACCAAACCGACAGCCATATCGCCTGGAAGGGCAGCCGGCACGAGAGCGGCAACCTGTCCTGCGCCCACTGCCACGTTATTCACGCAGCCGAAGACCCGGTGCTCACCCGGATGGATCAGGCCGAGGTCTGCTACAAGTGTCACAAGAAGGAGCGGGCTGAATTCTACAAGCCCTCGCATCATCCGGTGCGATTCGGTCAGGTGACCTGTACCGAGTGCCACAACCCGCACGGGGCCATCACCGCGAGTCTGCTCGTGAGGCCCACGCTCAACCAGACCTGCTACACCTGTCATGCCGAAAAGCGGGGGCCCTTTCTGTGGGAGCATGCGCCGGTGCCCGAGGACTGTACCCTGTGCCACAACCCGCACGGGTCGATACACCCGGCGCTGCTGAACAAGACGGCACCGCTGCTCTGCCAGCAGTGCCATTCACAGGCCGGTCACCCGAGCGTGGCCTACACCGGCGCCGGTCTGCCGGGGGGAAGCGCTTCGGGATTCATGCTCTCGGGTGCCTGCCTCAACTGCCACTCGCAGGTGCACGGCTCGAATCATCCGTCCGGCGTAAAGCTGATGCGCTAGGACCGGTGACGAGTCAGACGATGCAGGGACAGCGCAATGGAGGGACGATACCAATGAAGCCAGACGCGCAGAACACGAAGAACCGCAGCTTGCTGAGCCTGACCCTGGTATGCCTGGTATCGCTGTCAGGCGCGAGCGCCGAAGACCGCGCGGCTGACGCGACGCCGGAGGTTGATACCTCGAACTGGAAATGCAAGTACTGTCAGTTCGAAGAAGGCTTGAGCGGCGACATTGAGCTCGGAGGAGGGTACGTCTCCGAGGACTCCTTCAAGTACGGCGAATACACCGGTCTCAACGAGAAGGGCGGGTTCGCGATCGGCAACGGCGCGGCGCGCTATCGCAATGAGGATGCGGACTATCTCGACCTGCGGTTCTATGACCTGGGGCTCGACTCCCGTTTCCTGCGAGCGGAAGGCGGCAGGCAGGGCCGCTATGACCTGTTTCTGGAATACCATGAAATTCCGCACTACATCTCGGACAGCGCGGCGACGCCTTACCGGGGTACCGGCAGCGAGACGCTGAGTCTGCCGGCGGGCTGGGTGCAGGCGGGCAGCACGGCGGGCATGAGTGGGCTCGCCGCCAGCCTGCGTGACGTTGACCTGAAAACCGAGCGCAAACGCCTGGGTGCCGGTCTCGCCTTCATCCCCCGGTCCAACTGGGAAACCGCCGTGCAAGTCCGTCGCGAGAAGAAGGAAGGCAGGATGGGAACCGCCGGCGCCTTCTTCTTCAATGCCGCGCAATTGGTCGAGCCGGTGGACTATGTCACCGATCAGGTGGATGCGTCGGTTTCCTACAGCGCCCGGCGGTGGCAGGCCAGGGTCGCCTATTACGGGTCGATGTTCAACAACAAGGACCAGTCGCTGATCTGGCAGAATGCCTACACGCCGGTGGTGGCCGGTGCCGACGCGGGCCAGCTGGCGCTCCCGCCGGATAACCAGTTCCACCAGATCATGCTCTCCGGTGCCTATCAGCTCGGCGAGCGCACCCAGGCCAGTGCCGACGTCGCCGTGGGCCGGATGGAGCAGGACGAGAAGTTCTATCCGGCGACGCTGAACAACGCCCTCGCGGTCCCGGCGCTGCCCCGGGATTCGGCGGATGCGGAAGTGGATACGCTGACGGCAAACGTCAGGGTGGTCTCGGCGGTCACCGACAGGCTGCGACTCAACGCGGCCTACACCTACAACGACCGCGACAACGACACGCCAGAGTCGACCTACAGCTGGGTGACGACTGACAGCTTCCTCGCCACACCGCGCACCAACCAGGCCTACAGCTTCACGCGGAGCACTGCCGAGCTCAGCGGCGACTACCGCATAGACGGCGCGACCAAGGCGGCCCTGGGCTACGAGCACGATCGCCATGAGCGCACCCGTCAGGAGGTGAACACCACACGCGAGAACACAGTCTGGGCGAAGCTTTCCAAACGCGCCAGGGAGAATCTGGACCTGAGCCTGAAGTTTGCACACGCTGAACGCAACAATTCACCCTATCGCGCGGTGGAGGAAACAGACCCCGAGCAGAATCCGCTGCTGCGGAAGTACAACCTAGCGGATCGCACACGAAACAGTGCCGCTTTCCACGCCAATGTAAGACCGCACCAGCGCGTCACGGTCGGGTTCGCGGTCGACTTTGCTGACGATGACTACTCCCGCTCACAGATCGGGCTGACCGATGCTCAGGAAATCAGCCTCAACGCCGATGCCTCCCTGCTTCTGACCGACAAAACCAGCCTGACCCTGTTTGCCGGACACCAGCGCATAAGATCAAAGCAGGCCGGCAGCCAGACGGGCGCCGAGCCGGACTGGTTCGCGCGCAATGACGATACCGCCAACACCGCCGGCATCGGCGTCGAGCATCAGCTGATCGAGGACAGGCTCGATGTCGGTGCCAACTACACTCTGATGCATACTACCGGGGAAATCGACGTCGACAGCGGCGCACCGGATCCCGGTTTTCCAGATCTCCAGACCGAGCTCGACAGCCTCAAGCTCTATGCGAACTACCGTCTCAGGGAAAACATGACCCTGCACGGTGCGTACTGGTACGAAAACTATAACAGCAAAGACTGGCACCTCGACGGCGTGGCGCCCGATACCATCTCCAATGTATTGAGCTTCGGCGAAAAGAGCCCCGATTACGACGTGCACGTCGTCGCGCTCTCACTGCGCTACAAGTTCTGACGCCTCCAGGATATCGGCTGCAAGCCGGCTGCCCGCGGGTCGTTCGACCGGATAACTTTGGGGACTTCGCGACCACGGCCTCCGGAAAGCTTCGCAGCGGCGGAGCCTGCGGAGGAGCGGCGCGTCCTTGCGCCGAAATACTTGACAAAATCACTCGGGTATCTATATTTGCCAGTACCTGACTGAATCAGTCAGTTTTTCTGGCGGCCGGAGGGTCGGCTTCTGCCACCTCGGGGAAGGATGCTGAGCGGAGGCTGAATCCGGCAAGACGGAATACCCGCGCAAGCGGTGGCGGGCAGCGACGGGTAACTGGAAGCTCTATGGTCCTATGGGAGGTGTGAAATGAGATTCGTTCTCGGAGAGTCTGATTCCATCAGCGAACGTGCCTTTGCGGCGGTGAAGTGGGTGCTCTCGGCATTATCGGTCGCGCTGACGTCGGGTTTTGTGATGATGCTGGAGGCCTTTGCGTAGCCATGACGCCGGGCGCGAAACCACTTGGTATTCAAGTTGAGGAAAATGCGTTAGTTAACGGAGTTAAAAGGAGTTTTATATGTTCCTGAGACGCTTGTATTTTCTTTTTCCAGACACAGACCATGCGGGCCCCGTCACCGAAGAGCTGAAGCGGGCGGGCATCGATCAGCAACAGATTCACGCAGTGGCGCGGGAGGGCGTCGATATCCGCTCCCTGCCCGGGGCGACCCCTCGACAGCGTCGGGACGAAGCCGGACGGCTCGAGGGAGTCGCCTGGAACGCGAACCTGGCGGTGTTTGCGCTGGCGGTCGCGGCCCTGGTGGCATCGCTGTTCCTGGGCAGCCTCTGGCTTGCAGTCGCGGCGCTGGTGGTGATGCTGGCGACCTTTCTCGGCGGTGCCTGGTTTGCGGTGCGGGTGCCGGATGTGCACCTCGCCGAGTTCCGCGAAGCGCTGGCGCACGGCGAAATCGTGTTGATGGTGGACGTACCCCCCGGACGCGTGGCGGAGATCGAGGATCTGGTTCATCGCCGTCACCCCGAAGCCAGTGTCGGCGGCGTCGGCTGGTCGGTCGAAGGACTGAGCATCTGATCGAGCGCACACAGATTCACACAGCCCCCCATGGACCGGTGTGCCATGACCGACCGTGCGACTGCACTCGGGCGGTCGCTGGCTTGAGCCGGGTTAAAGCGGAGCCGCAGAACCGGGACAGAGGGCGGCCGGGGTTCACTCAGGAGTGCGTTTTGCGCTGCTTGGAATTGATTGGCGGGAGAAGCACCCCCCGCTCGCCCCGATCATCCACCACCGTGGGGGCCGGGGCAGGGGATCGGCCCGTCAGCCGATTCTGACGCGAGCGGACTGCATAACCCAGCAGCGCGCCGCCGCCCAGGGACAGGGCCAGCAGGCCCAGTGTCACAAACTGGGTAAACACAAGGGTCACGCCCAGAGCCGCCAGTCCCCCGAGGCCGGCGGCGAGCTTCCTGCTGGAACGGCCGTGGAAACGCCTGGTCTCGCGTAGCAACTGACGGTGACTCTCCCGGATCTCCCGTGTTTTCTCTTTTTCCGTCTGCCGGCGAAGGCGGTCCCGATCCTTGCTGAATTTTTCACTGACCTTCGCGACGGCGTGCTGGCTGCAGTGACTGGCGATCGACGAAAACCAGAAGGCCGCCAGAACGCCGATCAGCAGCCCGAGAGCGAGCATCAGCAGCCAGGTGTCTCTGAGATCAGCCCGCTGCGCCGCAATCACCAGCAGCGCTGTCGCGCCCTGGACCAGCAACACCCCGATTGCGAATTTGAAGATAGCGGGGATATTGAATCGATGCATCGCGTTGACCCTGAGGCTCGGGTAGAGGAGCGCCTCTGCTGCCAAAAGCTATAACGATACCACGGTTGGGCCAAGCCCGTTTCCCGACCAACCCGGTCTCGTCACAGCACAGGTCGGCGGGCGATACTGCCCCTGAAGTGCTCCCGTGCAAACAAAGAGAACGCGTGACGCGTAGTGCTGCGCATTGACATGGCACGCTTGCCGAATCCCGGCATGTCGGGCAGCGCGGCCTGCTGAAAGGTATCTGCTCCAAGCACTGGTTTTTCATTCTGATTTCCCGACTGCTTCGACGTGTGCGCAGCCGTGATCCGAACGCACAGCGAAAGCGGATCCGGTTCGCAGGCCCTGCTCAAACACTTGAATAAAGTCGAAGGTTGTCTACGATTAAAAGTTAGGTGCAAGGAAATGCAGGTCAGGCCGGTATTGACCCCCAACATACTTCCCGAAACGGACGGGAGACGCGCCGGGAGACACACATGGAGCAGCGTTGGAATGAACGCTTTTCGGCCCGCAAGGATATCGGGATTCAATTTCCCGGCGGAAGAACACTGATCGGTCAGACGAGGAACGTCAGCTATCGTGGCATGTTCGTCGAGATCGATATGGACAATCTGCCGGTTCACGCGCTGGTCCAGCTCCTGCTCCCGATTCGCGGCAGGAGCTCAGAGCCTTACCTACGTATTCCCGCAGCCGTCTCACGTTATGCGCAGGAAGGCCTGGCGCTGGTATACTGCGGCAATTATGCTCCGCTCTTGAAATACGTGCGTGCCTGGTCGAGGCACAAAAAACACAAAAAAAAGGGGAAACCGAAAACTGCGAGCGATGCCGATGCCTCGTGCGGAGACGACGGCAGCGGCGTCTGACGATCGAACCGATCGCCCGAGCTGATGCGCTCAGAATGCTGCGGCTGTACCGGCGCCCTGCGTTTGGGGGTCGAAGAGCATCGGTAGTCGCAGCCCACGCCGTTCTCCGGTGGACGCAGAATCCCTGGCAGCATGGACATCGAGCAGGCCCGTACGTTTCTCGCCATCGCCGCGCATGGCAGCTTCCTCGAGGCCGCCAACCGACTGCACGTGACCCAGTCGACGGTCAGCGCCCGCATGCAGAATCTGGAGGCGGATCTCGGCGCCAGGCTGTTTGTTCGCAATCGCGCCGGGGCGACGCTCACGCCGGCCGGACGCCGATTTCTGCACCACGCCAAGACCCTTGTCCTGACAGTCGAACAGGCACGACACGATGTCGGCCTGCCCAGCCGTTATCGCGCCTCGGTGCGTATCGGCGGCCGGATCGCGCTGTGGGAAGGTTTTCTGCCGCGCTGGGTCGGCTGGATGCGTCAGGCGGCCGCCGACGTCTCCATCCGGTGCGAGATCGGTTTCGAAGACGACCTGATGCGGCGCCTGATCGAGGGCACCCTGGACATCGGGTTGATGTACACGCCGAGCCACGCGCCCGGACTGGTGGTCGAGCACCTGTTCGATGAGATGCTGGTCCTGGTCAGCTCGCGCCGGGAAACCCAGTGGCCGGACGATGACTACATCTACGTCGATTGGGGCCCCGGTTTCTATGCCAAGCACCGGGAGAGCTATCCGGACCTGGGCCGGCCGCCGCAGGTCGTCAACATCGGCTGGCTGGGGGTCCAGCTCATCCTGGCCAACGGGGGTTCCTGTTTTCTACCGATCCGAATGGCGCAGCCGCTCATCGACAATGGCCGACTGTTCACAGTCACCGAAGGCCCGGAGCTCAGGCATCCGGCTTATATGGTGTTCCCGCGCGAAGCCGACAGCGATGTCCTGCGTCTGGCCCTGCATGGGCTGCGGGAGCTGGGGAGCGAGGTGCAGGGCCCCGAGGAATCGTGATCCCGGGGAGACCGGCACCTGTATTCGTAATGCGCATAATGGATATTATGTTAAATGGTATTTCCCGGCAGCCGGCGGCTCATGCATCTTGATTGCGGCTCCACGCTTTATGTGGGTTTGGCAGCAGAAGATTAGCCTGCTCTGCGAAACTCGTGTATAAGTCATCACTGGTCCTGGGCCGTGAACCGGTGCGACTCGTATGATCCGACTTCGACGCACTGACAAAAAGCATCTCGTGTGGCTACTCGTGGCCGCTGTGCTGTTCACGCGGCTTGTGCCGTTGCATATGCACTTTCACCACGGCGAAGGCGCGGATTCTTCCACAGCCACACACGCCGTCGATGTCCACCTCGCCAACATGGCGTCCGACCACCAGCATCATGATAACACTCACATCATCGATCTGAACGATTCGACAGTCGTCAGTCAATACGATCTCGACGTGCCAGGGGCATGGATGATTGCTGTCCTGCTGCTGGTACTGAGCCGCCACCTGCTCGGCCGCAACTGCGTTCCCCTAACCTCCGCGGCCGGACCCCCACGACAGTTTTTCGGGATATCCCCGCCCCTGCGCGCTCCGCCCACCTGCTGACCGTATGCGCCTGCGACACGCAGGTGTCGCAGATTCGGTAGCGCACGTGCGCTTGATGTTCATATCCACCTTGTGTCTGATCCGGACCGGGGAGTATCCACCCAATGAGAATCCGCCTCCGGCGATGGGCGCTGCCCTGCTGCGTGCTGCTCGCCGTCTGCAAACCGCTTGCGGCCGAACCCGCCAATGAGCATCCCCTGACGCTGGAGCACGCCATCGCGCGGGTGCTTGAGCGCAGCCCGATGCTGCGGGCGGCGGCCTACGACAGCCGGGCGGCGGCCGCCCGCATTCGACAGGCTGCCCAGACGACACCGTTCCGGGCGAACGTGGAGCTGGAGAACTTCGGCGGCAGCGGCGATGTCAGCGGGACTGGCGCGCTGGAAGCCACCTTGAGTCTGACCCACGTCTTGGAGCTCGGTGCCAAGCCCGAGCGGCGCGCGGAGCTGGCTCGGCAAAAGGCATTGTTGCTGAGCAACGAGCAGGACAGCGAGCGTCTGGATCTGCTGGCTGAAACGGTACGACGCTTCCTGCAGGTGGTTTCGGATCAGGAATCCCTGGCGATTGCGCGGGATGCCCTGGAGCTCAGCCAACGCACGGTGGAGGTGGTCGAGCGACGGGTGGCCATCGGCAAGGCACCGGCGGCCGAGGGCAGCAGGGCCGCGATGCGCCTGGCGCGCGCCGAGCTCGAGCTCGCCGCCGCCGAACGCGATCTGCAGACTTCACGCCTGTCACTGGCCACCAGCTGGGGCGATACGGTCGCATCCTTTTCCAGCGCCCGGGCCAAGCTGCTGAGCCTGCCGCCGGTGGCGCCCTTCGCCACGCTGCAGGCGCACCTCGAGCGCAACCCGGACCTGGTCCGTTTCGCCACCGCGCGGCGCGTGGGTGAAGCCCGGCTGCGGCTGGTACGCGCGCGCCGGCAGCCTGACCTGGAGCTGGCGCCCGGCGTGCGCTACCTGAACGATCTGGACGAGGTTGCGCTGGTATTCTCCGCCAGCCTGCCGCTCGGCGCGCGCCAGCGGGCCGCGCCGTCCGTCGATGAAGCCGACGCCCTCCTGCAAGGCGAGCGGCTCCGCTGGCAGGAACGGCACCTGGCACTGTACAGCACGCTGTATTCCCTGCATCAGGAACTGCTGCACAGCCGCGCGACTGTGGAGACCTTGCGCGCCCGTATCATTCCGGCCGCCGAAGGGGCGCTGCAGGACTACGAGCAGGGCTACAGCGTGGGCCGCTACTCATTCCTGGAGCTGGTCGATGCCCAGCGCGGCCTGCTCGATGCGCGGCGCGAACAGATACGCACGGCCGCCGATTACCACCGGATGCGCGTCGAGATCGACCGCCTGACCGGCGGCCTGGAAGTCACAGGAGCGACCCCATGAACCGCAACGCGCTACTGGTACTGACGATCATTATCGCCACGGGTGCCGCCGCCTGGTTCCTGCTGGACTGGACCGAAGCCGACAGCGAGCACGACGCGCACGCAGCGCCGGACATGCACAAAGGCCCGCACGGCGGTGGCCTGCTGGTCGATGGCAATCTGGCCCTGGAGATCACCATCTTCGAGGACGGCATCCCGCCCGAGTTTCGCATCTATGGTTACCTGGATGGCAACCCCCTGCCGCCCGATGCGCTCGACGTGCGCGTGGAGCTCGAGCGCCTCGGCGGTCGCAAAGACAGCTTCGAGCTCAGCCCGCAGGGCGACTACCTGCGCGGCTCGGGCGTGGTGGTCGAGCCCCACTCCTTCGACGTCGCGGTGACCGCCGGCTACCAGGGCAGCCAGCACCGCTGGAGTTACGAGCTTCACGAAGGACGCACCGAGATTCCGGCGGAGATGGCGCAGGAAGTGGGTATTCGTACAGAGATCGCCGGGCCCGCCGTGCTGCACGAGGTTCTGACCCTGACCGGCCGCGTCCAGACCGATCCGGACCGCCTGTCGCGGGTGCGGCCGCGTTTCCCCGGCGTCGTCAAGACCCTCCAGCGCGGCATCGGCGATCTGGTCGAGGCCGGTGACACGCTGGCCAGCATCCAGAGCAACGAAAGCCTGCAGACATACCCGCTCAACGCTCCAATCGGCGGTCTGATCCTGCTGCGCCACGCACAGGTTGGCGAGGCCACCGGTGAGGAACCGATGTTTGTCATCGCCGATCTGTCCCAGGTCTGGGTGGAGCTGGATGTGTTCGGCGGCGACCTGCCCCGCGTGCGCGCCGGCCAGCCCGTCGAGATCGAAACCTTCGACGGCTACCGCGCCGAAGGTGTGATCGACTGGGTCTCGCCGCTGGCGTCGCACGCCTCGCAGAGTGTCGGCGCCCGGGTGCCGCTCCCCAATCCCCAGGGCGCGCTGCGGCCCGGACAGTTCGTCCGCGGGCGCGTGACCGTCGCCGAGCACCAGGTCCCG
The DNA here is from genome assembly GCA_050118435.1 of Gammaproteobacteria bacterium. Classification (GTDB taxonomy): domain Bacteria; phylum Pseudomonadota; class Gammaproteobacteria; order DSM-19610; family DSM-19610; genus Thiogranum. The sequence continues at coordinate 13,042 of JASFKW010000037.1, read as the reverse complement.
CTGGCGGTAAAGCGCCCGGCAGTACAGCGCTTCCGCGACCTCGAGGTTGTGTTCGCCCGCTACGGCGATGTCTACGAAGTACGCATGCTGGAGCCGGGACGACGCACCCGCGACTGGGTAGAGGTACTCGATGGCCTGCAACCGGGCACCGAGTACGTGACCGAGAACAGCTATCTGATCAAGGCCGACATCGAAAAGGCCGGCGCCAGTCATGACCACTGAGGAGCGCGCCGGCATGCTGAATGGAGTCATTGCGTTCTCCCTGGCACACCGCTGGCTGGTTCTGATCTTGGCCGCTGCCCTGGCCGCGCTCGGAGTCTACAACTACCAGCGACTGCCCATCGACGCCGTGCCCGACATCACCAATGTGCAGGTGCAGATCAACTCGGAGGCACCCGGCTACTCGCCGCTGGAAGCCGAGCAGCGGGTGACTTTCCCGATCGAGACCGCGATGGCCGGACTGCCCCGGCTCGACCATACCCGCTCCATCTCGCGTTACGGGCTGTCGCAGATCACGGTGGTGTTCGAAGAGGGCACCGACATCTATCTGGCGCGGCAACTGGTCAACGAGCGTCTGGCGGAGGTCGAGCAACGCCTGCCCCCCGGCATAGAGCCGACCATGGGGCCGATTGCGACCGGCCTCGGTGAAATTTTCATGTACACCGTATCGGCCTCCCCCGGCGCCGGTCTCGACGCCATGGAGCTGCGCACGGTGCAGGACTGGATCGTCCGCCCGCAGCTGCGCCAGACGCCCGGTGTGGTCGAGGTCAATACCATTGGCGGCTACACGAGACAGTTTCACGTGCTGCCCGACCCGGCCAGGCTGATGGCCTATGATCTGACACTGGAAGACGTGATGGCGGCGCTGGCACGCAACAACGCCAACACCAGCGCCGGCTATATCGAGCGATACGGCGCCCAGTATCTGATCCGCTCCCCCGGTCAGGTGGCGGATCTGGAGGACATTCGCGCCATCACCGTGGCGACCCGCAACGGTGTCCCTGTCGGCCTGGACGATATCGCCGAGGTGCGTCTGGGCAGCGAGCTTCGCACCGGCGCGGCGACCCAGGACGGCGCCGAAGTGGTCATCGGTACGGCATTCATGTTGATCGGTGAAAACAGCCGCCAGGTAGCCCGTGCCGCTGCCGCGCGTCTGGAGGCGATCAAACCCTCGCTACCGGTAGGCGTCGAGCTGACCGCACTCTACGACCGCACCGCGCTGGTGGACAAGACCATCGCCACGGTGCAGAAGAACCTGGCCGAGGGTGCCCTGCTGGTCATCGCGGTGCTTCTCCTGCTGCTCGGCAACTGGCGTGCGGCGCTGGTAACCGCCGCCGTGATACCGCTGGCCATGCTCATGACCATCACCGGCATGGTCGAAGCCGGGGTCTCAGGCAACCTGATGAGCCTCGGGGCACTGGACTTCGGGCTGATCGTCGACGGCGCGGTGATCATTGTCGAGAACTGTCTGCACCGTCTGGGTGAGCACCAGCGCAAGCACGGTGGAGCGCCGGGCCTCAGGGAACGTCTGCGCCTGGTGCGCGAGGCCACGGTTGAAGTGGTGCGGCCCAGCGTTTTCGGCGTGACCATCATTCTGATCGTCTATGTCCCCATCTTCACCCTGAGCGGGGTGGAAGGAAAGATGTTCCAGCCCATGGCCTTCACGGTGGTGACCGCCCTGCTCTGCGCCCTGCTGCTGTCGGTGACCGCCGTGCCCGCGGCCGTGGCGCTGTTCGTGCGCGGACGCGTGGCCGAGCAGGAGAACGCCTTCATGCGCGTGATGCGGCGCGCTTACCGGCCGGCGTTGAAGCTTGCCCTCGCCCACCGCTGGCCGGTGATCAGCGCCGCCGTAGCGCTGGTGCTGCTGGCCACCCTGCAGGCCAGCCGCATGGGCAGCGAGTTCGTGCCCAGTCTGGACGAAGGTGACATCGCACTGCACGCACTGCGCATCCCGGGCACCAGCCTGAGCCAGGCGATCGAGATGCAGCGCGCCCTCGAGGCACGCCTGCGTGAGTTCTCCGAAGTCTCTCACGTGTTCACCAAGATCGGCACCGCCGAGGTGGCCACCGATCCCATGGCGCCCAGCGTGGCCGACACCTTTGTCATTCTCCAACCGCGCGCGCAGTGGCCCGATCCGCGCAAGCCCAAAGCCGAGCTGATCGCCGCCATGGAAGCCGCCCTGCGCCAGCTGCCCGGCAACCGCTACGAGTTCACCCAGCCGATCCAGATGCGCTTCAACGAGCTGATCTCGGGCGTGCGCTCGGATCTTGCCGTCAAGGTGTACGGTGACGACCTGGACACGCTGAAGGGGCTGGCCGAGCGCATCGAACGCGTGGTAGCCACGGTGCCCGGTGCGGCCGATGTGCGCAGTGAGCAGATCACCGGCCTGCCGATGCTGAGCGTCACTCCCGACCGCGAGCACCTTGCCTATTACGGCCTGGACGTCGCAGCGGTGCAGAATGCGCTGCGGATCGCCACCGGTGGGGAGACGGTTGGACAGGTGTTCGAGGGCGACCGTCGCTTCGATATCGTGGTGCGTCTGCCGGAGCGGCTGCGCACCGACCTCGACGCGCTCGCCCGCCTGCCCATCTCGCTGCGCCACGTCGACAGCCGGGAGGTGGCCGGGGATGCCGATGTGCTGGGTGTCGCGCGCACGCCGGCCGAGACCGTTCCGCTCGGTGAGGTGGCGGACATCGCCGTGACCATCGGCCCCAACCAGATCAGCCGCGAAAACGGCAAACGGCGTGTATTCGTCACGGCCAACGTACGCGGTCGCGATCTCGGCAGCTTCGTCGCCGGGGTTCAGGCGGCGGTCGCCGCCAATGTGGACCTGCCGGCCGGTTACTGGCTCGACTACGGCGGCACCTTTGAACAGTTGATCTCCGCCTCGCAGCGCCTGGCATTCGTCGTCCCGGCCACCCTGATGATCATCTTCGGCCTGCTGTTCATGGCGTTCAACTCCGCCAAGGATGCCGCCCTGGTGTTCACCGGCGTGCCGCTGGCGCTCACCGGCGGCGTGGCGGCGCTGGCTCTGCGCGGCATGCCGCTGTCGATTTCGGCGGCGGTCGGCTTTATCGCGCTTTCCGGGGTGGCGGTATTGAATGGTGTGGTGATGCTGTCGTTCATTCGACAGCTGCGCTCGGCCGGCGTGCGCCTCGACCAGGCCATTGTCGACGGGGCGGTAAGGCGGCTGCGTCCGGTGCTGATGACAGCGCTGGTCGCCAGCCTCGGTTTCGTGCCCATGGCTTTCAACGTCGGCACGGGCGCCGAGGTGCAGCGGCCGCTCGCCACCGTGGTGATCGGCGGCATCATTTCCTCGACACTGCTGACACTGCTGGTGCTGCCGGTACTCTACCGTCTGGCGTACGAAAAATCGCTTGCACGGACGGACAACGAAGCCGCCGCACAGGAGGCAGCCCCTTGATCAGACTTAGCATAGGCTGCATTGACAAAGCCTCATGTCTCTCAACGGAACGCCGTGGATACATCCTTGTAGGCTCGACGGCCGCATCCCTGCGGCCGACGTCCGTCGACAGACACGAGGCTTTGTCAACGTATGGCTTCGTAATCCCTCTCCCCGTGCCTGCCCACTGAGCTGCACCCAGCCGGACATTTCCGGGCGGCCGCTCCGCGCCTTCAGCGCGCAATCGCCAGGCTACTTCGGTTTCTCAGTCTTGCGCGTGGACACGAACCGCAACGGCTGCTCATCGCCGCCCCGCAGCTGACTGCGGTCGACGAAAAACACCCGGTAACCGTTGATCATGGCCGACACGTCCGCCGTCTTGCCCTTGAGATCATGGACGGCCACCGCGAGCGCGTGCAGAACGCTGAACCAGAGCAACCCCTGTGCCCAGAATGCGTGAACGCTCGGCAGGTAGACAGGCCCGATGACCGGCCGTTCCGGCATCAGGCTGCCGGTCAGGATCTGTACCCCCAGGGCGACATAGACGATGAGGAATACCGGCTTCCACAGCGGATTGTGCGCATACCAGCGCGGCAGAGGCGCGCTGCCCAGCGTGAGATAAAAACGCAGCATGTGCGCCGCCGACCGCCATTCCGACGCCCGCGGCAGCAGCCCGCCGAGGCGCTCCTGCGGCTTGCCCAACAGCATCAGCACGACGCGCAGTATCAGACCGGCGATCAGCAGACTTGCGGCGTAATAGTGCGACTGCAGCCGGTCTGAGGCAATTGCCGGCGCGCCCGTGCGCTGTTCGAGCTGCCATCCGGTCAATAGCAGTCCCAGGGTTGCGAGCGCGATGCTCCAGTGACTCAGCCGCAGCCAGCCGCTCCATATCAGCACGCGTTTGAATTCATCGCCATTCATCGTTCCAAGCCCATGATGACCGCTGAAAACGCTTCTGCACGGCGATGTCTCCTGCCGCCCGGGCACCCTCTCTGCGGCCCCGGGGGCCGCTCCGAAAGGATCGGCCGGAAAGGGTGGACGAGCATTCGTTCAGAGGCGATGCTCTTCATGGGATGCCACCTGCTCAACGGCTTCTCGTTCATACTTCGCCAGGGCCCGGCGCGCCAGGCGGCTGATATAGGCCACCGCCGCCACGCTAACGATAAAGCCGCCCGCATAGAGCGTCCACTCCAGGGGCGTACGATCGGCGTGGCGCTCGCCCAGAGTGGCCAGATCGGCGGCAATCGAGCCGAGATACACGTTGTGCACCGAGAACGGAATAAAGCCCACCAGGCTGGCGGCAGTGTAATCGCGCAGGGAGAAACGTGTCAGCCCGAAAAAATAATTGGCGATCTTGCTGGGAAAAAAGGGCACCAGGCGCGTCAAGAGCACCACCTTCCAGCCGTGCAGCGCGAGCTCCTCACCCACCAACCGCATCCTGGCGTTGGTGCGCAGGTAGCGCGCCGCGTGCTCGCTCAACAGGTGACGCGCGATAAGAAAGGCCATGACCGCGCCCAGGGTCGTGCCCAAGACCACGTACACGGAGCCTTCGATAAGGCCGAATACAAAACCGGCGCCGGTGGTAAACAGTATGCCGGGCATCAGAAACACCACCACCAGAGCCATCAGCAGGGTAAACAGCACCCCCGCCCAGGCGCCCTGCTCGTCGAACCAGGTCAACAGATGGAGCACGTGCTCGTGAGCACCGAAATACACCAGCAGGGCGACTACCGCGCCGACCAGCAGGATGCTGCCAGCGAAAAAACCGGCGAGCGGTAGCTGTCTTTCCATCATCACAGCGTCGAGGGAAATCCGGCCGACGGTGCTTTCAGTGTCGGGGCCCGGTCGCTGGCGGGGCGGGCGCCTGGGCAGGACTTCCCTCAATCAATCGGACCCGCCCTCCACTGAAGAAAGCTTGCGCGCCAAGCGTGGCGCCGATCTCCATTGCCCAGAGCCCTTCCGGTTCGACCACGGCTCCCTCCCGGCCGGGCTTGCCGGCCCGGTCGCATCGACCGGGGCAACTTATCCGCCAGGCTGAAATCTCGGGGTCGCCGCCGGCACGTCTCTCCGGAGTCCGCTCAATCGTTGTCCAGTGCGTCGACTTCAAGCACGCCACAGGCTACCCGCGCCCCTCCCCCGCCCAGCTTGGCGGGCTCATCGGAATAATTGTCACCGCCGGCGTGCACCATAAGCGAACGGCCCACCAGATCCGGGACCTGGAGCCTTGGGGCGAACATCGCCATCGTGGCGGTGCCGTCCGGGCCGACAAGCAGCACCGGAAGATCGCCCAGGTGACCCGTTCCGACGGGGCCTTCGTGTCGGCCGGTACCCTCAGGGTCATAGTGACCACCGGCGGCCCCGCCCGGCACCTGCTTGCCGTCCTTGACCGCGGGGCCGCAATCGGGATTCTCATGGACATGGAATCCATGCGCGCCCGGGCTCAGGCCGGACAGATTGGGAATGATCAGCAGGCCGAGCTCCCCGCTGTCGCGAAAGCTGACGGTGCCGATGCTCTCGCCCACGCCCGTAGCGTTCACCTTGTGCATGGTCACTTTGAGGTCGGCCGCCGAGGCGATCGCGGTGTACAGGCCGGTCGCGAGCAGACCGGCCAGGGTGACAGACAGCGTCCTGAGCTTCATCGTTGGAGACCCTCTATGCCGATAGCTTCGGCGTCAGCATAATTGGCGATCCCGGCTCCGCGCTCGACACCCACTGGTCAGGGAGCCACGCCCGAAAAATTAGTTCCCGTCCGGGGAACGGTCATTGAGAATTCGCAATGACCCATTGCGATTTTTCAATGCCGCACGGGCCGGCCTCTTTTAGGGTTGCCATCTCCCCTTCAATGTCACCGAGCGACACTGCCCCACCGGCTGGCACAAGGGCGAGGAAGGCATCAAGCCATCCTCGGAAGGCGTGGCCGAGTATCTCAGTCGGCACGCCGGTGAGCTCTAGGAATCAGAATCGTTCGCTGGGGCGGACGCAGCCGCGCGCCGGGCCCTCCAAGACCACTGCGTCGCCGCCTGAACAACGGGAGCGTTGACGCAGCCGCCCTGGCTGCACACCAGCGCTGCGCCGCCCCACTTTCAAGCCGTAAAACGTCCAGGCTCAGTCGATCTTGACCGTGTGCCGCTTCGATTTCTCGACCTTCGGCAGGTTGAGCTCCAGCACGCCGTCGCTGAACCTCGCCTTGGCCTTGTCCGAGCTCACGTTGCTTGGCAGCGTCACGCTGCGCGAGAACGAGCCGCGCGAAATCTCCGAGCGGAAATAATCGCCCTTTTCCTCTTTTTCCTCGTGACGGGTTTCGCCCTTGATCGTCACCACGTTGTCGGTCACGGTCACTTCGAGATCATCTTTCGTGACCCCGGGCACTTCGGCGCGCACCAGGATCTCTTCGTCACGGTCGATGACGTCCACCTTGGGCATGCGGCCCTCGAACGCGGGCATCAGCTCGCTCCAGGACGGACGATCCCACGCGAAAGGACGCATCCAGCCGCGGCCGACAAAGTTCTCGAAGAACCGTTCCATTTCCTCGAAGGGCGTCAGGGCCCGGCTCGGCTCGACGCGCTGCAGCTTACCTTCCTTCTCTTTTGTCTGTTTCGCCATCATAAACCTCCTCGCTGTGATGCAGTCCGTGCTTTGATAGGGAACGCCACAAACACCTTTTCTGCTCATATAGTGGTGTCAGTTGAGGGGTTTTTCAATAGCCGGTACCAGCCGCGGGTGGCGTTGACCACACCCACGGCCGCGTGCCCGAAAGGGCCGCCGGCCGCCGACCCCGCCGTCTACCGGCACAGCCTCAAATGCCGAACCAGCTTCACCACCCAGTAACACACATACAGCAGGTAGACGGCGAGGCCCGCGAGCAGCAGCGGCTCATTCAGCCGCACCGGATCACTGAGGTTGGCGGCCAGTGTCAGCAGCCCGACAAAGAACAGAAGCACGAAGAGCACCAACCCAAATTCGTGCATCAGCCGTGCAAAGCGCTTCTTGAGCTCCACACAAGCCTCCCGATTCGCGCAGCAGCCCGACCGGCCTTGCCCGGCCCATTTCGCCCCCAGGCCTAAGCTCAGGCGCGGCACGGACAGGACCATCACCAGCAGTGCCGTCTCGATCAACAGCACCAGCAGCGCATTGAACCCTTTGGAGGTCCAGGCATCCGGCCACCCTGCTCCGCTGAAATGGACGGCCACCACCTCGGGGAGGATCCGCAGCGAGATCAGCAACAGCACCAGGTTGGCGACAAATGCCCATAGCATCAGTTTGCGCATGCGGGGACTCGCGGCTGTGTGGCCGTCAAGGGTGTATTCGGGGGTCTGATGCTCTTAATATAACTGATCCCATCTCATGAGGGATCACCGGCGTCGACCAGCACAGCCGATTCCAGGGAGAAAACGCCCATGCGCATGGACAAACTGACCACACGCTTCCAGATGGCGCTCGCCGATGCCCAGAGTGTGGCGGTCGGCCGCGACCATCAGTACGTGGAGCCGCTGCATCTCATGCAGGCGCTGCTGGATCAGGACGGCGGAACCGCGCGCTCGCTGCTCCAGAAGGCCGACGTCAACGCCGCCCAGCTGCGCTCGGCGCTGGGCGAGGCGCTGGACCGGTTGCCGCGGGTCGAGGGCACTCCCGGCGAGGTGCTGATATCAAACGACCTCAACCGGCTGCTCAACGTCACCGACAAGCTCGCCCAGCAGCGCGGCGACGCCTACATTTCCAGCGAGCTGTTCCTGCTAGCGGCGGTCGAGGACCGCGGCGAGCTGGGGCGCCTGCTGCGCGAGGCCGGCGCCAGCAATAGCCTGATCGAGCAGGCCGTGGATCAGATGCGCGGCGGCGAGCAGGTGCAGGACGCCGAGGCCGAAGAGCAGCGCGGCGCCCTGGAGCGCTATACCATCGACCTGACCGAGCGCGCCGAGAGCGGCAAGCTGGATCCGGTCATCGGCCGCGACGACGAGATCCGACGCATTATCCAGGTGCTGCAGCGGCGCACCAAGAACAACCCCGCCCTGATCGGCGAGCCGGGGGTGGGCAAGACGGCCGTGGTCGAAGGCCTGGCCCAGCGCATGGTCAACAACGAGGTGCCGGTCGGCCTGCGCGGCAAGCGCCTGCTCGCTCTGGACCTGAGCGCCATGGTGGCCGGCGCCAAGTATCGCGGCGAGTTCGAAGAGCGGCTCAAGGGCGTGCTGAAGGATCTGGCCAGGCTCGAGGGGCAGGTGGTGCTGTTCATCGACGAGCTGCACACCCTGGTGGGCGCGGGCAAGGCCGAGGGCGCCATGGACGCCGGCAACATGCTCAAGCCGGCCCTGGCCCGCGGCGAGCTGCACTGCATCGGCGCCACCACCCTGAATGAATACCGTCAGAGCATCGAGAAGGACGGCGCCCTGGAGCGGCGTTTCCAGAAGGTGCTTATCGACGAGCCGAGCGTCGAGGACACCGTCGCCATCCTGCGCGGCCTGAAAGAAAAGTACGAGGTCCACCACGGCGTCGAGATCACGGATCCCGCCGTGGTCGCCGCGGCCACGCTGTCGCAGCGCTACATCACCGACCGCAACCTGCCCGACAAGGCCATCGACTTGGTGGACGAAGCCGCCAGCCGCATCCGGGTGGAGATCGACTCCGAGCCGGAGGTGATGGACCGACTCGACCGGCGCCTGATTCAGCTCAAGATCGAGCGCGAGGCGCTCGGCAAGGAAAGCGACGAGGCGTCCAGAAAGCGTCTGGCAACGCTCGAGGCCGAGATCGCCGAGCTGGAAAAGGAATACGCCGACCTCAAGGAAATCTGGGAGACCGAAAAGGCGGCCGTTCAGGGCACGCAGCACATCAAGGAGCAGCTGGACCGGGCGCGCACCGAGCTGGAGGCGGCGCGCCGCGCCGGCGATCTGACCCGCATGTCCGAGCTCCAGTACGGGCGCATCCCGGAGCTCGAAAAGCAGCTCGCCGCCGCCGACGAGACCGGGGCGCCCAAGGCGCAGCTGCTGCGCAACCGGGTTACCGAGGAGGAAATCGCCGAGGTGGTCTCGCGTTGGACGGGCATCCCGGTCGCCAAGATGCTGGAGAGCGAGCGCGACCGCCTGGTGCACATGGAGGACGCCCTGCACCGGCGGGTGGTCGGCCAGGATGAAGCCGTACGCGTGGTCTCCGACGCCATCATCCGCTCGCGCGCAGGGCTCGCCGATCCGCGCCGTCCCAGCGGCTCCTTTTTGTTTCTCGGGCCGACCGGCGTGGGCAAGACGGAGCTCACCCGGGCGCTCGCTGAATTCCTGTTCGACAGCGAGGAGGCGATGGTGCGCATCGACATGTCCGAGTTCATGGAAAAGCACTCGGTGGCGCGCCTGATCGGCGCACCACCCGGCTACATCGGCTACGAGGAAGGCGGCTATCTCACCGAGGCGGTACGCCGCCGGCCCTACGCCGTGATTCTGCTCGACGAGGTTGAAAAGGCGCACCCCGAGGTCTTCAACCTGCTGCTGCAGGTGCTCGACGACGGCCGGCTCACGGACGGCCACGGGCGGACGGTCAACTTCCGCAACGCGGTCATCGTGATGACTTCCAACATGGGGTCGGACGTCATCCGCGAAATGGCCGGAGAGGAAAACTACGCGCGGATGAAGCAGGCGGTGATGGAGATCGTGGGGCGCTATTTCCGCCCCGAGTTCATCAATCGCATCGACGAGGTGGTGGTGTTCCACCCGCTCAGCCGCGATCAAATCCAGGCCATCGCCCGGCTGCAGCTGCGCTACCTGCGCGAGCGGCTCGCGCAGCGCGACATGGCCCTGGAGCTGTCACCGGCGGCGCTGGACGTGCTCGCGGAAGCCGGCTTCGACCCGGTCTTTGGCGCCCGGCCCCTGAAGCGGGCCATCCAGCAGCAGGTGGAGACACCGCTGGCACGGGAGATCGTCGCCGGCCGCTTCGGTCCCGGCGACAGAATATGGGTGAAGGCCGAAAACGGTGCCATCGTCTTCGATCGAGCCGGCCACTACAACGAGGCGGCGAACTGAAACGCGCATCCGACCGAACAGGCAGCGATGGAATACAAAGACTATTACAAGATCATGGGTGTGGCTCGGGACGCGTCTCCGGACGACATCAAGCGCGCCTACCGTAAGCTGGCGCGCAAATACCACCCCGATGTCAGCAAGGAGCCCGACGCGGAGGCGAAATTCAAGGAGCTGGGCGAGGCCTACGAGGTTCTTAAGGATCCCGAGAAGCGCCAGGCCTTCGACCAGCTGGGCCGGGATTGGCGCCATGGGCAGGAGTTCCGGCCGCCGCCGGGATGGGAAGGCGGCGGGCGCCGCACCTATCACCGCGAGTTCACCGGCGCCGAGGCGGGCCGCTTCAGCGACTTTTTCGAGTCCCTGTTCGGCGGCTTCGGTTTCGAGCCGGGCGGCCGCGAGTTTCACCGGGAGTTTCGCGCCCGTGGCGAGGATCTGCACGCCCGGCTGCAGATCAGTCTGGAGGACGCCTACCACGGCACCAGTCGCAGCCTGTCGCTGCAGGTGCCCCACTACGACGCCGCGGGGCATGTGGAGCTCAGACCGCGCAGCCTGCGGGTAAAGATCCCCAAGGGCGTGCTGCAGGGCCAGCGCATCCGGCTGGCCGGCGAAGGGGGACGCGGCATCGGCAAAGACACCCCTGCCGGTGACCTGTATCTGGAGGTGGAGTACGCGCCCCACCGGCTGTTTCGCGCGGAGGGACGCGACATCTATCTGGATTTGCCGGTGACGCCTTGGGAAGCCGCCCTCGGCGCGCAGGTTTCCGTGCCCACGCTCGGCGGCAGCGTGGAGATGAAGGTGCCGGCCGGGGCACGTCCCGGCCTCAAGCTGCGGCTCAAGGGGCGCGGGCTGCCGGGCAACCCGCCGGGTGACCAGTTCGCGGTCCTGGGGATCGAGACACCGCCCGCCAACACGGAGGCCGCCCGCGACGCCTACCGGCGCTTCGCCGCGGAGCTGCCGTTCAATCCGCGCACCAGACTGGGGATGGGCAAATGAGCAAGGAACGGGACACCCGCGTCGGCATCCTGCTGGACGAAACCATCGAGTTTTCCCTGAATGAGCTGTGTCACGTGTGCCGGGTGCACAGCGAGGTGATTGTCGAGCTGGTCGAGGTGGGCGTGGTGGAGCCGCGCGGGCAGGAGCCGGCCAAGTGGCGCTTTCCGGGCTCGGCGCTGCGGCGGATGCAGCGCGCCGTGCGTCTGCAGCACGACCTCGGCATCAACGCGGCCGGCGTCGCCCTGGCACTGGATCTGCTCGATGAGATCGAGCGCCTGCGCGACCACCTCGGCACCCTCGAAGGCCCCCCGACCCGCTGACGCCACCCGTCCCTTCACACGATAGGCGTAGGTTGGTGCTGAGCGCAGCGAAGCCCAAATATCCGGGAAGTATGGGCTTTGCAAGCTCAACCCATCCCACCGGCTGTTGCAGGAGGGGATCGCCGCGGAAAGAAAGCGAGTCGTCGGTCAACCACGAAGGGACACAAGGGAACACGAAGAATATTGAGCGGGTAGGTTGGGCTGAACCAAGGTGAAGCCCAACGATCGCATCATAGCTCTGTTCCGCGGCGAGTTGGGCTTCGCTGCGCTCAGCACCAACCTACAGGGCTCGTTCGACGCAGATACATGGCGTGGGAGCCGGACGGCTTACTGCGAAGTACGTCCTCGTTCGACGTCCCCTGACGGCGCCGCGCCAACGAGTTCATCCTCCTGTCGAGGCTGCTCTGCACCGGCGCGGCGATCGGGCTCGGCGGGCGCCGATGAAGGTTCGGGGCCCTGGTCGGCTGAGGCTGTCTCGCCACCGGCCGCGGGGACTTTGCCGCGACCGCCGGTGGCGGCCATCAGCTCGATGATGTCGCGGGTGCCCTTTTCGGTCTGCTCCACGATACTGCGCAGACCCCGGATGTAGTCCAGCAGCATCGCCACTTCCGAGACACGCAACTGGTCATTGACCCCGGCCATCAGCACCGCCCGCTTCAACGGCTGGTAGGACAGCAGAATCGTGTCCCGGCTATCGCTCAGATTCTGGAGCCGGAAATCTTTCGCCAGTGGGTCTGCTCGGTCCAGGAAGGCGTTGATGGAGTCACGGTACTCCGAGAGCAGCTGCAGCAGCTCACCCTCGTGCACCTGCGCGGCCAGGCCGCTGAAGGAGGCCATCTCCTTTGCGGTCTCACTGACCGATCGGAAATCGTCTGCAGCGCGCAGCACCTGCATCAGACGATCCGCCAGGACCGGAATCAATCGGCCGCGCTGCAGCCGGGCGGCGAAGTCGTCGATGGCGCTGCAGAGACGCACCGCGGCATCGCGCTCACTGGCGAGTTCCCGCGAGCCGTTGCCTTCGTTCATCGCCCGGTCGGACACCCTGCGCGCCAGGGCCGCCACCCGGTAGAGCTCGAGCACCAGGGCACGCATCGCCAGCGTCGGCATCTCCGCAAGGGTGTGGTCCAGATAGCGCGGACGGTCCTCGTGTTTCTCGCGCGCCCGGAAGCGCCCTTCCAGCCAACGTCCGAGCCGCCGCGTTAACGGCCAGAGCAGCAGCACACCGAGTACATTGAACGCGGTGTAAAACAGCGCCAGCAGCACCACCGGTGCCAGCCCGGCATCCATGGTTTTCCCTTCTCCCTGCACCAGCGAGAACACCAGCGGCAGCA
>JASFKW010000036.1:0-27702 GCA_050118435.1 Gammaproteobacteria bacterium | reverse complement strand
CCCTCCTCTTCTAATTACTGGAAGCTCCAGCGTCGCCTAAAGCCTAGCCTAAAACAGGCGCTGGACAAGCAACACCAGCCCGGTTACCAAGACGAGGCACAGGGTGCACGCCAGGATCACCTTCATCTACTTCGGCACGGACCGTTCCCCTCAAAACAGGGGACAGACCACGATTTCCAGGATTCGATTTACGGGGCGGCTTCCGCCCTGGCCCATAAACCGTGGTCTGTCCCCGTATTGCATCAGTCCCTTCAGCCGAGGACAAGCGGCGTTTCGTGGCTGTGCAGGAACCAGCGCTCGAGCAGCACGTGACGGGAGAACCAGCGGCGCCGCAGCAGATGTGCGGCGAGGCGCGCCTTGAAGCGCGGCGGCAGCCATGCCGACCAGTCGCGGGCGGGGCGCGGGCCGAGGCGCGCCGTCAGCCGCTCGCTGTAGCCTGACAGGGTATCTCGATCGTAGCGGCCTGCAGTCGCCCGGATGGTCGCGGCGGCCAGCAGCCCGGATTCGACCGCCGGGCGTATACCCTCCCCGCTCTGGCTGTAGGCGAGACCCGCCGCATCCCCGATCAGCAGCACACGCTCGTCGACCAGCGCCCGCGCAGAGTGCGGGTAGAGCAGATAGGCGTGCCCCTTGAACCGCGGCGCCTGATCGGCCGGTGCCAGCCGCTGCTCGACCAGGAAGTCGCGAAAGGCGCCTACGTGTCGGGGCAGGCTGTCGTTGCTTTCACGCCCCAGGCCGATGTTCAAAAAGTTGCCCTTGCGCACGCACCAGCCGTAGCCCTTGAAATCCTGACAGAAGAACAGCTCGGGCCGGCCCGGCTCGATGGCGCACGCCGCCTGCTGTGCAGCGTCCAGCTCGAACTCCGCCTCCTGGGCGTGCACCGCCAGCTCACCGCCGCCGACGTCCGCACCCAGGACGCGCGCCACGGGGCAGAAGTGACCGCCGGCGCCGACCAGCATTGCGGCTTCCAGAGACTCGTTCACGACCCACCCGCGCGGCGTGCGTGACAGCGATCGCACCGGTTCGCCCACGCGCAGCCGGGCGCCCGATCGCCTGAGCAGGTGGTCGTCGAACTCGCAGCGGCGGATGCCGAAGCTCACCGGCTCGTCATAACGGCTTTCGAGCATGGCGGACTCGAGCAGCCCGATGCGAAAGCCCGTGATTGGCTCAAAGGTGAGCCGCCGACGGTACGCCTCTGTGTCGAGGTGCAGCGCTTCGACGACCGCCGGCGTGATCCAGCCGGCGCACACCTTGTCGCGGGGAAAGCGGGCCTTGTCCATGATCACCACGTCCAGCCCGGCGTTGCGTAGCCCCCAGGCGCAGCTGCTCCCGGCGGGTCCACCGCCGACGATCAGTACGTCGCAGCGCTCCATGACCGTTCAGCACCCCTCCCTGTAGAGGTGGGCCCGGCTCCACGGGATGGCATTCTCGCCGCTCCGCGTGAAGACCACCTGAAACAGCTGCAGCCAGCCGGTGAGGAATGCCGCCAGCGATCCCGCCAGATAGAGTCGCCACGCGCGCACGAAGGACGCATCGTAGCGGTCTTGTATCTGATCAGCGTGCGCCTCAAAGCGCGCCAGCCAGTGCTCCAGCGTCTTCGCGTAGTGCAGGCGCAGGTTCTCGACGTCGAGCACCGAAAAGCCGGCGGGCTCCAGCACCGCCATCATCTCGCGCAGGGTGGGCGGATAGGCGCCGGGGAAGATGCGCCGCTCGATCCATGCATTCATGGGCCAGGGCTGGTCGCGACCGATCGAATGCAGCAGGCCCCTGCCATGCGGCGCCAGACATCGCTCGATGACACCGCCGAGGGCCGGGTAATTGTCGGGTCCGACGTGCTCGAGCATACCGACAGACACGAAGGCGTCACACCGGCCGCTGATATTGCGGTAGTCGTCTTCGACGAATTCCACCTGGCCGTCCAGCCCCTCGGCCGCCGCCCGTTCCCGTGCGTAGGTGATCTGAGAATGGGAGATATTGTACGCTCGCACCCGCACGCCGTAATGGCGCGCCATGTGGCGCGCCAGCGATCCCCAGCCGCATCCGGCCTCGATAATGGTCTCGCCCTGCTGCAGACGCAACTTGCGGCACACGTGTTCCATCTTGGCATGCTGCGCCTGTTCGAGACTGAGCGTGTCGGTGGGAAAGTAGGCGCAGGTATACACCATTTCCTGGTCCAGCCAGAGCCGGAAAAAGTCATTGCCGAGATCGTAGTGATGATGGATGTTGCTGCGGGAACCGGCCGGCGTATTCCGCCTCGCACGCCGCTGCCGGCCGCTGCGCAGCGCATTATCCTGCTGCGCAGCCCGTGCCCCGTGATACAGCCCCACCAGGCACTCGATGAGGTCACCTTCGATTTCAAGATCGCCACGGGTGTAGGCATCGCCGAAGCGCAGATCGGGGTCCCGCAGCAATTGCCAAAGGGTGCGCCGATTGCGGATATGCAGGCGAGCCACCGTTTCGCTGTCGGAAGCCGGCCATTTTGCGCCGTTCCAGAAAACGAACTGAACCGGCGGATTGCCCGACAACCTGAGCAATTGGGCCAGCGCCCAGCGTTCGAGCGCGGTGGGCGGCGCATATGCCGACTTGGCGCCACCGCGCCTGCGGTGTTCCGGCGATGTGACAAATCGGTCTGACGGTCGATGCATTTCTCGGCTCTGGTTCTTGTCCACCGAATCGCCTCTGCTCGTGCAACGCGCCCCGCCCCGCCCGGCAGCCGGGTCCAAACCTGCGCGATTGTCCCCGCTGGCCGGGTCGAGGCGCGCGCCGTGCAGCTCGCTCACAATCGCCTTCTTTGCTCCTGGCTAAAAATCTAGCCGCTTCCGTCACCCATTTGACAGAGCACTGTGGAGCGAGCGCCTTCTGACCGCGTTTGGCATACTCTAGCGCACACTGCTCAGCAACGATAGACACGCACGGAGGACCGCGGTTCCGTCCCGCGTAGCGCACGACACTTGGCGCTGCAAGCGCTTCACCGGTACAGGATCACCGCCTCGCGCTCCGCCGCCCAGGCCAGCTCGTCCGGCGCGGCCAGCGCTTCCAGATCCCCCGGCGTGGCCTTGGGGTCGTCCACCCATTGGCGCAGCGACTCGCCACCGTTGATGAGGTCGATGGCCAGACGGTCGTATTCGTATTCGTAAGGGAAGTCCCGCCAAAGCTCGTAATCCGGCTGCAACTGACGAATGGCCTTGAAAGCCAATGCCATCAGACGCCAGGGCCGGAAAGCATCGTGGTCGTAGGCGCCGTCCTCCACGTGTATCTGGATCCCCGCGCACAGCTTCCCCGCGTGCTTGTGGAAGGTGGGCTCGAACCAGCACTCCCGCAGCCGGCATCCCTGCAGCCAGTCGGGCGCAAGGCGGTGCATAGCGGCCAGCAGCTTTCGGGGCTCCAGACCCGGCGCCCCAAACAGCTCCAGGGGCCGGGTGGTGCCGCGCCCTTCGGACAGCGTTGTGCCCTCCAGCATGACCGTGCCCGGATAACAGCGGGCCATCCAGAGGTTGGGCGCGTTGGGACTGGGATTCACCCAGGCGCGCTCGCCGAGAGGCCAGCCGTAGCCCGGCCCCGTCCCGGGCGCCCAGCCCTCCATGGTCAACACCTCGCAGTCCACGTCCAGATTCAGGGTGCGCACAAACCACAGCGCCAGCTCGCCCATGGTGAGGCCGTGGCGCATGGGCAGAGGGCCTGCGCCCACGAAGCTCTCCCAGCCGGGACGCAGGACCAGCCCTTCGACCGGTCGCCCCACAGGGTTGGGGCGGTCCAGCACCACAACCTGCTTGGCGAACTGCGTTGCCGCCTCCAGGACGTAGCGCAGGGTGGTGATGAAAGTGTAAATGCGACAACCGAGGTCCTGCAGATCCACCAGCAGCACGTCGAAGCTGTCCATCATGGCCGGGGCCGGCCGGCGCACCTCGCCGTACAGGCTGAAGACCGGGATGCCCAGAACCGGGTCGGCAAAGTCCGGTGACTCCAGCATGTTGTCCTGCTTGTCCCCGCGCAGCCCGTGCTGCGGACCGAAGGCAGCGGTCAGCCGAACGTCCGGCAACCGCGCCAGGGCATCCAGAGAATGGGTCAGATCGCCTGTCACAGACGCCGGATGGGCCAGCAGGGCGACCCGACGCCCCTTCAGGGGCCGACGCGGCGCGGGCTGATCCAGCAGGCGATCAATACCCCACTTCATGGCCGCACTCCGTTATCACTACGCCGCACGCTGAACAAGTCTCATGGCTGTCGACGGGTGTCGGCCGCAGGGAGGCGGCCGTCAAGCCTGCGGGGATGTATCCACGGCGGCCCGCCGAGAGACATGAGGCTTTCTCAATGCAGCCCTTGGCAAGTCTGCTGAAGGCTTGCATTCAGGACAGCTCCAGTTGCACCGCGAACGCGTCAGGGTGATGGAAGTCGGGCCTGCCCGGCGGATGCTGCAGCGCCCAGTAAGAGAGCACGCCGTCTGTATCCTCGAGGACCGCAGACAACACCAGCCGCAGCCGTCGGCCCTGCGGTAGGAGACCCCGGTCGATCTGCGCATCCAGCTCCAATCCACTCGGGGTCCTGCGCACCGCGATTTCCGGGGCCAGCTCAGTCTCCAGCTTCACGCCGTCGCGATAGCCGCGAAAATCGTAAAGCCCCCATTCGCCCGAGGGCGAGAGGTTGAGCTCACGATAGCCGGGCCCCTTCTCCGCCATGGCGAAGACCTCGAAACAGGTGTGGCGCCACAGCCCGTCCGCCCGTCTGGACGGCCGGGGCGCGGGGATGCGCAACGCCGAGAGATGACATTCCAGAACGAAGACCAGGCCGAGGCTATCGCCCTGCGCCGTGCTCATCAGCACGTCGAGACCATGTATTGCCCGACAAGGTGTCCGGGGGTGGCTGGCAAGACTGACTGCGACCGGGCTGGCAAAGAAATCCATGGACGAGAAGGCTAGCACTAAAGCATGCAGTGCGCACGGGCACTGATTACAGGGATGTATCCACGGCCTCCCGTCGAGAGACATGAGGCCTTGTCAATGCAGTCTTCAGCAAGCCGCGCCAATGCCTCTCAGTATGTCGATGCTGATATCCGTAGCGGTCCCGGGTGCAGTAAAGAATTCGGGAATCTTCAGCAGGCCGGCCGTTTCCATCCCCTGCTCGGCTACTGATGCCAGCACATCGGAATACCCCCTGGCCGTTGCCTCCCAGGTGTACCGGTCCAGCACGCGGTCGCGGCCGGCATCGCGAAAGTGCTGCCACTCGTTGGAAGGTCCCACCAGACGTAACAACCCTTCTGCGATTGCACACGGGTCGGAGGCGTCGACCAGCACTCCGTACTCGGTGCCCGTCTTCTCGTCGTAGAGAGACTCACTCGGTCCTCCCGCGCGGGTAACGCACGCCGGCAGGCCGGCTGCGATGGCTTCCAGAGGAGCGAGGCCAAAAGGCTCGTAGAGGGCCGGCAAAGCAAAAGCAGAATGACGCTTACTGAGGTGACGATAAGCTGCCGCCAGCTCCGTCTGATTAGCCAGCGAACAACCCGCGACCTTTCCCCAGAGTCGCGAAGCCTCGCACGTGGCAACGACTTTGTCCATGATCGGCTGCTCTTCGACAGAAAGGCTCATACCACGGCGAATGTCCTCCACGCCGTGCACGACCAGAAACAGGTTTGCCGCAGCCTGAAGCTCCGCACTGCGAGCAAAGGCCAGCACCAGCCCGACGTGGTTCTTCTTTGCCTCGAGGCGACTCGAGCAGATTACGAGCGGCAGCCCGCGCCGCTCCTCCGCAATGTCGCGTTTCAGGATCTGCTCGAGGTGAGGTCCGATCCGTTCATCGTCCGGACCGTGCACTCCGGCGTCGAAGATGTGCAGGTTCACGCCAGGGGGAATAACCGAAAATCGGCTCGTCTGAACGATGTCGACCGCGCCCTCATAGGCCAGATGGCCATACTGCTCATGCTGCTCCTGACGAGTCGAGGTTATCACCCGCGCGGCATGATTCATGGCAACGCGTTCGGCCGCAATGCGTCGCGAAAAGAACAGCTTCCTGTCGAGATCTTCGATATCGGCGTTGTTATAGATCAGCAGGCGCTCCAGCTTCTGCGCGCCAAGTGAGTGTGCCGTGAAAGTGTAATGTGGACCACCCCTTTGCTGCCACACAGCCGCCGCCAGACCGGAATCGCCATAATGCGACGTGCCCGCGTCCGGGCGCCGACGTTCGCGACGGTAGAAATCGATTAGATTTGGCACCCATTCCGTGGCAATGTAAGGCCACAGGTCCTGCTTGCGCAAGAATCCTTCGCCGCCGCAGGGCACGCGAACGATGCGCACATTGGGCTCGCCCGGGTAGCCGTCTATATCGGCCTCGAACCCCGGCCATTCCGCGTCGCGGATGCGGCGAGTGACGATGTCAATTTCGTGCCCCATGCGGCCCAGGGCGAGCGCGACTTCCTTGACGTAGACAAGCTGGCCTCCGAAATCCGGATGCGCCGTCCAATAGCGATCCTGGGGATCGAAGTTTCCCTGGATATTCAGAAAGGCTATATGCATCGTGCTGTCACCGCAGTCCTTAGGGTCACACCGATGAGGTCGAGCATGCAACCCTGCAGCAGGCCGACCGGTCCAATCACCGCCGGCGGAGCCGGAACAGGCGTATTATCGCCGACGGGATGCGTCGGCCATCGTGGGCTGGCGCATACGAAAGCGTCTCCGGAATACCTGAAGCGCTTCAATTCGACTGTCACCTGGGCATTGTGACGGTTGCTGTCCAGCTCACCAACACGCCTCAACGACCCTACCAACCCTTTTGCCACGACGTACAAAGCATTCGGGCCTGATCTGACACATGTCGTGGAGCGCCGGTAGGCGCACCTCTACGCGCACCTCTGGACTCCGGATCCCAAGGTCAAGCGTTTTTCCTGCGGTTGCGAATAATTCTCATTAGCATGCTTGTTCGCCCTCAAGGTCTGCGCTGCCGCCTATTCGCGAAAATTCGATAATCTATTGAAAGCAAAGAGGTATCTCTTCCATGTCGTCGCAATTGTCTACACAGATCTCTCCCTCCGCTGACACGAAGTCGCCTCAGCGCCGTGCGCTGCACTGCCTGGCCCTGCTTGCCGCCCTGGGCCACGCCGCACCCTTCATGCACGACGGCAGCCTGGGCACCCTGGAGGCTGCGATGCAGAACTACCGCGACAACAGTGAGCGGGCCCGCGCCGGCGAGCTGCGCGCCGGCGATCCGGAGATGGCACGCATCGCCCTATCCGAGCAGGATCTGACGGATCTGGTCGCCTTAATCGAGGCCCTGGATTCAGCCGCCCGGACGATTGTTCGGAGTTTCAAAATGCAGCAAAACGGGATAAGTTGCCCTCAGACAGAAAACCTTGAGCGAATCGAGAAGCTACCAGAGGAGTAACCCAATGAAGGGCAATGACGAGGTACTCAAGAATCTCAACAACCTGTTAAGCGCGGAGCTCACTGCAAGAGACCAATATTTTGTTCATTCCAAAATGTACGAAAACTCCGGATTGCACAAGCTCCATGAGCGCATACATCATGAAATGGAGGAAGAAACGGAACACGCCGCCCGATTGATCGAGCGCATGCTGTTTCTAGAGGGCACACCTGATCTGTCGGCACGCGAGCCGCTCAAGGTGGGGAGAGACGTCCCCGAAATGCTCAACAATGACCTCGAGATGGAATTAAGCGTGATCAACCACCTGAAAGAGGTGATCGCGCATTGCGAGTCGGTAGAGGACTATGGAACCCGGGAAATCCTGCAAGGTCTTTTGAAGGACACGGAAGAGGATCATACCTACTGGCTGGAACAGCAGCTCGGACTGATTGAGAATATCGGACTGCAAGACTACCTGCAGTCGCAGATGTAATTTTCCCGGATTCGCAGCTTCGCCGACAGCGCCCCCGGGTCGGCCAGACCGCGCATCGCTTGGCGGACGATCAAGCAGCCAGCTCAGTCAGCCCGCGAGTAAAGGCTGCCAGGCTCGACCTGGGCAGTAACACCAGCTTTTTCCCGTATCGCTTGCAGAACTGTTTGATCCGATTGGCCGCGTCGTGGCTGACGCAATCCAGTGGGCAAAGCACAACGTCGGCTTTCGGCAGCATCGCTCCGAGCTGCAGTCGACCGCCGTGCAATCCTCCCTCGTGATGTAGAAACTGGCCATTCTGGCGTTCCACCAGGGCGCGGAAATGAGCGCATTGGCGGCTTCGCCCTCCGACGTAAAGGATGCAACGACCAAGCAGGTTGATACTGTTCAGGAAACCTTCCTGAGTTGAGCGCTCGTTGCTCGCGTTGCGATCCGGTGCCACCAGCTTCGCCAGCGTAGCCTCAAGGGCGTCGCGCTCCGCGCGCAGCTCCTCCAGTTGCGCCTGCAGCTGCAGATGGCGGTCGCCGCTTTCAACGGCCCGCTTTTTCCATGCTTGTGCGTCGAATTCAGCGCCTTCCGCCCGTGCCTGCTCGGCCTTGAGCTTTGCCCCGATTTCTTCAATCTCCTTGCTCTGCCGCCGCAAGAAGGGATCATTTTCCAACGCGGCCAGCTGCTCCCGGGCCGCTTCGAGGCCCCTAACCGCATCTTGTGCCTGCATCGATCGGTCATTGAGCTGGCGGATCCTGTTGTCCTTTTCCTCGATCTGCGCCTGAGCCCTGGATTCGGTAGCGGCAAGTTTCCCCCTGAGCCTTCGAGTCAGGTGCTGCAATCGAACGAGTTCTCGCACGTCGATCCGAATCGTGCCGCCAGCGAGATGGGACATCATGTGAACTTCGCCGTATGCCCGGTCCTCCAGCACACTGGACACCCGTGGGTGGGTCACCAGCGCCCAATAGGCAGGGGCGATGTCCCCGGATTCGACGGCCGCCACCCAGAACCTCTCAAGTGCGGTGTCGTCTTGTGCCCCGGCGAAATGGCGGATTGCGGCCCGATACTTCTGGTCCAGGTACTTCTGCAGCCGTCGTGAAGAATAAGTCTGTTGCCCCCCGATCTCGACAAAGGACCGATGTAACTCGTAATCGCTCAGCGTGGCTTGCACGCTGATGCCGATTTTCCGACACAGCTTCCTCAACTCTCTCACCGACAGGCATGTGCCAATGAGGCTGCAGTGGAAACGGGAATCGAGCTGCCAGAGCTTTTTTCGCATGCTGCAATCGCTTTTCTTGTCTTTTGTTTCAGCACAATATTGATCTGAATGCATGCACATGCTGAGACCTCCTGTCAGCCCGGATTGGATCTCATGTGCAAATGATAATCATTCTCATTTCAGCGTCAACATTTTTCTCACGGCCCACCGCTGATAGCCGAACCCCTGTGCCGCAGCACACCCGTGCGCTGCGAAAACAGATCATCCTGCCCGAAACCCGGTCTGGCACCGGGCGGACCGGACAGGCTATCCGGATGACTCGCCCGCGAACGCTTTGATCTGTGCAGCGCCCTCACCCAGATGCTCGAATCGGTGGCTGCCGCCCGGGTACACGATCACGCGACCGGCATCCCTGTAACGCTCAGTCGCGAAGCGATAATCGATGATCTCATCGCCCTCATCGAGCAACACCAGTGTAGGCGCCGGCGTCACCTGCGGCGCCAGGTCGTACCCAGCGAGCGCCTCGAAATCGCGCCGGCTGAAGTCGAAAGCCTGGCCAGTGACCATGTTGATATTGCGCCCGATGTATGGCGCGAGTGTTTGCTGCGGTTGCAGCGCCGGATTGATCAGCACCACCCTGTCCACGGCATCCAGATGAGCACCGAGATACTGGGCGTAATAACCGCCCAGCGAGCTGCCGATCAGCATGAGCCGCTGCCCGCCATGCTGGCGCAGTGTCGTGTCGATGCAGCTCATGACGGCCGCAACCGCTGCGTGCGGCCGGTGGGTCGGGTACTCCGGTACGACAACGGGTCCGGGCGCGAGAGCCGTCTGGAAGAAACGCGCCTTGGTGGACGCGGCACCGCTGCTGAAGCCGTGAAGATAGACGATCACCGGCCGTGCCGTGACTTCACCGAAGTCATTTGGCGGACAGATTTCGGTGTGAAACGCGCCCCAGGGCGAAAACGGCGAAAACCGGTAGCAAGACTGACAGTGTGTTTCGAAACATGGCTTACCGCGCCTCAGCGTCGGGATTTGCGGGGTTTGAGGAGCTCCCATACCGGCAGCGCCGCCAGCCCACCTGCCACCCCGGCGAGATAGCTCGGCAGACGCGCATCCAACAGGGCACGCCACAGCAGACCGGCCACGAAGCTCGCGGCCAGCATGGCAGCCACAGTGATGAGAAATCGCTGCCACAACGGCATCGCGCCCTCCACTCGTCCCGTCGCTATCTTAACCGCCGACCTGAGACAAGGCGAGCCAACGAAGGCCCGCCCACCGCCCTCGCCGCGTCATCCTGGTGCACATTCTCCGCGCAGCACCGCGAGTGTGCGACCGTCGTGACGAGCAGCAACGGCCGACACCGGACAAATACATGTAAATCCACATGTTGAACAGCCGCCTCCCGACGGCCTTAACTGGCACGCAATTTGACTATCAGATTCGGTGAGCACATCGGGAGGACATGGGGCATGCACACCACCTACAACTATTCCGGGTTCGTTGATCTCTACAGGCGCTTTACCCGGCCGCAGGCCGCGAAATCCCGGGCAGGCGATGCCCGGCGCACCGTGGAGACTCCGATGCAGCGCCTACCGGCGAGAGACGCGCAAGCCAGGCGCTCAACACAACGACAGCGTTTGCGGCTGATATCGAGCTGAGATAGCGCACATCGCGGGAAGCCCACGCCGTCCCGTGGTGCTGCTCACGCTCGACGGCTCCGGCTCAATCCGAGCCAAAGGAGCACAGCTGTAGCCGAGGCACGAACACCCAACCTCGACACCTGTGTCGCCCGCTACTCGCACACCCGGGCTGCGCGCGTCGGGTGCGGCGGCTGGATTGCCCGATGGACCTCTGGGACGATCGGCGGCCGCAGCGATTGCGGCGTGTTGTCTGATCTTCCCGCCGACGCGCGCCTCGAATTCTTCGGCTAGCCGAAGACCAGGAAGATCGGCTTCCAGCGCAAGCCGCCCGTTTCCCATTGAAGTCGCGGTGCGTTCGCCGCGATCATCCCACGCGGCAACCCCCTCCCTCGCCCCATGACCCCCTATGGGTGCAGCGACGTCGCCGTCGCGGACACCTGTTAGACTTAACGCCGCACATGCTGGCCCGCGAAAGACCCGCGAAACCCGGCCAGACTCGTAGCCTGGATCGGCCCCGGGAATGAAATGACAGCGCCTACGACCGGTGAGAATCGCAAAATTCTGGGCTTTTACACGGCCTTCACCGTGGTGGTGGCGAACATGGTGGGCACCGGGGTGTTCACCGCGCTGGGGCTGCAGCTTGGGGGTGTTCACGACGGGCTCGCGTTGCTTTCGCTCTGGCTCCTGGGCGGCGTGATCGCCCTGTGTGGCGCGCTTTCCTACGGGGAGCTCGCGGCCGCTTTGCCCCGCTCCGGCGGGGAGTATCATTATCTTGGCTCTGTTTACCATCCCGTTCTGGGAATCGTGGCCGGCTGGATCTCGGTCACGGTGGGCTTCTGCGCGCCTATCGCACTCGCAGCCATGGCACTCGGGCAGTATGCTGCGACATTCCTGCCGGTCACCCCGCGCGTCACAGCGATTGTGACAATCCTGCTCGTGACTGCCTTTCACGCATTCAACGTGCGCGTCGGCCAGCGCTTTCATGTCACCACCACAGTTTTGAAGATTGCACTGATCGTCGTCTTCTGTATCGCGGGTCTGGCCGCTCCGACGCAGGGTGATGTCCGCTACGGGCCCCTGGCAGTCACGATCGACAATATTCTCAGCCCCGCCTTCGCGGTCTCCCTCATCTATGTCGCCTATGCCTTCTCCGGCTGGAACGCGGCAATTTATATTGCCGGTGAAGTCAGAACACCCCAGCGTGTCGTTCCGCGTGCGCTTGTGTACGGAACCCTGGTGGTTACCCTGTTTTACGTGCTCCTCAACTTTGTTTTTCTGAAAACGGTACCCATTGAAAATCTCCGCAACACCATCGAGATCGGGTCACTTTCGGCGAGGAACATATTCGGGGCAACGGGCGGCACGCTCATGAGCGTTATGCTGTGCTTGCTGCTCGTCTCGACGATCAGTGCCATGGTGTTTGCAGGCCCGCGGGTACTGCAGGTGATCGGAGAGGACTTGCCCTCGCTGCGCGGGCTTGCCGCGCGCACGGCCGGAGGCGCGCCACTGCGTGCGATTTTCGCGCAGCAGGCGCTGGCCCTCGGGCTCGTGGCATCCGGCTCGTTCGAAGGTGTGTTGTCCTACGCCGGCTTCACTCTGACGCTCATAGCGCTGTTGACTGTGCTGGGTGTGATCATTCTGCGCTTCAATGCGCCTGATCTTCCACGCCCTTACCGTGCCTGGGGCTATCCCGTTACGCCCGCGCTTTTCGTGCTTCTTAACGCTGTAATCCTGTATTTTGTGCTTCGCGAGCGACCGTTTGAGGCGGGCGCAGGCATTCTCACGCTGATTGCGGGCCTGGCGATAGGGCTTGCACGCCATTGGCGCGGAGAGCAGACGACGGACTGAGGCGATCGCGACACCCCGACTGTTCGGGCTACGTACCTCAATCGAGACGAAACACCTTCACGTTTTCGGTTGCCAGAAGGCACTTATATTTGCTCCGCAAGTAGCTGTGGAAGTCGGCGTAGAAGTCGAGCCACCAGAAAGCCGGCCAGCAGAACACGAGGTACGTCGCGCCAGACGACCGCATGCGTTCGAGCTCCTGGATGCCTATCTCGTCGAACGACGGCGCCCCCCAGTATTGACCGTCGTGCTCAAGGAACGGCCGTGCGTCATAGTTTCCGAAAAAGTCCGTGCCCAGACTGTCATCGTCTACAAGAATAATTTGCCTGCCAGCCGGAATGGTGAGAGCGAGCTCTGCGGCAGCCTGGTCACTCTGCCTGTTCCAACATTCGATATCCTGGATCCGGTTTTCGTCGATGCTCATTCCATGGCCGGCACCGTGAAATTCCAGCACCAATACACGAGCGGTTGTTGGGCCGACGTTTGTCAGGCTGTGCTCTTCGCCCTCGGGATGGAAAATAACGCTGTTTTCTTTGAATTCCTGCCCAAATATCTGAACGGTTCCGCCAAGCACGATGAGAAAGATGTCATAGGGGTCCGCATGCTTCGGATATCCCGTTCCCGGCTCGAAAGTATCCAGGTGACAGTGCAGCCTGCTCAGGTAACGGGTCGAGGAAGACAACAGAGCGGTGAAGGTAGACCCTTTGGATGAATCGGTGCGATATTGGTTGGTATCGGTCGCGGGATCGAACACGAAGAAAGGAGCCGCGCGGTCGCCGAGGGCGTTTTTTTCTCCCAGCCATTTGAAGGCCAGGAACGTGGATGGACTGCGACCCGTGTTTCGGTGCGTGTGCCGATCTTGCGCGGGGTGATAGGAAATCGAGCCCGGACCGACGCCTCTGACTGTCCGCGCCCCTCGATCCCCCTTATCTTCCCGGGTGACTTCGATCTCGCCGCTCAGAATCACCATCAACTCCTCTTCGGGGTGGTCGTGCAAAGTATGCGGTCTCGCGCCTGGATTGAGCGTCACACTGTGCACGCTGAGCTGTTTCATTGACGGCGTGGACCCTTCAAACAGGTGCCGTACCTGCCATCCCCTGACAGAGGCATCGTGCTGGCGGTTGTCGATGCTTTCCGCCCAGGACGGCCAGTGAGGATACTTTTCTTTAAGGTGCTCCATCGGCTTCGCTCGCGGTGAGGTTTGAGGGGGCTCAACCAGTTCATTGACACCAAGCCGGTCGATCCCTCGCACCATCAGACACGGCGGATTTTCCGGCAGAAAGGTGAAAGGCCACTGGTATTGGCGACGGGGATCGGGAATGCGAATTTTCGTGTCGGGAGTCGCGTACTGAAGAAGCACGGCGTTGCGCACAAACGGGTTTGTGTTCCGGGAGCCGTGCCAGAGCTTGCTATGAAACATCAGGGCCTGGCCATCCCTGACGTCGCAGTGAACGACCTCGCTGTGAGGCTCGCGTGATTGCGCCCACTTCAATACTTCACCTGTTGTCACTTCCGATGTTGTCGTTCCGTGCTCAAAAGCGACTCGCTCGAGGATCTCGCCGAAGCGATGCGATCGGGAAATGAAACGGGGCGCTGAGCCACGGTTGGTTCCCTCCAGACCGATCCAGATGTTCACCATCAGGCCAGATTGTTCATGACCCTCAATATCCGTGTGCCAGTGATGCGCCTCGCCGGGCTTCTTTCCGATCAGGCAGGCTCCCCAGAGGAGAATATCCTCGCCGAGCACGGCCTCTAGGAGCGCCATCAGCGCCGGGCGGGTCGCCAGACGGTAATAATCCGCCGAGAACGGTGCGTTGCCTTTGTGCCACACTCTGGCGTTGGACTGAGCCCTCAGCCTGCTCATAAGCTGCGAGCATTCTTCCCGGTGCAGAGCCTGGAACGGCCCAATGAATCCCTGTTCCTGAAACATCCTCCTGAGCTCTTCGGGTTTAGGCATAACTGATCCCCAACTGACGCCGGGCCCGCCAACTGCCTCGCCTGTTGACGCTCACCGGCAGGCTCCTAGAGCCGACCCGGACGTCACCCGACGCCAGCCGGAATTCAGGAAGGTCAACGTGGTGGTCTTGGCCGTAGCCACCGCCCCCGGTCGGGACACTCAACGTGTGCTGCAATCAACTTTATCCGCTGGTTGTTATGTAGAAAGCTTAGCAACCCTGTACGGGTAGTCCAGGCCCATCGCCGTGCCCCGGCCGGTATCTTGTGCGCCTGCCACGCGGTACAACCACGCACGCATGAATTATGAAAGACCGTTTCCCGGCAACCACCTTCTTCGCCTAAACTTGGCGCCCATGCAGAGCCCGGAGACAGGCTGATGCGTTTGCGCCCCCTGCCGTTCTGGCTGTCCGCTGCCCTGCTTTTGATGGGTCTGGCAGCGGCGGCTACCGTCTACGTGCTGGCAAGGCGAGCCGAGCCGGTGTACGACGGCGAGCTCGTCCTGGCCGGGCTCAGGGCCCCGGTGACAGTCGACTACGGCCCTCACGCTGTGCCCACTGTCCGGGCCGAAACTCTCGACGACCTGCTGTTCGCACAGGGCTTTGTCACCGCTTCCGAGCGGATGTGGCAAATGGACCTGCTGCGCCGGGCCGCACGCGGACGGTTGGCCGAGGCCTTCGGCGAGCATGCCCTGCCCGTCGACCGGCTCATGCGCACCCTGGGGCTGGCACGCGCGGCGCAGCGCAACCTGGCCGCCCTGGGCGCGCAGGCCCGCGACTTGCTGCGCGCCTACGCCGAGGGGGTCAATGCCTATCGCACCCGAGCCGGCACACGCCCCCCGCTCGAGTACCTCCTGACCCGCCTTGAGCCGGCGCCCTGGACGCCTCTCGACTCGCTGGTCATCATCGAGTACATGGCCTACCTGCTGTCGTTCAACGCGCGAGAGGAACTCGCCTTCCTGCGCGTTGCGCGGCAGGTCGGGCCGGAGCGGGCGCGCGAGCTGTTTCCCGCCGGCGAGGCCATGCCGCCCGAGCCGCTGCCCGCGGGACTGGACCAGATCCGCGCCACCCTCGCGGATCCCTTCGCCGCAGCCGACAAGGTCAGCGCCGGGCTGGGGCTGCCACGGCCGGGGCCGGCCAGCAATGCCTGGGCCCTGGCCGCCGGCCGGACCGCTGACCACCGGCCGATCCTGGCCAACGACCCCCACCTGCTGGCCTCCCTCCCGAACATCTGGTTCGAGCAGGAGCTGGTGGCCCCGGGTCTGCACGCCACCGGCGCCAGCATCCCCGGGCTGCCGCTCGTGCTCATCGGCCACAACGCGGACCTGGCCTGGGGCATGACCACCACCATGGCCGACACCCAGGACCTGGTGATCGAGCGGCTGACCGGCGACGGCCGGTCCGTGCAGAGACCCGGGGGAAGCGAGCCCGTTCGCGAACACTGGGAGAGCATCCCGGTGCGCGGCGGGCGGACACACCGCCTGCGCATCCGGGAGACCAGCAACGGGGTCATTCTGAGCGATGTGCTCGCCGAGGAGCGCGGCCTGCCGCAGGACTTTGTGACCTATGAGGGCGATGACCTGCTCGCGCTGCGATCGACGAACGAGCTGCCGGATGCCGCTTTCGAGGGTCTCTACCGGCTGAACACCGCAAGGAGCATCGACGCGGCGCGCGAGGCGGTCACGCTGATCGTGCACGCCTCGCAGAACGTGCTGATCGCCCACCGCGGCGGCGGCATCGCCTGGCAGGTCTCCGGCCGGCTGCCCGTTCGCGAGCACAGCTCGGGGAAATTCCCCGTGCCTGGCTGGATCGCGGGCTACGGCTGGGATGGCTATGTGCCCGAGCAGGCCAACCCCCACTGGATCGACCCGCCCGAGGGACAGCTGGTCTCGGCCAACAACCGCTCGGTTGCACCCGACTACCCTGTCCAGCCGGGGCACTCCTGGATGGCACCCTACCGCGCCCAACGCATTGAGGCTCTCTTAGGGCGGCGTTCCGATCTCACGCTCGACGACATGGTGGCGATCCAGATGGATCAATTGAGCATCGAAGCTCGCCACTACCAGGCAGCGCTCAAGCGGATTGCACCCGAGTTGCGGGCGCTCGATCGCGAGGCCTGGACCGAGGCCGAGCGGCTGCTGGCGTGGGACGCCCGCTTCAAACCGGACAGCCAGGCCGCGGCCCTGTTCGTGCTGCTGCGCCGGGCACTCTTTCACGCCCTGCTCGGCGACGAGCTGGGATCCGAGCTGTCGGCCTACATGGACGTCGCGCTGCTCGCCTACAACGGACTGCAGGAGACGGTGCGCAGCGGTCATTCGAGCTTCTGGGACGACACGACGACGGCCGAGACGGAGGGCCCGGCTGAGATCTGGGTGCGCGCGCTGCGGCGGGCCCGGGACGAGCTCGAGGTCGAGTCCGGCGGGGCGGGTACGCTCGGCGACATCCGCCGGCTGGTCTTTCCGCACGCCTTCTCCGGCCAGCCGCTGCTCGGTCACCTGTTCCAGCTCGGCCCCCTGCCAAGCGGCGGCGACGACTACACCGTAAACGTGCGCAAGGCCGAAGCGTCGCGCCCGCAGCGGCCGTTGTTCATCCCGGGCTATCGCGTGCTCTTCACCCCCGGTGCGTGGGCGGCCAGCCGCAGCGTGCAGCCGCTGGGGCAGTCCGGTCATCGCTTCTCGCCCTTGCGCAGCGATCAGCTCGCCGATTGGCAGGCGGGGCGCACCCACGCCCTGGCCTGGAACGGACCGCCCCCGGAGCGGTCCATCGGCCGCCTGCGGCTGCTGCCGGCGCGCGGCGCCCCCTGATCTTCGGGCAGTCCGGTGCGATTCAGCGCCGGCGTTCGTCTCCAACCGATCAAGGGTCATTGGTTTTCGCGCAGCATGCGCTCGATCTCCGCGGCGGCCTTGTCTTCCTCGCGCGTTTGACCGTTCGCCGGGTGTGCCGGGCTCACCCCACCCCCGATGTCGTGGTCGATAGACGGAATCTGCATCTCGAGCGTCGACGGGTCCGTCCCAGCGCGCTCGGTGGCGTGGGTCACCAGGCGCGGGTAAGCGATCACCAGCCCCAGCGCGATCAGCTGCACGCTCACGAAGGGAATGATGCCTCGGTAGATTTCGCCGGTCTTGACCTCGGCCGGGGCGACACTGCGCAGGTAGAACAGCGAAAATCCGAACGGGGGCGTCAGAAACGAGGTCTGCAGGTTGAGCCCGATCATGATGGCGAACCAAACCGGATCGAGCCCGAGGCCGGCGGCCACCGGACCCAGCAGCGGCAGAAGAATGAACGCAATTTCGAAAAAATCAAGAAAAAACCCCAGCACAAAAACCAGGAGATTGACGGTAACGATAAATCCCCACACCCCGCCGGGCAGCATCATGAACAGCTGTTCAATCCAAAGGTCGCCGTCCACGGCGCGGAACACGAGCGCGAAGACGGTCGATCCGATGAGGATGAACATGACGAAGCTCGCAAGCCGCGTGGTCGAATCGAGCGCTTCACGCAGCATGCCCAATCCGAGCCGCCGCCTCGCGGCCGCCAGCGCCAGCGCGCCGACTGCGCCCAGCGCGCCGCTTTCCGTCGGTGTTGCGATACCCATGAAGATCGAGCCCAGGACGACGAAGATCAGCGCCAACGGGGGCACCATCACGAACAGGGCGTGCCGGCAGAGCGGCCAGCCCGTGAGAATGCGGGCCGCGCGCGGCAGCGCGGGCGCCGCCGCAGGATACAGCCACGACGCCAGCGCGACGTAGAGCGCGAGCAGGCCGAGCAGGACGGCCGCAGGCCCGAGTGCGCCGACATACATGTCGCCCACCGACGCATTGAGCACGTGTGCGAGGACGATGAGCACGATCGACGGCGGGATGATCTGGGCGAGCGTTCCCGAGGCACAGATCACCCCGGTTGAAAGGCGGCGCGAGTAGCCGTAGCGCAGCATCACGGGCAGCGAAATCAGGCCCATGGCGATGACAGACGCCGCTATCACACCCGTGGCCGCTGCGAGCAGAGCTCCGACGAAGATCACAGCATAGGCGACACCGCCGCGCATCGGACCGAACAGCTGGCCGACGGTGTCGAGGAGGTCCTCGGCCATGCCGCTTCGCTCCAGGACAAGTCCCATGAAGGTGAAGAAAGGGACGGCGAGCAACAACGGGTTCTGCATGATGCCGAACAGCCGCTGCGGAAGCGCCTGGAGAAGCTCCGGTTCCAGCAGCCCGAGCTGGAAACCGATGAAGGCAAACAACAGGCCGTTGGCCGCAAGGGTAAACGCGACCGGATAGCCGAGGAGCAGCAACACGGCCAGGCTCGCGAACATCAGTGGGGCCATCAGCTCGAATGCCATGGTTCGGCTCCGGTGTTTACTGGACGGTGGGCGGTGCGTGCACGAAACCGCAAAGCGGTTTCAGTCATCGCGACTCGTTCTCGGGATCATGCTCGGTCTGCTCTGCGGGGGCGAGCCCGCGCAGGAAGGCAATGCGCTTGATTGTCTCGGACAGGCCCTGCAGGACGAGCAGTAGAAACGCGAAGGGGACAACGAGCTTGATCGGCCAACGCAGCAGCCCGCCGGCATCCGGTGAGGTTTCATCGATACGAAAGGATTCGAGGAAAGCACTCCAGCCGAGCCAGAGAATGATCGCGGCGACCGGCAGCAGCATGACCAGTCCCCCGAAAAGATCGACCCACGCCCTTGCACGCCGCGAAAGTCGCGCCGAGATGACATCGATCCGGACATGCGCGTTGTGCTTGAGCGTATAGCCAGCCGCACAGAGAAACACGATCGAATAGAGATACCACTGGATTTCGAGGAACGCATTCGAGCTGAAGTTGAAGCCGTAGCGGGCGACAGCGTTGCCGGCGCTGATGAGAATGCACGCGAGCACCAGCCACGCGGTATAGCGGCCCACGCGTTCGTTGAGCGCATCGATCCAGCGCGAGCAGGCCAACAGAAAACGCATGGTCACCAGCGAATGGGGAAGAAAGTGCACGATTTTGCCGGAAAGGGCCGGGCGGGCCAAGGCGATAGACATTCCTCCCCGAAAGCCACCCCTGTCGCCGCCGCTGTGCTTCGGTGCTAAGATTCGAGCTCGTCGCGAGCGAGCATTGCGTCAATCCCGGCGTCGTGCTGGCCGAGCGCGGCGTTAGGAAATCGACGCTGCCGGCGCACGGTAAAGACCGATCCCTCCCAGGCCCTGTGGATGTCTGAATCCGACGCCCTGAACTCCGAATAACTGGAGGAGGACATGAAACGACGCGCATTCCTCAGGCAAACAGCCGTCGGCGTTGCGGCCGGCGCGGCCAGCGCACCGGCCTTTTCCAAGACCCAGCCGCAGGTCCGCTGGCGGATGGCATCCAGTTATCCCAAGAGCCTCGACACCTTCTATGGCACAGCGGAGCTGATCGTGAACCGGGTGGCCGCGGCAACCGACGGCAAATTCAGGATCCGATTGTTCGCCGGTGGCGAGATCGTCCCCGGGCTGCAGGTGCTGGATGCCGTTCAGAATGGCACGGTCGAGTGCGGGCAGACCGCCCCCTACTATTATGTCGGAAAAGACCCGGCCTTCGCGCTGGCCACCGCCCTCCCCTTCGGCCTGAATGCGCGGCAGCAGAACGCCTGGATGTACTATGGTGGGGGGATGGAGGCGATGGCGGATCTCTTTGCGGAGTACGGCTGCATTCAGTTCCCGGCGGGCAACACCGGAGCGCAGATGGGAGGCTGGTACCGTAGCGAGATCCAGAGCCTCGAAGACCTCGAGGGTCTCAAAATGCGCATTGGCGGGCTGGGGGGACAGGTGCTCGCCAGACTCGGAGCGGTGCCGCAGCAAATCGCCGGCGGCGAGGTCTACCAGGCGCTCGAACGCGGAACGATCGACGCCGTTGAGTGGTCCGGACCGTACGACGACGAAAAGCTCGGCTTTCACAAGGTCGCCCGCTATTACTACTATCCGGGATGGTGGGAGGGCGGGCCGCAGATTTCGGTGATCGTCAACCGCAAGAAATGGTTGGAGCTGCCCCCGTCGTACCAGGCCGTTCTCGAGGCGGCCTGTGCCGAGGCAAACGTGCACATGGTCGCGCGCTACGACGCCGGCAATCCGGCGGCACTTCGTCGCCTCGTCGCGGCCGGGGCACAGTTGCGAGCGTTCCCGCGCCCCGTCATGCAGGCCTGCCTGGAGGCAGCGAACGCGCTCTACGCGGAGCTCTCGAGCAAGAGCGCGCATTTCAAACGCATCTTCGAGGGCTGGAACCGCTTCCGTGCAGACGAGTTTCTCTGGTTCCGGGTCGGCGAGCTGCCGTACGACAACTTCGTTTTCAAGGCTGTGGCGCGGCCTTCCGCGCCGGCGGAGCAATAGAAGCCGAACCGCTGCCCCACCCGCCGCCGACGGTCGAATCCGATCGATTCGATCGGCACCGCGCGAAATGAAGACCCGATGCTGAAAAAACCGTACAAGCTGTTCGTTTCTCTGGCAGTCGCCCTCGCCATCGCCGGGGCGCTGTATGTCGGATTTGGCAGGAGCAAGCCGGTGGCAGTGGCAATAGAAGCTGCCGCCTATGGTGGGGTGCAGGATACGGTTGCCAACACCCGCGCGGGGACAATCAAGGCGTGTCGTCGCGCCGGCATTTCGCCGTCGATTGGCGGGCAGATCTCAAGTCTGCCGGTCAAGGAAGGCGACGCCGTCGAACGCGATCAGCTATTGATGGAGTTGTGGAATGAAGATCAACGGGCGCAACTCGAGCTGGCCACCAGCGAGGCCGAGGCGGCTGAAGCCGCCGCCAGCCAGGCGTGCATCAAAGCCGAAGTGGCTCGGCGGGAAGCCAATCGCCTGCAGCAGTTGAGAACACAGAATATGGTCTCCGAGGAAGCCGTCGACAAGGCCGACGGTGAAGCCCGGGCGCAACAGGCGGCGTGCAATGCGGCACGCGCAAACACAGACGTCAGCCGGGCCAGAATTCACGTCGTTGAAGCCGAGCTGGAACGAACACGTTTGACGGCGCCCTTCGCCGGCACCATCGCCGAGGTGAATGGGGAGATCGGCGAATTCGTCACACCGTCGCCCGTGGGTATACCGACGCCACCCGCGGTGGATCTGGTCGACATCAGTTGCCTTTATGTGTCTGCACCCATTGATGAGGTGGACGCGCCGCAGATCCGTGTGGGCATGCCGGCCAATATTTCGCTGGATGCCATGGCGGACAAGACTTTCGACGGCAAGGTGCGCCGTATCGCGCCCTATGTCCTGGAAATCGAGAAACAGGCTCGTACGGTGGAAGTTGAAGTAAATTTTCTGTGTCCGGAAGAGTGCGAGAGTATGTTGCCCGGGTACAGTGCCGATATCGAGGTGATTCTCGATGAGCACAGGAACGTCCTGCGCGTACCGACAGAAGCCGTCCTCGAAGGCAATAAGGTACTGGTGTTTACCGGCGATAACGCGCTCGAAGAACGCGATATTCAGACCGGCCTGAGCAACTGGACCTGGACCGAAGTCACCGACGGGCTGGCTGAAGGTGAAGAGGTCGTCACTTCGGTCGGTCGCGAAGGTGTCGAAGACGGTGTCGACGCCGTGCGCGAACCCCGGACAAGCAGTGATTGAGCTCGCTCATATCCACCGGGATTTTCGGGTTGGTGATCAGATAGTGCATGCGCTCGATGACATCACCCTCAACATACCGTCCGGCGAATACGTATCCATTATGGGCCCGTCCGGTTCGGGAAAATCCACCCTGTTGAACCTGATCGGCTTGCTGGATCCACCGAGTGCCGGCGCCTACCGGCTCAACGGCGAGGATGTCACCTCACTGAGCGACGCCCAGCAGGCGCAGGTCCGCAACCGCGAAATCGGCTTTGTGTTTCAGATGTTTCATCTGGTGCCACGGCTGACCGCCGCCCAGAATGTCGAGCTGCCATTGATACTCGCCGGGCTGCCACCGGAGAAACGCAGGCCGCTGGTTGAGCAGGCGCTCGATGAATTACACCTGACCGACCGCAGTCATCACAAGCCCGACCAGCTCTCCGGTGGCCAGCGGCAACGCGTGGCCATCGCCAGGGCAACAGTCACCCGACCCAGGGTGCTGCTGGCGGACGAGCCGACGGGTAACCTCGACCACAAATCGGGACAGGACGTGGTAGAAATCCTGGAAGCACTCAATAAGCGCGGCATTACCCTGATCATCGTCACACACGATCCGGAAATGGGCCAGCGCGCGCGGCGCCGGCTGCGCATGATGGATGGCCACATTTCGGCTGAGCAGCGTGCCACTGCATAGCGCCGAAGTGGTCCGGTTTTCGTGGGGTGCATTGCGCGGCTTTCCCACACGCACTGTGCTCATGCTCATTGCAATGGCGATCGGTGTGTGCGCCGTGGTGTTGCTGACCTCCCTGGGTGAAGGTGCCAGACGCTATGTGACCGGCGAGTTTGCGTCGCTCGGCACCAATCTCGTTATTGTTTTTCCGGGCCGATCGGAAACGGCCGGCCTCAGTCCGACGACCATGATGGGGGAGACACCCCGCGACCTGACCCTGGACGATGCCCTCGCCTTGCTGCGCAGTCGCAGCGTGCGGCGGATCGCGCCCATCAACGTCGGCTCGGCCGAAGTCAGCTGGAAACGGCGCTCCCGTGAGGTCGTGATACTGGGTTCCAGCTCTGATTTGCTGGCTATCCGTCACTGGGAACTGGGACAGGGCCGTTTTCTTCCGGAAACCGATCTGGACCGTGCTGCGCCGGTGGCCGTCATCGGCAGCAAGATACGTGACGAATTATTTGGTGCAAAGCGGGCCCTGGGTGAATGGATACGCATCGGTGACCGGCGTTTTCGTGTCATCGGTATTATGGGCTCGGAGGGCCGGTCCATCGGCGTCGATGTACAGGAGACCGTCATTATTCCCGTTGCCTCGGCCCAGCAGCTGTTCAACACGTCCTCTCTGTTCCGCATCGTGATGGAAGCAAAAAGCCGGGCCGCGATCGAACCGGCCAAGCAGTTCGTCATCGACACGCTTCAGGAACGCCACCGGGGTGAAAAAGACGTCACTGTGATCACCCAGGACGCCGTACTCGAAACTTTTGATCGTATTCTCGGGGTACTGACCTATGCGGTAGGCGGCATCGCCGCCATCAGCCTCGCGGTCGCGGGTATTCTGATTATGAACGTCATGCTGATTGCAGTATCTCAGCGCACAGCCGAGATTGGTCTGCTCAAGGCATTGGGTGCCGCGCCGCGTCAGATTCTGTTGCTGATCCTGACCGAAGCAGCGATGTTATCGGCCGTGGGCGCCGGCGCCGGCCTGGTATTGGGCCACCTGGGCAGCTATTTCATTCGGCGCGCATTCCCCGTGCTCCCGGCTTATCCGCCCGGCTGGGCGTTGGCCGCGGCACTGACGGTTGCCCTGGCAACCGGTCTTCTCTTCAGTGTCATGCCGGCGCGCCGCGCTTCCCGGCTGGATCCGGTTCTGGCACTGTCCAGACGGTGAGCCGCCATGCGCACACATGACTTTCTCAAGCTCACGGGCACTTCGCTCATTGCCCACCGTATGCGAAGTTTTCTCACCGCGCTGGGCATCGCGGTTGGCATCGCCGCCGTCGTCCTGCTGACCGCCATCGGAGAAGGTGTCCACAAATTCGTGCTGTCCGAGTTCACCCAGTTTGGCACGACGCTGGTCGGCATTAATCCCGGCAAGGCCACCACGGCGGGCACCAGCATGGGCGTATTCGGCACTGAACGCCCGCTCACCATCGAAGATGCGCAGGCGCTCAAGCGATTGCCATTTGCCAATGCGGTGGTGCCTCTCGTGCAGGGTAATGCCGAAGTCGAGGCCGGCCGTCTGCGGCGCCGGACGACTATCTACGGCGCCGGTCCGGATCTGCCGGAAGCCTTCCGCATGAAAGTCAAATCGGGACGTTTTCTGCCGGCAGACGATCCGACTGCGCCCCGCGCATTTGCGGTGCTCGGCAGTAAGCTCAGGCACGAGCTGTTCGCGGACCGCAGTCCGCTCGGAAAGCGTATTACCATCGGTGGCCACCGCTTCCGTGTTATCGGGGTAATGGAATCAAAGGGCACTGTGCTGGGTTTTGATCTCGATGACACGGTGTACATTCCCGCCGCCCGCGCCCTGAGCCTTTTCAACAACGACACCCTGTTTGAGATCGACGTCATGTACGAGGAGGGTACGCCCGCCGACGAGGTGGTGAAAGGCATCAGGGATATTCTGGTGGCACGTCACGGCAAGGACGATGTCACCATTACAACCCAGCAGCAGATGCTGGACGTACTGGGCTCCGTGCTCGATGTGCTGACATTCGCCGTGGCCGCAATTGGCGGCATATCCTTGCTGGTGGGCGCCATCGGCATTGTTACGATCATGACCATTGCCATCAACGAGCGCACCAATGAAATAGGCCTGCTGCGTGCCCTGGGTGCGCAGCGCAGGCAGGTGCTGGGTTTGTTTCTCGGCGAAGCCATTGTGCTCGCCGCCATTGGCGGACTCAGTGGGCTGGTGCTGGGTGTCGGGATTGCGGGTCTCTTGCATGTCGCGTTTCCCGCGCTGCCGGTGCACGTCCCGATCACCTACGTAGTGTTGTCGGAAATCGTCGCCGTCATTATCGGCCTTGCGGCCGGTGTGCTCCCGGCCTACAGAGCGGCACAACTGGATCCGGTCGAAGCACTGAGGGCGGAATAAGTCAGACAGGCGACAGATTGTCCGCGAGGAACGCCTCGTAGCGACCGTACGTTCCTTGCCCTCGATATCATTCAGGCGATCATACGTGGCGATGTTCCTGTGGCGCTGTCTGGCGGACGATTGGACATAGTCGAGAGAGCCTGCGTGGAAAGATTCATTTCGTGGCCAATTCGACGGTTAAGATCCTGCGTTTCTGGGGGTGGCGTTCCCACTCGGGGGTTGGCCGTGACAGCGATCTGACGAAGCCGAACAAAGCATGCAATGAAGTTGATATCCCTCGTCGCCTGTGCCGCCGCAATGCTGCTGTCAGCTTGTGCCAACAGCCCACCCCACCACCTCGACCTCATGCCGGCACCGGCTGCCCATGACCGGGCCGAGACGCCCTTCGGAGCGGCAGACGCTGCAAACACACCCGCCGGGGCAGGCGCGCTCGGCATGCTGTATGCCACCAACCGTGCCCCCGCTGCCGCCGGTGCCGACCCCGATGAGCGTTACTACACCGGTGAGCGCGCTTAGCTAGTGCTCGTCGGGGCGGCTGACATCGCTTTCGGGGACAGCAATTTCAGCCGGGATGAGGCGCGCAAGATTTCGCTGCTGAAGAACCGGCCGGGTTCGCGCCAGCACCCGCTGCGGTCCTGCAACCCATCGCTGACATCTACATCCGGCTGATGTCCGCCGCCGAAATCCTGGCCCCCAGCACTGCTGCTCATTCCGTTCGCCGCCGATGGCGAATACGCCGACCGGCGTAAGAGCGACGATGAATCGGGTGGTACGCATACGTTCCACCAGTATAGGCAGCACGATGAAGGCGTTGTTGGCCACGAACGAGGTGAGCAAGCCGCATCACTCCTGCTTGCCTTCATCGTCCTGCCGCTGCTGCGGCAGAGTATTCGAGCCTGCTCGCGGTCGGCTTGCCGAGCCATTTCTTCAACCTCGACGGCGAGTTGGTCGGCTTCGACACCGAGCTGGCCAAGAATCTGGCGGATTCATTCGGTGTGCGGGTCGAGTTTATTCCTACCAGCTACCGCTCGCCGAACGGCGGCCATGAACCACGCCGGCTGGCGCACTAGCCGGCAGTTATTATGCCTTCTTGATAAGCCCGATAATGAACAGCAGCAGCACAGCCCCAACAGTTGCTGTCACGATTGATCCAAGCAGCCCGGCCGCGGAGATACCGAGCAGGCCGAACACAAAACCACCCACGACTGCACCTATGATGCCCACAACGATATTGCCGAGCAGGCCAAAACCACCACCTTTCATCAAGTTTCCAGCTAACCAGCCAGCCACGGCTCCGATCGCGAGAAATATGATCAATGCTTGTATGTCCATACTTTCACCTCAATTTTGCGAAGAAGACCAAAGACGTTGCTGGTAACCCAAAATCTCCTGGCTTGATTAAGTCGCGCCCCGGGAAGTTTTCAAATCGAGGCTGGTGACTCACCCAGACCACGCACAGGGCGGCTCAAACAAAAACAATTCTACCAGGAGCGACTGTGGTTGATTGCTATCTCAAGCCGACTCGCTCACTCAGGCTGCTGGTATTGATCCCCAGCAGCGAATAGATTGGGCAGGTACCAAACAGGCCGGTTATGATCAGGACCAGGCCAATCCAGCCGACCATCGTCTGCAGGCCGATAAATACGTTACCTACCAGCAACGCCCCCACGATCACCCGGATGATACGGTCCACCTTGCCGGTATTCTTGGCGAGAAAGGCGCTCATCACGGCTGGACCTTCTTTTCGATTGTCTCCACCGTTTCACTCGCCCCCTCAGCAATATCCGACGCGGCATCATCGATGGCCTTGCCGGTCTTCTCGGCAGGTCCTTCCTTCTCGCAGGCAGACAGCCCGGTCAACGTCAGCCCCGCCAACACAACCGCCACTATCACCTTACCGCTCTGCATAATCTGCTCCTTCTTACCGAATATTGCAGATAGTCGTCGCCCCGCCATCCACCGGCAAGGCAGATCCAGTGAGAAACAGTGCAGGCCAAGAATAGCATTGTTTGGGCGTCAACAAAGCACAGCGTCAGCAAATATTCGCCACCTCGGCGACGGCCACAGAAAACCACCCGTCCGCCTCCCCGAACCCGAAAACATCGCTGTGTCGTGGGCCGTCGAAAAAGTTTGCTCAGTCCATAGGAAAGCGCGTTCCTGATGCCTATATTTGAGCATCGGGTAATCCGCTTGGATAAACAGCGATGCCTCACAAATACGGCATGATCGCATTACTATCTTGTAACAATCGACGACCTACACTTAGGGAGAAGTGGTTATGTTGCGGACCATTATAAACACAGTCTTACTGGCCACTGTCGGCTCCGCGGTCATCATCGCGCCGGCAAACGGCTCGGACACCGCAGGTCAGTACATAGACGATGCAACCATCGGCACCAAGACCAAAGTAGCCCTCATAAGCAACCAAATGGTCTCCGCCTTGGAAACCAATGTGGAGGTCTACAAGGGCGTCGTGCAGCTGTCCGGGTTCGTGGATTCAGAGGCCGAGGAAGCCGCGGCGCCGGCTGCGGTTGCGAGATCGCTCAAGGCTG
>JASFKW010000035.1:0-27793 GCA_050118435.1 Gammaproteobacteria bacterium | reverse complement strand
CG
Source organism: Gammaproteobacteria bacterium (assembly GCA_050118435.1). Lineage (GTDB taxonomy): Bacteria > Pseudomonadota > Gammaproteobacteria > DSM-19610 > DSM-19610 > Thiogranum. Next base: position 27,791 of record JASFKW010000035.1, on the reverse strand, counting down.
TATGTGCCGAATCGCCTGCTGTGAACCGACCCGCCTGGATCTGGTATGCTGCTGTCGAGGACCGACCCGGCGACCCACTGACAGCAGGATAAGGCATGGCGAAAGGCAGGACAGTCTCCCTGGTGCTCGGCAGTGGGGCAGCGCGGGGCCTGGCGCACATCGGCGTGATCGAGTGGCTGGATGAGCACGGCTATAAGATCGAATCCATCTCCGGCGCATCCATGGGCGCGCTCGTGGGGGGAATCTATGCCGCCGGCAAGCTCGATGTCTATAAAAAGTGGGCCTGTGCGCTGGAGAAAGCGGACGTGGTGCGTTTCCTGGATCTGGCCTTCAGCTCCGAGGGCCTGTTCAAGGGCGGGCGCATCATGGATACGCTCAGGGATATGGTGGGGGACTGCAATATCGAGGACCTGCCGGTTTCCTATACCGCGGTCGCAACCGACCTGGATCGCCAGAGGGAGGTCTGGCTGACCAAAGGGTCACTGTTCGACGCCATTCGTGCCTCCATCGCGGTGCCTACCATTTTCACACCGCAGCCCTACCGGGGGATGAAGCTGCTCGACGGCGGCCTGCTCAACCCGGTGCCGATTGCACCCACCTTCAAAGATATGACGGACATGACCGTCGCGGTCAATCTCAATGCCGCGCGCTCCGACCATGCCCGCCGGGAGCAAAAGGAGCCGGAGCGCAGCGAGCCTGCGGCCGAGGAAACGCTGCGCTACCATGAAAAGGTCCTCCAGTTCCTCGACAATCTCCAGAAGAGCATCACCGACCGGCCCAAGAGCGACCTGGGGTTGTTTGAATTGCTCTCCAGCTCATTTGAGACCATGCAGAACGCCATCGCCAACATGAAACTGGCCACCTTCACGCCGGACGTCGTCGTCCACATACCGCGCGGCGCCTGTAAGGCTTTTGAATTTTACCGCGCGAAGGAAATGGTCGCGCTGGGCTACCGCTATACGGAACAGGCCATGGAACGCGCCCATGCCTGAAAACATGGCGCCTGCCTCGCGCAGCTGGCCATGGATCGTCGGTATTCTGCTGGCGGGCTGGCTTGTCTACCTGCTGGCCCCCATTCTCACCCCCTTTCTAATCGCCGCTCTGCTGGCTTATCTCGGTGATCCGCTGGTCGATAAGCTGGAAACCCGGCGCTTGCCGCGCACGGCCGCCACGGCCGTGGTTTTCATTCTCATTTTCGGCATCGTGATCGTCACACCGCTGCTGCTGTTGCCCGTGGTCGAGACTCAGGTCGGGGCCCTGATCAGGTCTCTGCCGGGTTACATTGACTGGATCACCGAGAGCCTTCTGCCGGGGATGCAGGCGCGTCTGGGCGTGGATCCTTCGGTGTTCGATGTGGAGAAGATCAAGGCGGCGCTGGCGGAGAACTGGAAGGAGGCCGGTGGCATAGCGGCCAACGTCGTCGCTTCGGTCAGCCGCTCCGGGGTGGCCATGCTCGCCTGGCTGGCGAACCTGGTGCTGATCCCGGTCCTGACTTTCTACCTGATGCGCGACTGGGATCATTTCGTCGCCGGCGTGCGGGACCTGCTGCCGCGTCACGTCGAGCGCACGGTGGTCGAGCTGACCGGCGAGGCCAATGAGCGCCTGGCCGCGTTTCTGCGCGGGCAGTTCATCGTCATGCTCTGTCTCGGCACCATCTATTCGGTGGGGCTCTCTCTGGCCGGCCTGCAGACGGCCGTGCTGATCGGGATGATGGCGGGGCTGGTGAGCTTCGTGCCCTATCTGGGTGTCATCGTTGGCGTGGTCGCCGCCAGCATCGCCATGCTGTTCCAGACGCACGACTTGATGCAGCTGATACCGGTCGCAGTCGTGTTCGCGATAGGACAGATGCTGGAAGGCATGCTGCTCACGCCTCTGCTTGTCGGGGACAAGATCGGGATGCACCCGGTGACCGTGATTTTTGCCGTGTTGGCCGGCGGCCAGCTGTTCGGTTTCCTCGGGGTGCTGCTGGCTTTGCCCGCGGCCGCGGTCCTCGCCGTGCTGGTGCGTCACGCGCGCCGAAGCTATAAGGCCAGTCGGCTCTACGGGGTGGACATCGATGCAGGGCCCACGGCTGAATCCTGAGGGCGCTGCGGGCATCAAGCTCACCGATCGGCTTTGACGATCCCCGGCGGGACGGCGGACGGGAGATTTCGTAACCATGGGACTGCCCGGTCGCACGGCTTGAGTCGGCAGCGAGAGCAGGATAATCTCGCCAGACTGCTCAAGAGCCTCCTTCACGACGCTGGTCTACAATCGACGCATAACAATGAAAGCGGCAGACGCCACGGCCAGATCCAGCGGCGAGGTTCGGTTGGAACATCCGACGCCGGACACGGTGCAGCTCATCTTCACGGGCAGCTGGCGTCTTCAGGATGAGCGGCCCGAGACCGCCGACTTTGAGACACGGCTTGGTCCCGACCTGACGCCCAGACGTATCAGCTTTGTTACCACGGAGCTCGGCGACTGGGACTCGGCACTGGTGACCTATCTTGCCAGAGTGGTGACCCTGAGCCGGGAGCGCGACATCGAGGTCGACACCTCGGGTCTGCCCGAGGGCGCGCGGCGGCTGCTGGCTCTGGCTTTCGCGGTGCCGCGGAAGAAGGACACCGGCAAACACGGCGAGCTGCCGCCTACCGTAACCCGCGTCGGGATGACGGTGCTGGAGCTGTGGCGTGGCATACCCGAAATGATTCGCTTCATCGGCGAGGCCACCCAGTCGCTGGGCCGCTTTCTCACTGGCAGGGCGCAATACCGGATTTCCGATCTGCTGCTGGTGATTCAGGATGCCGGACCGAGCGCCCTGCCCATCGTCTCGATCATCAGTTTTCTGGTCGGTCTGATTGTGGCCTATATGGGGGCCGTGCAGCTGGCGCAGTTCGGTGCCCAGATCTATATCGCCAACCTGGTCGGCATCGGCATGGTGCGCGAAATGGGTGCCCTGATGACCGGCATCATCATGGCCGGCCGCACCGGCGCCGCGTTCGCCGCGCAGCTCGGCACCATGCAGGTCAATGAGGAGATCGACGCTTTCAAGACTATGGGCATCGCACCCGTGGATTTCCTGGTGCTGCCGCGCATGCTGGCGCTCATTCTGATGATGCCGCTACTGACGCTGTACTCCGGCATCGTGGGCATGCTGGCCGGATTGACGGTGGCCGTCGCCGTGTTTGATATCGGAGTCTTCGAGTACTATCAGCAGACGGTGCGGGCTCTGGACCTGCGCCAGTTCGCAGTGGGCATCAGCAAGGGCACCGTGTATGGCATCCTGATCGCCGTTGCGGGTTGCCTGCGCGGCATGCAGTGCGGTCGCAGCGCTCAGGCGGTCGGCCAGGCGACAACTTCGGCGGTGGTGACCAGCATTGTTTTCATCGTGGTGGCAGCCTCGGTCATGACTATTTTGTATCAGCAGCTGGGAATCTGACATGGTTGCCGCCCGCCAGAACGTCCAGCCGCAGCCGCACATCAGCGTGCGGGACCTGACCATGGCTTATGGCGACTACGTCGTGATGCGCGACCTTAATTTCGATGTCAGCCGAGGCGACGTTTTCATCATCATGGGCGGCAGTGGCTGCGGCAAGAGCACGCTGCTCAAGCAGATGATCGGGCTTCGGGCGCCGGCCAAGGGCGATATTGCCTATGAGGGCGTCAGCTTCTGGAAATCCTCTGATGAAATTCAAACCCGTCTGAAACGCTCCTTCGGCGTCACTTTTCAACAGGGTGCCCTGTGGAGCTCGCTCACACTGGCGGAGAACGTGATGTTGCCGCTCGGCGAATACACCGACCTGAGCCAGACTGAAATGCGCGATGTGGCCTCGCTCAAGCTTGCTCTGGTGGGCCTGGCCGGATTCGAGGAATTTTATCCCTCTGAGATCAGCGGTGGCATGCAGAAGCGCGCCGCCCTGGCGCGCGCCATTGCGCTGGACCCGGACATTCTGTTTTTCGACGAGCCCTCCGCCGGTCTCGATCCTATCAGCTCCAGGCGCCTGGACGATCTCATCCTGGAGTTGCGAGACAGCCTGGGTTCGACCATTGTGGTGGTAACCCATGAGCTCGCGAGCATTTTCACGATCGGAAACAATTCCGTTTTTCTGGATGCGGAGTCCAAGACCATGGGCGCCACAGGGGACCCGAAACTGCTGCGGACCGAATCGCCCAACCCGGCGGTGAGGGCTTTTCTGAACCGAGGTGAGACATGAGCCGGAAAGCCAATCCGACGCTGATCGGTGCCTTTGTCGTGGGCGCCATTGGCATTGCGGTGGTCGCGGTCTTGATCCTGACCAGCGGCCAGCTGTTTCAGAGGAAGATGGCGTTCGTCATGCACTTCGAAGGCTCGGTCAAAGGACTTAGCGTCGGGGCGCCGGTCAGCTATCGCGGCGTCCAGGTCGGCACGGTCAGGAATATCGAGATCGTGCTGACGCCGGAGCAGGACGCCCGCATACCTGTGACCGTAGAGATCGATCCTTCAGCCTTTACTTTGATCGGCTACAACAGATCCATGAGTCTGGACGAGTTCCGCGAGGGTATCTATGAAGCCTGCAGGAACCAAGGCCTACGCGCGCAGCTGCAGATGCAGAGCCTGCTCACAGGACAGCTGTTCATCCAGCTGGACTATTTCCCGGGTACACCGGCGCGTTTCGTGGAGGCCGAGGGCGAACCGGAGATTCCGACCGTACCGACCACCCTGCAAGAGCTGAGCACCATCCTCCAGGACTTCCCGGTCAAAAAAGTCCTGGGTGATATTGAAAAAGCCGCTGCCGCGCTGGCCGATCTGGCTGCGAGCGAGAAAATCCGCGTTGCGGTCGACTCCGCGGGTCAGGCCTTCAAGGATCTCAGTACCCTGGCGCAGAATATCGACAGCCGGACCGAGGCGCTGGGACCGGCACTGACCGAAGCGAAGCAGGCCATGGCCGCGGGTCGCGAAGCGCTCGTGCAGACGACGACGGCTCTGGTGGCGGCGCATGAGACTTTTGTCCAGACGACCGAAACCCTGGAGCCCATGAAAAGGCTTGTGGGAGACGACTCCGAGCTCTTGGAATCCATTGATGAGACGCTCGCTGCCATGACCGAAGCGGCCCGGGCGGTTGCGGCACTGGCCGACACCCTGGATCGTCGCCCGGAGGCTATCTTTAGAGGCAAGGGTGTCTTTGGAGGCGACTGATGCGATTTCCCTACCCAAGAGCACTGGGTTTGGTGCTGTTTATGGCGGCTGTGTCGGGCTGCGGTACGTCCCAGCCCACCCGATATTACCTGCTATCCGCCAGTGCAACCGAGGCCTACGGCGACCCCCAGCGGCGCGAGCTCAGCATCGGTGTGGGGCCCGTTGTGCTGCCCGCGTACCTGGACCGACGCGAGGTCGTGTCCCGCAGCAGCAGCAACGAGCTCGATGTCCCCGTTTACCATCAATGGGCGGAACCTTTGCAGGAGAATTTCGGCCGCGTGGTCCGCGAGGACCTTGCCCGGCGGCTGGCAACCGACCGCGTCATTCATCTGCCCCTCAAGCGTTCGCTGCGCAATGCGCTGAATATCGACTACCAGGTGGCCATCGTGGTGCGCAAGTTCGAGAAGATGTCGGGTGGCAGCGTGGTGCTGGATTCGCGGTGGGTGATTCTCGATAACGACAAGCAGGAGCTGATGCTGCGGCGCTCGGAGTACCGCCAGAGCCCCAGCAGCCAGGACTATGCCGCACAGGTGGCTGCGCAGAGCGAGGTGCTCGGCCGGCTCAGCGAAGAGATTGCCGCCGCAATCGTGCAGCTGGAGCGCAACGCGGCCCGATGACAAAACAAAAAGGGGTCGGTGATCTTTTACGCTCATCGGCCCCTTGAGGCGGGATTCATTTCAGGGCATCTTTCAGCGCAGCGCAAACCGCCTTCAGCACCTGAACGCGGGCAAAGCGCTTGTCGTTGGCGGCCACCAGGTGCCAGGGCGCGCGTGCGGTGCTGGTGCGCGCCACCATTTCGTTCACGGCGTCGACGTAATCATCCCATTTTTCCCGATTACGGTAGTCTTCCTCGGTGATCTTGTACTTCTTGTAGGCGGTCTGCTCGCGCGCCTTGAAGCGGCGCAGCTGTTCTTCGGGATCGATGTGCAGCCAGAATTTCTCCACCACCATGCCGTGTTCGGCGAGCTGTGCCTCGAAGTCATTGATCTCCTCATAGGCCCGACGCCAGGTTTCCTCGGAGGCCAGGCCCTCGACGCGCTCCACCAGCACCCGGCCGTACCAGCTGCGGTCGAAGATCAGCATCTGTCCGGCCGGCGGCAGCTGGCGCCAGAAGCGCCACAGATAGTGCCGGGCCCGTTCCTCTTCGGTGGGCGCGGCGATGGGAACGACGCGATAGTCGCGCACGGCCATGGCCTGCATGACGCGACGGATGACCCCGCCCTTGCCCGCGGCGTCCCAGCCCTCGAACACGAGCACGCTGGACAGGCCCTGGTGCCGCGCCTCCCGGGACAGTTTCGCCAGGCGTGCCTGATGCTTTCTCAGCGCTTGCTTGTAGTCGTCTTTGTCGAGCGACTGGTTCAGGTCGACGCCGCCGAGAGCATCGGGAAACTCGCCCACGGACGTTGGGATCGCCGGGGCCGGCGGCCTGGAGGTCAGTCGATGCTGCAGCACGCTCAGCAGGGTCCTGGCGAAGCTGAGATTCCGGGTGCGGTCGTCGCTGGTGTCCACCACGTGCCAGGGACAGGCTTCGGTGTGGGTCGCCTCGAGCAGCGTCTCGACGTGGGGCATGGCTTCGTCATAGATGTCATACACCTCCCAGTCGGTTTCCTCTACCTGCCAGTGGCTCTCCTCGTCCTTCTCCGCCTTCTTCAGGCGTTTCTTGAGCTGTTTCTTGGGAAGGTGCAGCCAGAACTTGACCACCAGCGTGCCGTCATTGGCGAGATCCTGCTCAAACTGCCCGATGTGCGCCAGGCGACGGGCGAAACCGTCGCCGTCGATGCGCCCGCGCACCCGATCGGCCACGGCGTTCAGTGGCCAGCCACCCACATCCACGCCGATCTTGCCCCTGGGCGGCAGGGCTCGCCAGTAACGCCAGAAGCGCGGGCGCTCCAGCTCTTCGCGTGAAGGGAGGTGAAGAATATGCGTCTCCAAATAGCGGGCGTCCATCCACTCGTGCATGAACTGGATGGTCTCGTTCATGCCGATCCGATCGTCACCGGTGATGACCAGCACCACGGAGAAATCGGCGTTTCGCAGATCGTACTGGGCGTTGATGAGATCCACGCGCAGCTGTGGCTCGGCGCCCGCGTACTCATCTTTCGAAACCTTCAACCCCTGTTCTGCGGCTTCCAGCATGATCGTCTCCCTCGGGATTTGTTGCGATTATCCGCTCGAAGCATTGGCCCCGGAAAAGTGTCTGTCAAGCGGCGCGGCTCCAGGCCGCTGGTTTATCCTCGCCACGGATTCGGCTACGCTGGCGCCGGTTACCATCGCCGACCGACAGCATGCCGAACCGACCCGCCGCCTACGCCACGAAATTCCGCTGGGCCCGCGAGACCCGCGCCGCGGGCACCGCTGTGTTGTGGCGCAACCCCTTTCTGCTGGCCGGTCTCACGGTGGCTACGGTGCTGATTGCAGCCGGTTTCTGGATTCATCATGCCACCGAGCAGGCGCTGCGTGACAAGCTCAGGGAAGGTCTCGACACGGTTGCCGCGACCAGCGCCGCCGCGCTGAGCTTCTGGGTCGAAAACGAGCTGAGAAACGCACGGGACTGGTCCGAGCTGCCCGATGTGGTCGTCGCGGCGCAGCGACTGGCCGCTGTGGCGGCGGAAAACCCGAACCCCGCGGATGATCTGCTCGCTTCGCCAGAGCACGCCGATCTGCTCGAGACCCTCGAGCCGCTGAGCGATTCCGATGACTACGAGGGCTTCGGGCTCATAGGCCGCGACGGCACCGTCCTTTCGGCCTCCCACCCCGATCCGGTCGGACGCCGTCTGACGGCGGAGGGGATGGCGACCCTCGGAGAAGCATTGCAGGGAGGCACGCTTCTCACAGCACCGTACCAGCGGGGAGAGATGCTGCTCGGCGCCGACCTTCAATCGGATGACCCGCGCATGTCCGCCGTGGCGCCGGTACGCACAGAGGCGGGCGAGGTGATCGGCGCCTTCTTCCTGATCATCCCTCCCGAGAAGGACTTCACCCGAATGCTGGCCATCGCCCGGCTGGGGCGGACCGGTGATACCTATGCCTTTGATCAAAGTGGCCGCATGCTGTCGGACAGTCGCCACGACCAGCAGCTCAAAGACATCGGCCTGATTCCGGATGCGCCCGAGGCACGGTCCATTCTGCGCGTGACCCTGCGCGATCCGGGCGGCGACATGACGCGCGGCTACCGCCCGGAAACGCCGGTTTCCGCCCGTCCCCTGACGCGGCTGGTTGCCGCCGCCGTCAGCGGAGAGGCACCTGCGCGGGTGATGCTCGAGCCGTACCGCGATTACCGCGGCGTCCAGGTGGTGGGCGCCTATCGCTGGCTTGCGGAATACGGCATGGGCATCGCCACGGAAGTCTCGGTCCAGGCGGCTTTCGCAGCCACGCGTCCACTGCGTCTGATGCTGTTCGGGCTGCTGGGCCTGCTGCTGTTGAGCACCCTGCTGATCCTCGCCGCCAGCGTTGCGCTGCATTTCCTGCGCCGTCGCGTGGAACAGGTCAAACGACTGGGTCAGTACACCCTGGAGCGCAAGCTCGGGGCGGGGGGCATGGGCGAGGTCTACCTCGCGCGTCACGCCCTGCTCAGGCGCCCCACCGCGGTGAAGTTCATCCGTGCCGAGCAGGTCAGCGAGCAGAACCTGGCGCGCTTCGAGCGCGAGGTGCAGCTGACCAGCGAGCTGACCTCGCCCAACACCGTCGAAATCTATGACTTCGGCTGCACCGACGACGGCGTGTTCTACTACGTCATGGAATACCTGCCCGGGCTGGATCTGGGTGACGTGTTGGAGCTGGAGGGTGCCGTTCCGGTCGGGCGCGTCGTCTTCATCCTCAAACAGCTGTGCAGCTCGCTCGCAGAGGCGCATGCACGCGGCCTCATACACCGGGATATCAAGCCGCCCAATATCATACTCACGGAGCGAGGCGGGTGCTTCGACTTCGTCAAGGTACTGGATTTCGGGCTGGTCAAAGACGTCAGAAATCCCGAAGCAGGCGATATGACCGGCGTCCAGGAGCTGGCAGGCACCCCGCCCTATATTGCCCCCGAGCGCATCCGCGACCCCGGGTGTCAGGATCCGCGCTCCGACCTGTTTTCGGTAGGGGTGGTCGCCTTCAACCTGTTGACCGGAACACAGCCCTACGAGGGCGGCAGGGCAATGGAGGTCGCCTACAACGTCACCAACAAGGCGCCCCCGCGTGCCGGCGAGCGGGCTCAGCAGGCCATTCCGGCTGCCTTCGACCAGCTGGTCGCGGACTGCCTGGCCGCGACGCCGGATCGGCGGCCTGGGAGCGCGGAGGCCATCATCGCGCGGCTGAATGCCCTCGATCTCGCCGAGCCCTGGGACCAGCGGGCGGCCAGGAGCTGGTGGGCCGCCAATGCCAAGCGCGTGGGAACGGCGGGGCACGCGGTTGCCGAAAGCGCTGCGCGCGCCATGCAGCCGGCCTGACCGGACTCCGCCACGAGCGCCGAGCGTCCAGATGTGCCCGACTCCGTGTTGACGTATGCGTCCCCGCGCAACTACCATGAGCCCCCCCTCGGGAGACAACCATGCCGCGTTTGAACTTCAAGCTTTTATTAATGATTTCTGTTACCTATGCATGGCCTCAAGGTATGTTCCCCTTGGGTAAGACGACGGCCGGGTCCGGGTCAGGTCTGCCGACGGGAAACTGACGGCTCCCACACTCAGCCGATAAATCAAACCCTATGACTTTGCGCCTATTCCTGCCATCTAGCCGGGTGTTACGCCGCATTTTGGTTCGGCGGCTGCACCGCTGGAAGGCGGCCCGGGGCGGCACGAGGACCGGCGCCGAGCCGATACGGCTCTGCCCGCCGCGGACGGTTGGCGGGTCGGCACGGCCGGTGGCGGCTGTGGCGAGCGCCGTGTCGCTGGTCCTGCTCGCTACAGTCGTGGCCGCCGCCGTCCCCCTGGACCCCACCCCGTCCGATCCCCTGGCGGAGGCACCCCGAGTCATCCGCTACGTCTCTTCGCTGCCCACTCACGAGGGGCAGGTGTGTTACGGCGTGGTGCTGGCGGATGCCAATGGCATTCCGATACAGGTGCGAGCGCTCGTCGATCGCTACCCCGAGCTGTGCCAGTCGGCCGATGCGCCTGATGCTCAACCCCAGCTGCTGCGGCGCGCCTTCGAGGCGGCCGACGCCGTCGTAGCGCAGGGTGACGACGACAGGCGTCGCGAGTCCCTGTCCGAGCTGCTGCCCCAGGAGCATCTCGCGGATGTCGTGTTGGCGCCGGTTGCAATCAGCCAGGCTCAGCTCGATTCCCTGCGGCGTTTCGTGGTTGGTGTGGGCCTGAACTATGCCGAGCATCAGGAGGAAGTGGGACAGGAGGACAACCCGGAAAAGCCGCTGGTGTTTCCCAAGCCGGTGGTACCCACCGGCCCTTACCAGCCGGTGAATGCCGGTGTGCAGATCGGGGAGGTTCCCCCCAAGCCGGTGCTGTTGCTTGACTACGAAGTGGAGCTGGGGCTGGTGGTGCTGCAGGACATCGAGTTGGCGGACCTGCCGCCCGACTACGAGGCGTTCATCGACCAGGTGGCGTTTTTCACCGCCAACGATGTGTCGGATCGGGAGCCGATCATCCTCGATCAGGAAACCGGTTATACGCGCGGCAAGTCGCATCCGACCTATCTGCCCATCGGGCCCTGGATGGTGCACGGCCGGCACCTGCGGCCGCGCGCCCGCGACGAGGGCGAGCACAGTCTGGAGATCGGCGCGGTGGTACTGCAGGTCCAGCCTTCCGAGGAGACACCGGTCGGCGAGCTCCCCTTCGGCGAGGAGCGCCAGTTGTCCACCACCGATGCGATGCTGCGCGGTCCATGGGCCATCGTCAGGTACCTCAGCGACACCTTCAGGCGCGGCGAGGTGGTCTGCATGCGCGACGCCAGCGGGCAGCCCCGCTTCGTGCACAACGCCGGGGGCGTCATTCCGGCCGGCAGCATTATCCTCACCGGCACGCCGGGGGGAACGGCGATACGGGAGCCGCGCCTGCTGGAGAAGGCCGAGTCTTTCGTGTTCGGCGGCTTCACCGTCCAGGGTGCGAGAAAGGCCTTCATCGAGGATGTGGAAGAGAACATCGCCGAGTCGGCCTACCTCGAAGCCGGGGACCGGGTGGAAAGCTGGGTCGAGTCCTTGGGTCAGCAGCGCTGGTCTGTTGTTGCCGATCCGGACCCCAGGCCATACGGCGTCGAGGCCAGTGGCGCCTGTGAGTCCGGGAGCCAACCCCGCGCACTGACCACGCCGTGACAGCCACACGTCTGTCCGGGCACCTGCGCACAGCACTGCTCGTGCTGCTGCTTGCCGGTTGTGCTTCAGCACCCCTCGTCGCCCCCCCAAAGGACGTCGAGGTGACCCAGTCCCCGGCGCCTGGTGCGGCGGGCGGCGAGGTGGGCGAGTACGCCGGCAGTGACGGGGCGGATCTCGCTTATGTCAGCTACACGGCCCCGGACGCGACCACGGCGCTCGTCTATCTGCACGGCATCGAGAGTCACGCGGGCTGGTTCGCGCTCGCCGCCGATGCCCTGCGCGGCCAGGGATTCGACGTCTACTGCCTCGATCGGCGCGGCAGCGGGCTTAATCGCGAAAACCGCGGCTTCCTTTCCGGCCACGTCGACGACTACGCCACCTTGCTCGCCGATATCCATGCCTTTGTCGCACCCTTGCGCGCGCGCTACGAACGGGTGTTTCTGGTGGGGCTTTCGTGGGGTGGCAAGCTGGCGCTGAGCTATGCATTGGATCACTCCGAGGATATCGATGGCCTGGTGCTGATCACCCCGGGCCTGCGGGCGCAGGTGGATGTCAGCCTTTTGAGCAAGCTGAAAATCGCGCTGCTTTCACCCCTGAGTCCGACCGCACGGGTTCCCGTGCCCATTCGACCGGAAATGTTCACCACCACACCGTTGTACCTGGATTACATCCGGGACGATCCGCTGCGCCTGACCTCGGCGACGGTGCGGTTCTTCTGGCAGAGTCGTCGCCTGGACAAGTACATCGATCACAACATCGCCTCAAACCGGCTTCCGGTGCAGCTGTTTCTGGCCGGTCAGGACAGGATCATCGACAACGACGGGGTTCTGGAGCTGCTGTCCGCCGGACGGACGCCGGAAATGGAGGTATTGAATTACCCGGACCAGACTCACTCCATCCAGCTGGATGCGCCGCAGCGTCTCGTCGAAGACATGACGCAGTGGATAGGGCGGCGCGGCGCCGAGTAGCGGATTTCGTCCCTGCCTGTGGCGGATTCCATGGCCGCGTGTGAGGATGATAAGGGCACGCAGCCGGGACAAGCCAGGCTTTAGGTGGCGACCGCAGAAGGCCTTCTGAGTGGACGAGCGGGCAGCCGCGTGGCGGTCGCGAACAGCGGGCATTTTCGGTGCGCCTCGGCTAGAATCGTCATGGGTTTGGCAGGATAACCAGTATAAGGGGACTGTGATGTCACTCGCCGGAAGAATGATCGCCTTCGTAGGAAGACAGTCGGCACGCCGCTTCGATGAAGCGACCCGGGATCCGTTGCGTACCCAGACGGAATTGCTGCTCGGCATGCTGAAGAAAAATGCCGACACCGAGTACGGGCGTCGCTACGGTTTCGCCTCGATCAGCAGTGTAGCTGATTACCAGAGGCAGGTCCCGATCATCACGTACGCCGACATCCAGCGTGATATGGATCGGGTGGTGGCGGGAGAGAAGAACATCTTTACCGCCGAGAATCCGGTCATGTTCGCCCAGACCAGCGGCACCACCGGCAAGCCCAAATTCATCCCGGTCACGCCCACCGACCAGGGCCGCGCACACAAGGATCAGATGCGTACCTGGCTGTACCACGCGCAGCAGGCACACCCCGGGATTCTCGACTACAAGGTCGTGTCCATGGTGTCACCCGCCGTCGAGGGTCATGCCGCGTCGGGGCTGCCCTACGGCTCCACCTCCGGCCATATTTACAAGAACATGCCGGGCATCGTGCGCCGGGCGTATTCGGTTCCCTATGACGTCTTCGAAATCGAGGATTATCAGGCGAAGTATTACAGCATCATGCGCATCTCGCTGGAGCATGACGTCCACTTCATGGGCACCGCCAATCCCTCGTCCATCCTGCAGCTGATGGATAAGGCGAACGCCTACAGCGAGGAGCTGATCCGTGACATCCGCGATGGAACACTTTCCAAGGACCAGAATATCGAGGCACCCATCCGCCAGGGCGTGGAGAAACGCCTGAAGCCCAACGCCAGGCGCGCCGCGCAGCTTGCGGAGATGCGCTCGCGGCGCGGCGGTATGCTCGTGCCGGGCGATTACTGGCCCGGTCTCGGGCTCATCGGCTGCTGGAAGGGCGGTACGGTCGGCCACTATTTGGAGAAGTTCGACCAGTGGTTCAATCCCGACGGGACGCGCCCGGTGCCGGTGCGCGACTGGGGCTATCTCTCCAGTGAAGCGCGGGGCTCGATACCGCTCTCGGACGAGGGCAGCAAGGGGGTGCTGACGGTCGCCACCAATTTTTTCGAATTCGTGGCGGTCGACGACGTCGAGTCCGATCCCGACAACCCGGAGTCCTGGCCGTTCCTGACGGCGGCCGACCTGGAGATGGGCGGCGAGTACTATATTTTCATCACTACCACCAGCGGGTTGTACCGCTACGACATCAACGACGTCATCCAGGTGGCCGGCCGTTATCAGCAAACGCCGGAAATCGTGTTCCTGCGTAAGGGACGCGGCATGACCAACATCACCGGCGAGAAGCTGAGCGTGAACCAGGTGATCGACGCCGTGCAGAGCGCGGCCCGGGCCACCGATCTGGTGCCGGCGCACTTCAAGGCCGAGGCCGATACCGAGCGCAGCCGCTACGTGTTGCGGGTGGAGTTTGCCGGCCACACCGAGGAACAGCAGCAGATCGCCTTCCTGCGCGAAGTGGATCGCTACCTGAAGCAGGTCAATATTGAATACAAGGCCAAGCGCGATTCGGCGCGCCTGGGTGCCCCGGCAATGCACGTGATGCGGGAAGGCTGGTATGAGCGCGGACGCCGCGAGCAGGCCGCCAGCGGCAAGCGCGTGTTTCAGGCCAAGACGGAGTTGCTGAGCCGGGCCAAGGCCGAGACCGTGGTCATGCGTCCGGAGATCGAGAACATCGTCGAGCTGAATCACTGATCTCTTTATTACCGCGAAGGGGCAGGAAGGATGCAAGGGGCACAAAGGACACAAAGCGGGTAGATTGGGCTGAGTAAAACGATGCCCAACACGTAAGTCCATCAAACTCAAGCTCGACAATGATCCCGACCTGCTCGTCCATTTATCCTCGAAACGCGATAGTCTCCAGATACTCGCTGGAGCTGGGCTTCGCCCCAGCTCAGCCCAACGTAGGAATCCACGGGCTTGAAACCTGGTAGGTTGGGCCGATCGAAGCGTTGCCCAACGAATCAGCCCCGGGGTTTGTGCTTCGTCGAGCTGTCAAGCCGCTTGCAGCTTGCTGGCCTTGCCGCTAGTGCAATAATCCTCGGTGAGGTTATAAGAATACTGCTTCCGGTTTCGACGGAATCTGCACAGCAGAAGGAGAATCAATGGCGGCTATTACATCGTTCGAGCTGTTTGCGGTGGACCTCCCGTTCCGCAAGCCCTTCAAGCACGCTGCCGCCGAGCGAGTCAGCTCCTACAGCCTGTTTCTGAAATGCACCACCGACACGGGTGACGTCGGTTTTGGTGAGTCACTGCCCCGTGAATACGTCACCGGCGAAAGCCGCGCGTCCGCATTTGCCATGCTGCGCGACGACATCCTGCCGAGATTGCTGGAGCAGCGTTTCGATTCCATGGCGGCGGTCGAGGAATATCTCGGGCAATGCGACGGACAGACACCCGGCTGGGTTTCCGCTGAGACACCGCAGACGGCGGCTTGGTGTGCGGTGGATCTGGCGCTCCTGGATGCGTTCGGAAAGGCGTACGGTGTGCGCGCCCTGAGCCAGACGCCGGATTCTCTGCCCAGCCAGTTTCGTTACAGCGGCGCACTGTCGGCAGACAAGGGACTCAAGCTGCTCAAATCGGCGCTGAAACAGCGCCTGTTCGGGATCCGTCAGGTCAAGCTAAAGGTCGACCATGCAGACGACGTAAAGGCAGTGCGCGTGCTGCGCCGGGCGTTCGGTCGCAGCTTCGATGTGCGCGTGGACGCGAATATGGCCTGGGATGTAGAGGAAGCAATACTCGTCATGCTGGCCATGGCCCGCCATGGGGTGACTTCCTTCGAGCAGCCCGTTGCGGCCGACAATATCGACGGGCTCGCGCGCCTGGTCACGGAAACGCGACTGGGTGTAATGGTGGACGAAAGCCTGAACACCCGCGCCTCCCTGCAGCGGCTGATCGAAGCCAAAGCCTGTACTGCCGCCAATGTGCGCATTTCCAAGTGCGGCGGGCTGGTCGCCGCCTTGAACCGTGCCCGTGAGACGCTGGAAGCGGGCCTGACCCTGCAGCTGGGCTGCCAGGTGGGCGAATCCTCACTGCTCTCGGCGGCGCACCTGCGCCTGGCCGCGGCGGTACAGCCCGTCACTTATGCCGAGGGCTGTTTCGGGCGGTTCCTGTTGCGCGAGGATCCTGCCTCACCCCTGTTGCAGTTTGGTTACGGCGGTCGTCCACCCGAGCCCCCCCAGGCACCCGGTCTCGGGGTGAGGATTGATGACAACCTACTTGAACGCTGGACGACTGAGAAAGCGCTGGTAACCCGGTAGTCCGAGTGGCTGGGCAGCAAACCATGCAAGGGATTCTTGTAGGAGCGGAGCGGCCGCCGCGAATAGGGATTTGTAAAGTTCTTCCTGTGTTGACCGGTTTCACTGATGGGCGCCCTACACAACCTCCACCAGCAGAAAGAAGACCGCCAAACAGGCGGTGGCCAACATTTTCTCAAAGTATTTCTTCGTCGCCGGCCGGTCGGCCCCCGTGGCCGTGCCCGAGGAGAAGTGAGGGGCGGATTTCTCTACCGGGCCCGAAAGAGGCTTCTGCCGCGGCATGAACAAGCCGCTCGGCGTTGTAGCACCCCGCTGGGCTGCACGAAACAGACTGCACGCGGCCATAGCGCCATGCGCTTTACACGCCTTTCGCCTGGATCCTGATAACCAGTGGTGCGACGGTCAGTTGCAGGCGTTTTGTAATCTGTAACGTCATCCTATCACGTGAATATTTCCGAGGTTTTTTACGCCGCTTTCCGGGGATTCCCTGATTCTCAGTGCTGATCGATTCCGGTAGATTTTTTGGCATCTAAGTCCGCAAGCGGCGCGGCGTCAGCTGAAAGGCTGTGCGCAAGCGGCGTAACTGTGATCGGGGTTGCGCCAGCTCACGCAAGGTGAACAGGGTTTGGTCTGGCCTGAAGAGGAAAAAAGAGGAAAAATTATGAGCCTCCTGAATTCTCCTGCTGCAGCAAAGGAAGAAAAGCAGTGGCTGGTCGAGGAAATAGAGAACATCGCTGCATGGTGGGCATTGAAGGCCGGGAAATGCCGCGACGTGAGTGAGGCGCGCTGCGTAGATGCCTTGCAGGACCTGGCCGCCGCTGTAAGAGCTCTGCCACTGAGCGACCCCCTGTTTCTCAAACTGGCTGAGACGACTCAGCTATACATTGAGGATGCAGACATTTCTGGGCTGGAATGCTGGCTTGAGGAAACGAAGCACCTGATTTCGCGCGGCTGGGTGGACTCGTCCGACAAGCCGAAGGATCTCCTCCAGCGGCTGGCTGCACTGACGGATAAACACCTGACCCGCAAGCAACGAGCAGCTTCGTCTCTGCACTGACGGAGATACCCCGAGCCGCGTGATGTACTTCAAGGGCCGGCTCGCGCTTATTGGTCGAGTCCATGCGCCTTGCGCAATTCCGGTGCATCTCTGGCGGCCTGCCCAATCCCTTCTTCATGGGCTCCGGCACTTGATAGCCAGGCAGAGCCAAGTCACCATCGACCGGCCATTCGGTCAGCAGCTCAGGGAGATAGCCTTCTGGATCAAAGGCTCCGCCCAGAGGGCGGAGTTGAACAACGCTTTGTCAGCGCCGGATGCGGGAGTGAAACTACCGGACCAACGGGAACGTGCCCGAAGATCCTAACGTGAACCATCGTCCGCGCTGGCACCCGGCGACTATCCATTTTTCGAACACAGTCCGGCGCCAAGGTGGCGACTGAAGTCATAGTACGCTTGTATGCCTCGCCGAGAGGTCTACCCAGCCTTGGATGAGCCGTTTTGCATTGAATCCGGTCAGACGATTACGGATACTAGGCTGCGTCATCACCAGGTGCAGCCCATTGAGAAGCCGTGCCCACGCCACTTTCGATGCTGGTAATAACGCGCGATGTCATGCACCGTCAGGGGGCTGACACGGCGGACGTAGGCGGGCCTCGAGATCGGCTGGTGCTGCGTTGAGACGACTCAGGGGCCGAAGTCTGATACCACAAGCGGGAACCATCATGTATCGACTATTGCTGAAACGTTCTTTTCCCGCCCTGCACGCGCTGATAGCTGTGTACCTGATGGCGGGTTGCGCAACACAGATGCCCACGCTGCCGGTGATCGGTACGCCGGGCAACAGCCTGCCTGGCAAGGTGGTGTGGCACGACCTTGTGACGCCGGATCTTGATGAATCGAGAACCTTTTACGGGCAGCTGTTCGGCTGGCAGTTCGAGCAACTCAACGACGGTTATGTGCTGGCGCGCAGTGATGGTCGTCCGGTCGCAGGTATGGCGCGGTTGGACGCGGTGGGGCAGCCCAGCCACTGGCTTCCGCTGGTGTCCGTGACGGACATCGCGCGAGCCCAGGAGACGACCCAAGCGGCCGACGGCAAAGTCGCGCTTAAAGCCTTCGAGCTGCCTGGACGCGGGCGGGTCGCCGTTCTGAAAGATCCCCAGGGGGCAGCGTTCGCTGTATTGCAGAGCAGCCACGGTGACCCGAAGGACCGGGTGCCCGTGCTCAACGCCTGGATGTGGAACGAAATCTGGACCGACGACCTGGCCGCGGCCGCGGGCTACTACGAAAAACTGTTCGGTTATGAACTGGCCACGGCCAACATCCGCAATATTGAGTACGAGTACTTCAAGCGCGATGGAAAGCCGCGGGTCGGCCTGCTGAAAAAGCCTGACCCGGGCATCCCCAATACCTGGCTGTGTTACCTGCGCGTGGCTGATGTCGCCGGCGTCACCAACAAGGCCAGGGCGCTCGGCGCGACCGTGTTGATGGCACCGAACCCCAGTGTGCGCAACGGCAAAGTGGCGATTCTCGCCGACCCTAACGGGGCCGGCTTCGTAGTACAGGAGTGGCGGAAATGAGCACATACAGCAGGCATTGGCTGGGTCGCTGGCTGCTGGCGGCGGTGCTGATCACATCACTGGCCTCCTGCTCTCCGTACGCCGGGGTTGACGTCGGGGTACCCTTCAAGGTGGGACCGGTCTATGTGAATCCGAGTATCGGTGTCGGGGGCTTCCTGTAACGGTCCAGGCGCCTGCGCGGCTGTCCGAATCCACATTGCGCAGCTCCAGCGACTCGTTGTGGTTTGCGGTAAGCTACGGCGGTCAGTGCGTTTAGGGACCGGACCTCGAGAAATGCATGGTGGACATGCGAGCGGCTTCCAGTCCGAGTGGACCGCCTGTTCGAGCGCGAGCAGCGGGTTCAGCAGTTTGAGGCTATGCTCGCCGTTAGGAGGAATCGCCTTATGAGTACGCTTCTGACTTTGGTCATAGGGATATTCATCGGCTGGAACCTGCCACAACCTGCCTGGGCCAAAGCTCTGCAGGATAAGGTGGTCGGCGCCATTCAGAATTTCACCCGCGGGTAATCCATTCGGAATCATCAACCTGCGGCGATCATTGGCTGTCTCTTGGCATACAGCCGTGCTAGAGCCGGTCTTCGACCTGGGCCCTGGCCGAGCCCTCGATCGGCGGCACGGTGCGGCCGGCGGGGGGCGATAGCGGCATAGAGCTCGATTTCACATTCCGTGGCAGCCGCATCGGTGCTCTGGCCGCCTGGCTCGGCGTGGCGCCGGAGGCCAGTCAACCTTAGTGACTTTGAGCTGCTGAATGTCTATCTACCCACGTTCGGCCCTTATCGGCTGTACGGGGAGCTCGGAAGCCGGCCATCGGGTTACTATGTTCGCAATCTCGAACTGACGGTGGGCGCCAGCACCCTGATCGGAAAGCTGGATCTTGAGACCGCGCGGCTGCCGCCGCGGCTGGATCTCAGCCTGCTTGCACCATGCATTCGGTTGGACGACTTCGACACGGGTGATTGGTCTGCGACGGGGGAGAGGAGAAGGCCGGGCGATGACCGTCGGTCGGCGGGCGCAGCGGAGGTCGAGGTGGAATCGCCACGGCCTGGCAGACCTCTGCTGTCGCCGGAGGTCATGTGCAGCCTCGATGCGAAAGTTGAGGTCGGGGTCGACGAGGTGTTGTCGGGCCAGGACCACCTGGGCCGGGGCCGCCTGACGGCTGCTCTGGAAAATGGCCGCTTCTCGGCCGATCCGCTGATCCTGGATGTTCCCGGTGGATCGGTTGACCCGAACTTCGCCCTGGCACCGAGCGACAGCGAGGTTGCACTTGAGGCCGCCGCTCTCGTTGACAAGCTGGGCTACGGGATACTGGCCCGCCGCATCGATCCTGAGTCAGAAACCGACGGCCTGGCCAGTGTCGACCTGGACCTGGTGACCCGCGGACCGGATCTGAAACGGGTCATGCAAGCTGCCAGCGGGCACCTCGATTTTGGCATCTGGCCCAAAGATCTCAACGCGGGTGTGTTCGAGCTGTGGGCGGTGAACGTAATCACCGCCCTGGTAAAAAAGGTGGATGAGGACGAGGCGTCCAAGGTCAACTGCGTGATCGTCCGTTTCCAGATCGACGACGGTCTGATGCAGAACCGGGTGGTGTTTGCAGACACCAGGAGAATGCGCGTCGAGGGTAGCGCTCCGGTGGACTTCAAACAGCGCTCCCTGGAGGTGCGCGCGGCGCCTAAAGCGAAGCTACCGGAATTCTTCAGTCTTGCCGTTCCCGTGCGGCTCAGGGGCCAGTTTGATGACTTTCGCATCAGAATCAATCCAGTGGAGCTCGGGGGCAAGCTGCTTTCGTTTGTCACCAGCCCGTTGCACGTACCGCTTCGGCGTATCTTCAAGGGCAGTGAGCCAGCCGACGGGGCCGTGGCCTGTGCCGAGGCCTGGAGCACCCCTGATCCGGAACCGCTGAATCAAGAGAAAGCCGCGCCAGTCTCCGAACGATTTCCCTTGTCAGAGCCTTAGCGGCTGCCGTGCCGCCGGTTCCCCCCGGATTGCGCTTTGCTCCATCCGGGCTACTCGCTACTTGCTTTCGGGCACCAGCGGGGGTGGGGGCGCTGCCGAGATCGGGTAGCCCGGATGCAGGCCGAGGGCCGGAATCCGGGGAGCAGCGATTGCCGTACAGCCACCTGCCGGAGTCGTCATACAGACCGGCGGTCGCCATGACCGCGAGGATCTCCGGTACGTTCTCGCCGCTGATGACCTGTTTACCGGTAAACTGATTCCTGCCGCCGTTGGCGAGCGCGCGCGCCATGGTCGCGAGATTCTTGGCGTTGACGCCTACGGAACACTGACGTGTATAGATATCGGTCGCCAGCTGCGGGTTGTCCTTAATGCGACCATAGGCATACATGAGCATCGCAATCGCCTGGTTGCGCTGGTTGGTCTCGGCCTCCGATTTGTACACATCCTCCAGTACCGACAAACGACGAGCTTTGAATGTAACAACCAAGTACGTGTCTGCATAACTATTCATTCCCGTTGTCAGGCGCCTCGGGTTCCGGCTTCGCCGCCGGGGTATCAGGTGCCTGGTGTTGAGCAGAGGATCCCCTGTGCTCAGCGCATGTAGCGTGATTCAAGGCGCATGCGCAGTTGTCCTGATGCATCGCGCAACTCCAGAGATTCGCCGATGATGCGCTGCGACACCACAGCACTGAGAGCTTCCAGAAACCGCGCTTCGAGCTGCGCGACGCTCGGTGGACACGCCATACGGGTGGTGGCGAGCGACTTGAAGCGCAAGCCGTCGGCGTCCTGCTCAAAGCCGCCCATAAGCCGATTGCACCCCGTGGAACCGTGCACGCGGCTGCCTGGGTCCGAGAGCACGAAATGTGGCTCGCGCTGCGCGCTTTCGAGAAGCACTGCTTCGCCGTCGATCTCAACCGGCCGCCAGTAGGTGTTGGTGAGGCTCGCCTGGGCGAGGGCCTCACGCGCACAAGTCTCGCCCGGCCAGAAACGCTCGAATCGTTCCACGATCAGGTGCTCGCGCGGGCCTGCGGCCGGGTCAGTGGTGCGTTCCTCGAAGCGGCCCTCGAGGGTCGCCAGCAGCGGCGCACCCGGATTGTCATGCATGATCGCCAGGTAAGCCTGCTCCATATCGATGTGCGCGGCCTCCAGGCTCAAGGGATAGCGCTTACCGGTGCGGCACTCGTTGAAGGTGGCCGCATCGGCCATGTAAGCATACAGCCCGCGCAGCTGCATGGGACCGGGCACCGGGTCGATGTCTGCCTGGCGCTCGAGTTCGTAGTTCAACGCTGAGTCGATGTCTTGACCCTCTGTGTCGAGCAGGCGCAGCCGCTCAGGGGAAATCAGCCGATATTGGTTTGGGCTTTCGTGTCCACGGTGCAGGACCAGTCGGCCTCCCTCATCGGTGCCGTACTGCCAGCGGCCGAGTTCGTGGAAGTCCTTGTCAGCACCCCTGTTGACACCCAGGTAGGTGCGACGCAGCCGGTAGCCGTGGTCGGGGAACAGAGTAAGCACCAGTCGCTGGCCGGGACAGTCGGCGCAGGGTAGATCGCCTGAAAAGGTTGCAGGCAGCGGGAGCGGAAGCCGGCCTGTCGCTGCGGCGTCATTCATATCATCAGCGCGTAACGGCTGGGGCAAAAGCAGTTGTACGCCTACAAGAAGGACAGTGAGTAGCAGTCGTTTGACAAGGTGCGCCGGGATTTTCATGGCAGGTCTCCGTAGTAGGTCCACGTTGCACAGGCGTGCCGGCCGACAGGAGGCAGCCTCAGCGAATGTAAAAGCTCAACGCATTGGGGCTGAATTCTCGGGGGTCGGCATCTTCGCTGAAGCGATACGGATTGCGCTGATTATCCAGCCCGGAGACAAGATAACGCTCCGCCTTCAGGTCATAATAGACTTCGAGCGTACTCCATTGCACCGGAACCTCGTAATAGTTCAGTGCGTGGGCCTCCGACGTGCGCCACAGCGTGCCGTCCTTGTCGTAGTTGTCAGCGACCGCGACCTGCCAGCTGTCTTCGTCGAGATAGAATACGCGGCGGTGATAGATGTGTTTTTTGCCCGGTTTCAGTGTGCCCTCCACGACCCATACGCGGTGCAGCTCATAGCGGGCCAGGTCCGGATTGATGTGCCGGGTTTTAATGATGTCGCTGTAATCGGCATCGCTACTGTGCAGGCGATAGGCATTGTAGGGGATGTACAGCTCGCGCTTGCCGAGCAACCGCCATTTGTAGTACTCCGGCGAGCCGTTGAACATATCGAATTCATCGATGGTGCGCAGGTTGTCAGTGTTGAACGCAGGAAAGTCATGGGCAACGTTGGGCAGGCGCAGGATGCGACGCAGCTCCCGGTTGTATTCCCAGGTCTTACGGGGGTCGGCAGTCTGGTCGATGGGCTCCAGCGTCAGGGCGCCATTGCCTGCAAGCAGCCCCGGTTCGACGGTCTTGCTCTTCAGAGCAATCAGCAGATTCGGGAACTTCCGGCGCAGGCTCGTCCCCGCAGGGGCACCGTAGGGCAGCGCCCAGTCCTGCAGCGCAAGGGTCACGGTATAGCGTCCCTTGCGGGTGACTGCGGCCTGGCCGAAGCTGCGACTGATACGGATGCCGCGCCACCGCAGATTATGATTCCACATTACCTCGACACCGCTCTTCGGTAATGGGAAGGGCGAGCTGACGTTGCTGCCGACCACACCACCTTTACCTTCGCGCACCACTTTGGCAGTAGCTGCATTGGCCTTCACCGCCGCATACACCCAGTCCGGGTAGGATGCGGAACGGCGGGTCGGGTAAACATTCAGATGCCAGCTATCCGGGTAGGCGCGCAACAGGGCCTTCTGGCCTTCGCTGAGCTTGTCGGCGAGCGGCTCCATATTGTCGGCGCTGATGCGCAACACCACCGGATCATCGGCAAAGGGATCGGCGTGTTGTCGGCCCGGATCGTAGTTGGCAGGGGGCATAGTGATGCCGCCGGTCCAGGCCGGGATGCTGCCATCCGCGTTGCCGGCGCGCTCGGCGCCGAGCGGTGTGAGCTCGG
Source organism: Gammaproteobacteria bacterium (assembly GCA_050118435.1). GTDB lineage: Bacteria > Pseudomonadota > Gammaproteobacteria > DSM-19610 > DSM-19610 > Thiogranum. The sequence goes on along the minus strand of JASFKW010000035.1, from coordinate 4,379 downwards.
GGCCTCCGAGCACGGCTGCGGTCTCGGGCGGGCCAGCCGCCAGCAGGCTTTCCGTGTTCAGCGCCGTCGTCAGCCAGAAGAGGAGTGCCAGCCAAGTGTACATGAGCCGCTAGAAGGTGTAACTGACTCGCAAACGCACCGAGTCGCGGTCGTTGAGCAGGTTGCGATCGCCGGCGCCGAAGAAACTGGTGTAACTCAAGTTTCCGGTCCAGCGGTTGATGTAATTCAGCCCGATCCCTGCGGTGAAGGATTTGCGGTCTTCCAGGAAGGTGTTGACCGGCGCCGGTGTTGTGCCGTGCACATCGTGGGTAAACAGCACCGCGGGCGTCAGGCTTAAACCACCGAGCACGCCCTCGTACGTCAGGGAGCCGCCCAGTCGATAACCCCAGGAATCGGCCGAGGGCGGTTCGACCGCCTGCAACGGCAGGTCGTTGCGCCCAGGCATGTCATGCACGTGCACCCAGGCGATGTCGGCGTTGGCCGCAGTCTGCGACGCCCCCAGGCGCGGGCCGAACAGCTGGGTGAATCCCAGAGCCGTCTGGGTACGATCCAGGCGCACGAAACCTTTGACGCGCTGATTGGCACCGAACGTCCCCAGGCTGCTGCTCGAGCCCGCGTACTCAATAGGTGAGAGCACCCCCCCGAACACCTGATCCAGGCTGATCTGGAACGGGAAATTGTGGTGGTGGGATACCTCGCCCGCGATCAGTGTTCCGCGCGCCAGCGTGGCGGTGTTGAAACTCAGCCCGACCATGGTGATGTCCTCCGGGTACTCGACCCGGTAGCCGGCCTGGTTGGCGTACTGGCTGGTGGTCAGCGTCTCGGCGGTTGAAAGCGCGGCGTCGGCCGCCTCCGTGGGTGTGAGTCCGGTGGACAGATAGGGTGAGACCAGGGTCGCCGCCAGCGCATCGACATCCGCCTGGCTGGTCTGATCGATGGCTGTCTGGCTCGCGGTGAATCCGCTGACCAGCGGCAGGCGGCTGTGATAACGAACCAGGTGCGCCGACAGCTTCGTGGCGTTGGTGCCCGGCAGAATCGAGGTCAGAGTGAAGCCGAACTGGCCATCATCCCCGGGCCTGTCGGTGCCCCCACTGCCGGGCAGCTTGAAGAAATCCGGGTCGGAACCCAGCGTGCCCGCCGGCAGCGCGAAAGCACTGTCCAAATCCGTACCCAGTTCCGAGAATTGGCCCGCACCGAGCATCGCGACGTTGAGGCCGTCACCACCCAGCAAGTCATTGCTGGAAAAATAGGAACCCACTGGTAGGAGCACGACCGGTTTCCACTCGTACTGATAGTAGGCCTCGAGTGCAACGTAGGTGGTGAGAGCGGCTGCCCCCCAGAGCATCCCTTGCGGGATCAGCACGTCGCGGGGCGGTGTTGCCGGCTCGTTGAGCGCGGAGAGATCGAGCGGGTTGATGATGTCAATGCCGTCGCGAATGAAACCAGTCTCTCCCCAGTTCACCACCTGATCGCCGAGGCGCAACACCAGCGGGATGCCCGCAACCGTCTGTCGCATCGACACGTAGTAATCGAGCAGGTCGGCGTCTTCGCCAACGCTGTCTTTGGCACCATCGCTGAGCGGGGTGCGCGCGCGATCCTGGTGCTGGTTTTCATAATCGTAGAAGGCAAAGCCGCGCACGTAGGCACCAAAATGTTGCCACGACAACGTAAGGTCGGCGTTGAGCCGCAACGCGTTGGAAAACACGCCCTCATCGTAATTGAGTGTGCCGTCATCCTGATTCGCTGATGCCCGCTCTCCGCCGTTGGCGATGGCGATGAGCCGCTTGTCGGCATCGTCGATGCGCACGCCCAGCCCGTAGGAAGCGGTTACATCGAACAGGCCGTCCACGGTGCCGAGCCGGAAGCCCGCGGAGTGACAGGGTGGGGCGAACAGGCAGACAGTCACCAGCGCAATCGCGAGCGCGCCTCTGGTGTTCACCGACATGACAGACTTCAAAGAGCTACTGAGCTGCATTCGTAGACGCTCGAGCAACCCCCAGCATCCCCGGACCTATTGAAACTTTACAATCTTGAAGCTCTACAATCCATGGAGCTTGATGTAGCTGTTTTTCGCCTACGGACACAGCAAAGCCGGTACGGCGACCGGCTCTGCTGTGTTGTGACGTTCCAGACTACTCTGGTGTCTGCATGGATTTTCCGGTGTCGCTGACTGCTTCCCCAGCTTCCTTCATCTTGTCGCCGGTGTACTCCATGGCTTCTCCCGTTGCCTCTTTGGCCGCTTCAGCAGTCTCACTGGCAACATCATGTGTCTTTTCCATTGCGGTGTCGGTATCGCTTCTTTCACACGCGGCCAACAGGCCGCTCATGACCAGAACAGTCAAAACGAAAAACCGGTTCATCGTGGAACTCCTCTGCGAGATTAAGCGTGATGCGGGCCTTATTCTTGCCTGCAACTCTGTCGCCAGGCCATAGGCCAGCGCCTGCCATCCTAGCCGGTGCGCTACACAATGCAAGTGCCAACAGGTCCTGGGCTGTCTGTCACAGCCGGGTAATCTCATGTCGGTATGGACGATCGTCTATAGTTGCCGGAGTTGATTCAGGCTTCGGCGCCCGCCCAGCCGCGTGTCAGCCACAGGCAGGCGCCTGTGCGCCAGTAAAGTTTGCGGAATTCGGATAGTACCCGGGCACTTGAGAGCCTATACTCACCGCAGGAACCGGTCCGCAGTCGCGAGCCGGAAGATTGTGTTCGGAGCTGCCCGTAACCGCCAACGCATCTGTACCCGCTCCAGATGTCATGGATAGCATAAGCCTGGTTCGGAAGATAATCGACAGTTGGTCGTCCTCTCACACAACTGGTAGACAGAGGGCAAAGAGGGGTCACATGGGACGCGGTGTGACGTCCGAGTACCGGCGCGCCCTGGGGGATTGCGAGCAGCTTAGATCCAGACCATTGAGGCCACGGTACAGCTTCGGCCCACCACGAGAGGAGGCGTCATGAACACAGTTGTATCACCCATGCATTACCTCGATAAGGGCATGAACGGCCTGCACGATCATTTGAGTTGCGGCGGAACCGAATTCCCGCGTGCTCTTTGCCGGTAAGAGGCTAATCCCATAGTTTGTATGCTGGGCGAGAACTACCTCTCCTATCAGCCAAACGGCATAAGGTTTGATTTTCGGCTATACGTTAGGGCGAGGATATATGACGCGGAGGAATTCTCATGTCCGATTTCGACTGGCGTATTCGTGGACCCGAAATCTCCACCTGCAACTGCGACTGGGGTTGCCCCTGTCAATTCAACTCGATACCTACCCACGGCCACTGTAGGGCCGGCGTGGCCATGCACATCGATGAGGGACACTTTGAAGCCACTTCACTCGACGGTCTGCGCTGGGCGGCTATGTTTGCCTGGCCGAAGGCCATCCACGAGGGCAACGGCGAAGCGCTGCTGATCCTCGACGAGCGCGCTGATGAAGAACAGCATGAAGCCCTGCTGGGCATCCTCTCCGGCCAGACCTCCGTACCGGGCGCAACCGTATTCAACGTCTTCGCCGCGACCCTCAGCAAACTGCATGGTCCTGTGACCGCCCATATCGAATTTGAGCTCGATCGCGACAACTGGACCGGGCATTTTTCCGTACCGGGCTACCTGGATGCTCATGCAGGACCGATCATCAATCCTGTCTCCGGCGAATCTCACCGCGCCAAAGTGGTGTTGCCGGATGGCTTTGAATACCACGAAGCAGAGTTTGTCAGCAGCCGTACCCGGGGCGAGGGCCCGATCCCGCTCGACTGGAGCGACGGCCACGGTCATATCTGCATGCTCCACATGACGCCCAACGGGCCGGTGGACTGACTTTCTCGGTATGGCCGCCAGGCTTGTGAAACAGGAATCGGAGCCGGCGAGCTGCGTACTGGAGGCTGCCGTGCGACACGACCGGGCAGTGATCGCCGGCGGGCTGGGTGTCATCACTCTGCTTGCCTGGGCTTGGTTGCTGTCTGGCGGCGGCATGGACATGCCATCGTCTATGGATATGAACATGGTCATGCCCATGGACTGGACACCGCTTTATGCGCTCGTGGTCTTCATGATGTGGTGGGTCATGATGATCGCCATGATGCTGCCGAGTGCTGCCCCCATGATCTTGTTATTTGCCATGGTCAACCGCCGCAGCCGCACGCTGGGCGGGCCCTACGTCCCAACCGCCGTGTTCGCCTCGGGCTACCTGGTCGCCTGGGGCGGGTTCAGCCTGGCGGCGACCCTGGCTCACTGGTGGCTGGACCAGGCGGCCTGGTTGAACATGGGGATGGGTAGCGCTAGCCGCTGGTTCAGCGGCATTCTGTTAATCGCGGCGGGGCTCTACCAGCTCACCCCACTCAAGCATGCGTGCCTGCGTCATTGCCGCGGGCCGGTCGA
>JASFKW010000034.1:0-28604 GCA_050118435.1 Gammaproteobacteria bacterium | reverse complement strand
CCGGCGCGCGTACCCAGCCAGGCCACCGGCCAGCCGCGCGCCTGCAGCTGTTCGGCCACGGCCAGCGCAGGAAACACGTGGCCTCCGGTGCCGCCGGCCATGATCAGGATGGGCCGCCTAGCATCCATCCGGTGCGCCTCCGGGACGGATCGGTTTCAGCCAAAGCCTCACTTCGCACTCCTGCGCCGCCGCGCCGTCGCGCTGCCCGACGCCGGCAGGCTGTTCACCGTGCAGCGGGTCTCATAATCGATGCGCAGCAACAGGGCGATTGCCATGCAGCTCAGCAGCATGCTGCTGCCGCCATAGCTCACCAGCGGCAGCGTCAGTCCCTTGGTCGGTAACAGGCCGGTATTCACGCCGATGTTGATCAGCGCCTGCAGACCCAGCCAGGTGCCGATACCGTAGGCCAGAAAGGCGGCGAACAGGTTTCCCGCCTGCTCGGCGCGCACGGCGATGCTGTAGGCGCGCACCACGATGAATCCGTAAAGGCCCAGCAGCAACAGAATGCCGAGCAGCCCCAGCTCCTCGGCCAGCACCGCGAACACGAAGTCCGTGTGCGCCTCCGGCAGGTAGAACAGTTTCTGGATGCTGGCACCCAGCCCCACGCCGAACAGCTCCCCGCGTCCGATGGCGATCAGCGACTGGGTGAGCTGGAAGCCGCTGTTGAAGGGATCATCCCAGGGATTGAGAAACGCCGTCAGCCGCTGCATGCGGTAGGGCGAAGAGACGGCCAGCACGGCAAAGGCACCGGCGGCGGCGGCGAGCAGCGCACCGAATTTCCATAGGCTCACGCCGGCGACGAACATCATTACCAGGACCGTGCTCATCAGCACCACGGTGGCGCCGAAGTCCGGCTCCAGCAGCAGAAGGAAACAGGCCAGACCGAGCAGGCCGAGGGGCTTGACGAACCCGGACTGGGTTTCGCGCACGTTCTCGCCGTGACGCACCAGGTAGCCGGCCATGTAAACGATGGCCAGGAGCTTGGCCGGCTCGGACACCTGCAGACGGAACACCCCCAGGTCGATCCAGCGTGTACTGCCGTTGACCGTGGCACCGAGCCCCGGCAGCAACACGGCCGCGAGCAGCAGGATGGCGACAAGGATGCAAAGGCGGCTGCACTGCTCCCACCAGGCGAGCTTGACGCGCAGCGTTGCCACCCCAAGGGCCAGGCCCAGAACCAGATACAGGCTCTGGCGCAGAGCAAAATGGAAGGTGCCCAGCCCCAGACGCTCGGCCACCGGCATGGAAGCCGACGCCACCATGACCAGACCCAGCGAGAACAGCAGGGCCACGGCTGCGAGTAGCACGAAATCCAGCCGCGGACAGGCTGCGCCCCGGCGCACCGGCATGTCCGGCAACAGGATCGCAAGACTCACCCGGACAACTCCCGCACCGCCTGCATGAACACCTCACCGCGGTGCTGATAATCCCTGAACATGTCGAAGCTGGCGCAGGCCGGCGACAGCAGCACGGTGTCCCCGGAAGCCGCCAGGTCCGCCGCCTGCCGCACCGCGTCGGCCATATCCCGTGCCAACTGGACCTGAAAACGCCCTTTTACGGCCTCTGCGATGGCCGGTGCGGCTTCTCCCAGCAGCACCACGGCCTTCACGCGCTCATCCATCCCCTCGGCGAGCTGGCGAAAATCGGCGCCCTTGCCCCGGCCTCCGGCGATCAGGATCAGCGGCCCCTCGAAGCCTCGCATCGCCGCCAGCGCGGCACCGACGTTGGTGCCCTTGGAATCATTGAACCAGTGCACGCCACCGTGGTCTCCGACCCATTGCGCACGGTGGGGCAGACCCTGGAACTCCCTGAGCACCTGGAGCATGGCGGACCGGGGCAGCCCGGCCGCTTCGCCCAGCGCGAGCGCGGCCAGCGCATTGGCCAGATTGTGCCGGCCCGGCATCCGGACCTCGCCGGCCGGCATCCAGCGCTCGGCACCTCTGGCAATCCAGGGGCTGTCATCGATGAGGCGCAGACCGAAGTCATCGCCCGCCGGCTGCTCGAGGGTAAAGCCGACGGTCGAGCCCGACCCCACGGCCAGCGTGCGGGCCAAAGGGTCGTCACGATTGACGACCTGTACCGCCGCACCCTGGTAGATCCGTTGCTTGGCCTCGGCATAGGCCCGCAGCGAAGCATAGCGGTCCAGGTGATCCGCACTGATGTTGAGCACCGTGGCGGCACGGCTTCGCAGGCTGTAAACGGACTCCAGCTGAAAGCTCGACAGCTCCAGCACATAGAGATCGGGCTCTCCATCCTGGATCAGATCCAGTGCCGGCTCGCCGAGGTTGCCACCGACGCGCACATCGCGCCCGGCGCGCCGGGCCATGGCGCCCACCAGCGTGGTCACCGTGCTCTTGCCGTTGGAGCCGGTGATGGTAACGATGGGCGCGGCCGCGACGCGCGCGAACAGCTCGATATCGCCGATGATCTCCACGCCGCGCCGCTCGGCTTCCAGCAGCAGCGGCTCCTGGCGCGAAACCCCGGGGCTGACGACGATGCGCTGCGCCCGGACGAAAGCGTCCCGATCGAAGCCGCCCAGAAAGAGCGCGATATCCGGCAGCTCCCGCTGCATGGTCGCCAGCGCGGGTGGCTGCTCACGGCTATCGGTCACCGCAACCTCCACCCCGCGCCGCGCCAGGAAACGGGCGCAGGACAGACCGGTGGCGCCGAGGCCGACCACCAGCGTACGCACGTCTTGTAGCGGATCCACTTCCATGTATTCTGCCGTGGCCTGCATCACCATTCCGTTACAGTAAGAAAAGCACCACCACGATCGCCGCGAACGTCATACCGACCACTGCAATCTGACCTTTTTCATCCATCTCCATTCCTCGTCAGCGGATTTTCAACGTTGCCAGGCCGAACAGCACCAGGATCACGGTGACGATCCAGAATCGCACAATGACACGCGGCTCCGGCCAGCCCTTGAGCTCGAAATGGTGGTGCAGGGGCGCCATGCGGAAAATGCGCCTGCCGGTCAGCTTGAAGGACGTTACCTGCAGGATCACCGACACGGTCTCCATCACAAACACACCAGCCATAACGAAAAACACCAGCTCCTGTCGCACCAGCACGGCGACGGTGCCGAGGGCGGCACCGATCGCCAGCGCACCCACATCGCCCATGAATACCTGGGCAGGATAGGCGTTGAACCACAGAAAGCCGAGCCCGGCGCCGACCATGGCGCCGCAGAACACGGCCACTTCGCCGACTTCGCGAATGAACGGGATGCCGAGGTACTTGGCGATGTAGGCGTGCCCGGTGGCATAGCTGAACACCGCCAGTGCGCCGGCAATCAGCACCGAGGGAAGAATGGCCAGTCCATCCAGCCCGTCGGTGAGATTCACCGCGTTGCTGGAGCCGACCACCACAAAATAGACCAGTACCACGTACCAGCCGCCCAGCGCCACGGCGACATCCTTGAAGAATGGAACGAAAAGCTGGGTCTCCAGCGGCGATTGGGCGTAGTAATACAGATACATGCCCGCCGCCAGGGCCGCCAACGACTGCCAGCTGTACTTGGCCCCGGCCGACAACCCCTCGGAGTTGCCGTAGACGATCTTTCGGTAGTCGTCCACCCAACCGATGGCGCCGAACGACACCGTCACCAGCAGCACGACCCATACATAACGGTTGCCAAGGTCCGCCCACAGCAGCGTGGATATGGCGATCGCCACCAGGATCAGGGCGCCGCCCATGGTGGGCGTGCCGGCCTTGGTGAAATGGGTCTGCGGGCCGTCCTGGCGCACCTGCTGGCCGATCTGCCGGAAACTGAGGTGCCGGATCATCCAGGGACCCACCACCAGGGAGATCAGCAGGGCCGTCAGCGCACCTAGGATGGTGCGCAGCGTAATGTACTGAAAGACATTGAAGCCGCTGTGGAACTGGCTCAGATAGTCGGCGAGATAGACGAGCACTCAGATCCTCCCCGCCTCTCGGGCGCCGCCGGTGCGCAGCGCGGCGACCACCCGCTCCATTCGCATGGCCCGCGAACCCTTGACCAGCATCAGCACGCCGGGTGCCGCAACCTCCTCGAGGCGCTCGATCAGCGCGTCCGCCTCGGCGAAGGTCTCGGCGCCGGCGCCGAAGGCATCGGCGGCCTGCCGCGCCAGATCGCCCAGTGCGAACAGGCGCCGCACCCCGTTCCGCCGCGCTTCCTCGCCCATCAGGCGGTGCAGGCGCGCGGCTTCCTCACCGAGCTCACCCATGTCGCCCAGCACCAGCCAGGGCTCGGCGTCGGCGGTGGAGAGTAGCTGCAAGCCCGCGCGCAGCGACGCGGGGTTGGCGTTGTAGGTATCGTCGATCAGTCGCAGTCCGCTGACGCCGGGAATGCTTTCCCAGCGACCGTGCACCGGCTGCACCACGACCAGCCCCGCCACGATGTCGTCCAGCGGAATCTCCAGCGCCAGCGCCGCCGCGGTGGCCGCCAGCGCATTCAGGACATTGTGCTCACCCGGCAGTGACAGCCGCAGCGAGGCGCTTCCGGCCGGGGTTAGCAGCTCCACATCGCTGCCCTGCGTATCACCCCGCCATTGTGCCCGTACATCGGCACCGTGCTCCAGGCCGAAGCACATCACCCGCCGCGAGCCGGCCATGGTGCGCCACAAGGGCGCGTAGCGGTCTTCGGCATTGATGACGCACACCGCGTCGGGCGCCAATCCCTGAAACAGCTCACCCTTGGCCCGGGCGACCCCCTCCAGGCTGCCAAAGCCCTCCAGGTGCGCCGGGCCGGCGTTGTTCACCAGCCCGACGCCGGGCTGCACCAGGCGCGTGAGGTAGGCGACCTCGCCGGGGTGATTCGCGCCCATCTCCACCACCGCATACCGGTGCCCCGCGCTCAGCCCGAACAGAGTCAGAGGCACGCCGATGTCGTTGTTGAGGTTGCCCCGCGTGACCAGGGTCTCGCCACAGCGTCCGAGAATTGCGGCGAGCATTTCCTTGACCGTGGTCTTGCCGTTGCTGCCCGTGAGCCCGATCACCGGTATCGCGAACTGCTTTCGCCAGTGCGCCGCCAGCATCCCGAGCGCGAGGCGGGTATCGGCGACTTCGAGCAGCGGCAGATCCACGTCAAGCGGCACGCTGACTGCCGCCGCGGCGGCGCCCTTGAGCCGCGCCTCATCCAGGTAGTCGTGTCCGTCGAAGCTGGGGCCCTGCAACGCCACGAACAGGTTGCCCTGTGCCAGCGTGCGGCTGTCGGTGCTGACACCTTGGAAGACCACGTCGAGGCCGCGCTGCCTGGCGTTGATCACCTCGGCGGCCTGTGACAATGGCATGCTCATCATTCGCCGAGCCTCCGCAGAACGGTCTGCACCTGGGCCCGGTCGCTGAACGCACGCCGTGTGGAGCCGAGCTCCTGGTAGTCTTCATGCCCTTTGCCCGCCACCAGCACCAGGTCGTCGGGCGCCGCCGAGCGGATCGCGGCCTCGATGGCCGCACTACGCTCCGGAACGCACAGCGCCCTAGCCGGCTCGGCGAAACCGGTCAGGATCTGATCGAGTATCGCCTGGGGCTCCTCGTTGCGCGGGTTGTCGTTGGTGAGGATCACCCGGTCGGAAAAGCGCTCGGCCACGGCACCCATCTGTGGGCGCTTGCCGGGGTCCCGGTCGCCGCCAGCACCGAACACGCACAGCAGCTCGCCGCCACAGTGCGGTCGCAGCGCCTGCAGAACACTCTCCAGTGCATGGGGCGTGTGTGCATAATCCACCACGACGCGCGGTGCACCGGGGATGCTGAACAGCTCCATCCGTCCGGGCACGGTCGTCACCTGCGACAACCCCCGGAGCGCAGCATCCAGAGAAACGCCGACCGCCAGCAGCGCACCGAGAGCGGCGAGCAGATTCTCTGCATTGAAACCGCCCAGCACCGGCGCCCCGAATTCCGCGGGACCCCAGCTCGAGTCGAGGCTCAAACGGAGGCCGTGCTCGAGGGGTTCCACCGCGCGAAGCTCGAGCCAGTCGGGGAAGTCCCGCACCGTGCCGCCCGCCGCGCCCCGGTAGGCAATCACCCGCAGCTTCGGCCTGAGCCGATGCGCGAGCGACACGCCGAAGCCGTCTGCCACATTGAGCACGGCACAGGCAAGTCCAGGGGAGAGAAACAGCTGTCGCTTGGCCTCGGCGTAGGCCTCCACACTGCCGTGGTAGTCGAGATGGTCGCGGCTGAGGTGGGTCAGCACCGCGGTGTGGAACGCCACGCCCGCGGTACGCTGCTGGTGCAGCGCGTGGGACGACACCTCCATCGCCACCTGCCGCACCGCCCGATCGCGCAGTGCGGCGAATTCGGCCTGCAGCCGCAGGGCGTCGGGGGTGGTGTGCGTCGGGCTGCGCAGCGCGCCATAGACGCCGTAGCCCAGCGTCCCGAGCAGCCCGCAGCGCTGGCCCAGCGCGGACAGCGCCTGGGCGATGAAGTGCGTCACCGAGGTCTTGCCGTCGGTGCCCGTCACACCGATGACCTGCATCTGCGCGGTCGGATGTGCATAGAAGCGATCTGCAATCCGGCCCAGTTTCTGCCCCAGGCCGGGCACCGCGACGACCGGCACCTCGATCGAGGCCGCCAGCCGCTGCAGCGTTGCGTCGGCCACCGGCTCCCAGAGCACGGCCGCGGCACCGCGGTCCAGCGCCTGCCCGGCGAGCTTCAGCCCGTGCGTCCGCAGCCCCTGCACTGCCAGGAACAGATCACCCTCCTGTACCGCACGGCTGTCGGTCGCGAGGCCCGTCACCTCCAGGTCAGGCAGGCTGCCGGGCTCACAAAGATCCTGCAGCAGCATGTCCAGGGTTAAGCCGGCCCTCCGGGACTCGGCGGCCATCATGCCGGACCCTCCGCGTGGCGGAGCTGCGTCTGCAGCAGCGGCGCGTCATCGGGCGCGACGTTGAGCAGGCGCAGCGCCCCGGCCATGACCCGTGAAAACACCGGCCCCGCCACCAGCCCGCCGTAATGCTCGCCGTTGCTGGGCTCGTTGATCAGCACCACCGCCACCAGCCGGGGGTTGCTGGCGGGCGCCATCCCGGCGAACACCGACAGGTAGCGGTCATCGGCGTAACCGCCGGCCACTGACTTGTGCACCGTGCCTGTCTTGCCCGCCACCCGGTAACCCTCCACAGCCGCCAGCGGCGCGGTGCCGCCCTCCTTGACCACGGTCTCCATCATGGTGCGCACCGCCCGCGCCACCGCTGGGGAAAACACCCGTGTCGGCCTGACCGGTTCTTCGCGCCGCAGCAGCGTAACCGGCAGGCGATCGCCGTCGTTGGCGAAAACACTGTACGCCTGGGCCAGCTGCACGGCGGTGACCGACAGACCGTAACCGTAGGAGAGCGTGGCACGCTCGATGTCCCGCCAGCGGCGGAAACCCGCCAGGTAGCCGTCGGCCTCCCCAGGGAACCCGCTGCCGGTGCTGACGCCGAAGCCGGCCTTTGAGAGAAGCTGCCACAGAGCCTCGGGCTCGAGCGCCAGGGCGATCTTGCTGGCGGCCACGTTGCTGGACTTGCGGATCACGCCGGTCAGATCCAGGACCCCGTAGTCGTGCATGTCACGGATGGTGTGGCGCCCCACGCGAAACAGACCGGGGGAGGTGTCGATCTGCGTCGCGGGGCTGTAGCGTCCGCTCTGCAGGGCCGCCGCGATGACGAAGGGCTTCATGGTCGAGCCGGGCTCGAAAACGTCGGTGACCGCGCGGTTGCGCAGCCGGCTCGCCTTCAGGCGGCTGCGGTTGTTAGGGTTGAAGGAGGGCTGGTTGACCATCGCCAGCACCTCGCCGGTGCTGCTGTCCAGAACCACCATCGAGCCCGAACGCGCGCGGTGCTTGCGCACCGCCGCCTTCAGCTCGCGGTAGGCCAGATACTGAATGCGCCGGTCGACGCTGAGCTTGAGCGCCTTGCCCGGACGCGCCGAGCGAATGTTCTCCACGTTTTCGACGATGTGACGTCGCCCGTCCATGATCACGCGTTTAGCGCCCGGCTCGCCGCTCAGCCAGTCTTCGTAGGCCAGCTCCAGGCCTTCCTGGCCCTGGTCGTCCACGTTGGTGAACCCGAGCAGGTGCGCCGCCACCTCGCCCGCCGGGTAATAACGCCGATATTCGGGCTGCAGATAAACGCCGGGCAGCTCCAGCGCCATCACACGGTCGGCGAGATCGGGGGCGATGTGACGGCGCAGGTACACGAACTCGCGTTCCTGGCGCTGGCCGATGAGACGCCGCACGTGATCCACATCCAGCTCCAGCAGACTCGCCAGACGCGCCAGATCGGCGGGCGACGCGAGCATCTCGCGCGGATTCACCCACACCGACTGGACCGGCGTGCTGATCGCCAGCGGCTCGTCGTTGCGATCGACGATCATGCCGCGATGGGCGGGCACCTGCACCACCCGCAGATAGCGCGCCTGGCCCTGGGTCTGCAGGAATTCACGGTCGACGAGCTGCAGCTGTGCACTGCGCCCGGCCAGCACCGCGAAGCTGCCCAGCATCAGGACAATCAATAGCAGGCGGCGCCTGCCGCTGATCGAAGCCTTGCGATTCATGTGTGGTCCGTTCTACTCATGGATGCAGGATCACCACCCGTTCGGGACCGGGAATCTCCATGTCCAGGCGCTCGCGCGCCGCAGTCTCCACCTTTCCATGCGTGGTGTGGGTGCTCTGCTCGAGCTGGAGCTGACCCCACTCGATATTCATCGCGTCGCGCTCGGCCTCCAGCCGCTGCAAGTCCTGGAACAGCTTGCGGCTTTCGTGCTTGGCATAGGCGGAGCCTATGGCCGTCGCGACGGCGGTCACCAGCAGCAAGGGCACGATCAGATCCCTCATGGGAGACGCTCCGCCACGCGCAACACAGCGCTGCGAGCACGCGGATTCGCCCTTACCTCCTGCGCATCGGCATACACCGGTTTGCCGACGGGCTTGAGGCGCGGGGTGTGCGCGGCCGGGGCCACAGGCAGATCCGGCGGCAGCTGCGGACCGCGGTGCTGGTCACGTATGAAGCGCTTGACGATCCGGTCCTCGAGAGAGTGAAAACTGATCACGACCAGCCGGCCGCCCGGGGTGAGGGCGTCCACGGCCTGAGGCAGGACGGTCTCGAGCTCATCCAGCTCCCGATTGACAAAGATCCGGATGGCCTGAAAGCTGCGCGTGGCGGGGTGCTTGTGGCGCTCGCGGTGCGGCACCAGCCCCGTGATCAGCTCGGCGAGCTGCTGCGTAGTGGCGATCGGAGGGCTCTTGCGCGCTGCGACAACGCCGCGGGCAATGCGGCGCGCGTAGCGTTCCTCGCCATACTTCCACAGCACCTCGGCGATTTCGCGCTCTTGTGCGGCGTTGATCCACTCCGCAGCACTGACGCCCACCTCGGGGTTCATGCGCATGTCGAGGGGCCCCGGCTTCAGAAAGCTGAAGCCGCGTGCAGCGTCGTCCAGCTGTGGCGAAGACACGCCCAAATCAAAAAGGATTCCGTCCACTTTCCCTTGCCAGCCCAGTTCAGACACCACAGATGCCAGGTTGATGAAACTGCCGTGGCGCATCAGCAACCGCGGCTCGTGGACGAAACGTCGGGTGGCAGACGCCACCGCCTGGGGATCCTTGTCGAATGCCAGCAGTCTGCCCCCTGCTCCGAGGCCGGCCAGCAGCGCTGCAGCGTGCCCGCCGCGCCCAAACGTCCCGTCAATATACAAGCCGTCCGGCTTTAACTGGAGAGCCTCCAGCACCTGGTTCAGCAGCACTGGACGGTGCAGGTCCTCCATCTACGGCTAGAGCGTCAGCGACTCCAGCGGATGGGGGGTGCCGGCCTGCTCGCGGCTGCCCATCCAGCCGCTACCGATCTGCTCCCAGGATTCTTCGTTCCAGATTTCGAACTTCTTGCCCACACCCACCAGGGCCACCGTCTTGTCCAGCTTGGCGAAATCCCGCAGGCGCGGGGCGATGAGGATCCGGCCGTTACCATCCATCTCCACCTCGGTGGCGTAACCCATGAGCATGCGCTGCATGTCACGGGTACGGCGGTCCTGGTTGGGGGTGTGTATCAGCCGGGTCTCGATGGCTTCCCACTCGGGCTGCGGATAGAGCAACAGACAACCGTCGTCATGAACCGTCACCACCAGGCGCCCGTCGTAGCGCTCGGTGATAAGCGGCCGGAAACGGGTGGGCAGCGCCAACCGGCCCTTGGCATCCAGCTTGACTGTGCTGCCTCCACGGAACACCGCCTCCCCTTAACCCCCCATTTTCGCCACTTATTTCCACTTGACCCCACTTTTCGACACTATATGGAGCGATTCCCCACTTTGTCAAGGCGAAAAACAGCGATTCCTGCTTTATTCACAGGCACTTAGCAGACACGGCAAAGAGCAAAGCTGTTTCCGTCCGGCGACAGGACAGAACCTTTAAATTGCAAATCAGCAAGTTGGAAGAGGCCGCGAGTGGGAAAAGTCGCCATTCTGGCGCAGAATCTGGTGAAAAAATAACCAACTGCTGACGGGAAACGCGCGCTTAAACCGGCGCGGTGGGTGGGATGGCGCTGTCGAGCGTGCGCGACACGCCCAACGCCCCTTCCGAGCCGGGCGCCCACGATCCGCCGGGCGCCCTGTCGGCAGGGAGGCCGAAAGCTCGGAGCTAGAAGGGGATATCGTCGTCGAATTCGTCGGTATCCCCGGCCGCCGGTGCGCGCGAGGGGGCCGTCGTGGCCGGTGCGGCGTTGTAGTCCGCGCTGCCACCGCCACCGCGACCGCCCAGCATCTGCATGTCGTTGACGATAATCTCGGTGGTGTAGCGGTCGTTACCGTTCTTGTCCTGCCATTTACGGGTCTGGAGCCGCCCCTCGACATAGGCCTGGGAGCCCTTGCGCAGATACTCGCCCGCAATCTCCGCCAGACGCCCGTAGAACACCAGGTTGTGCCACTCGGTGCGCTCCTTGGCCTCACCGGTCTGCTTATCCTTCCAGGAATCGGTGGTCGCCAGGGTGACGTTGCACACCGCATTGCCGCTCGGCATATAGCGGACCTCCGGATCCTTGCCCAGATGCCCGATCAGCATGACCTTGTTGACGCCTCTCGCCATGTTTGTCCCTCCTCGTTCGAACCCACACTCCCTGTGCGTCCGCTGTTACTGTTGAAAAAAGTAGAAGCGCCATCATAACGGTTGACGAACGGACTGCCCAGCGCCCCAGCCCCCGCTGTGCCGGACGTCCGCCGGCATGCACTGCGGACCGGCGCAAGCTGTTGATTTCCGCTTCAGGCCTTTTTCGCGGCCAGCGCGTTGAGGGCCTCTTCATCGAGGGCGTGCTGATCGTATTTCAGATAAGCCACTTCGTCGGCGGCGATGACCACGGCCTCGGCGACACCGCGCACCGCCGCAATGCGCTGCCCCAGATGACGCGCGGCCTCTTCGTCCAGCTTGCCGACGCGCAGCACCCGGGTGCTGAGGTAGCGCGGGTTGCGCATGCTCAGCGCAGACATCAGCCACACCAGCGCCACCAGGGCACACATCAGAAACACCGCCCCCATCCCGAATCGGCCGTGCAGCCAGCCGCCGGCTGCACCGCCGATGAAGGCACCGAAGAACTGCGAGCTGGAATAAAAGCCCATGGCCGTGCCCTTGCTGTCCGGAGGCGCCGTCTTGGCGATCAGCGAGGGCAGAATGGCCTCCAGCAGGTTGAAGGCCGAATAGAACAGGAACAGGAGCAGGGCGATCGACCACAGATGCCCGTGAAACCCGTACAGCGCCAGCTCGACGAGCGCGATGACCAGGATCGCACCGACGAACACCTGCTTCATACGACGGTGCTTCTCGGCCTGGAGGATGAAGGGGATCGCCATGGGCAGGGACAGCAGCAGCACCGGCAGGTACACCTCCCAGTGTCGGGCGGGCGGAAGCCCGGCCAGATCGCGCAGTGCCAGCGGCAACACCACAAAGCTGGCGGTCAAAATCAGGTGCAGAGAAAAGATGCCCACGTCCAGCCGCAGCAGCTGTGTGTCGCGCAGCACCGTGGCAAACTGAGCCGGCACCGCCTCGGCGTCGCGGTGCACCCGGGTGATGACGGGCGTTGGCACCAGAAAGAGCACCACCAGGATCGCACCCAGCGCCATCACTGCTGTCAGCCAGAATATTCCCGGCACGCCGATCCAGGCGTTGAGCACCGGCCCCAGCACCATGGCAATGGCAAAGGAGGCCCCAATACTCATGCCGATGATGGCCATCGCCTTGACGCGGTGCTCCTCACGCACCAAGTCGGCGGTGAACGCCATCACCGCGGCCGCGATGGCACCGGCGCCCTGCAGGGCGCGGCCGGCAAGCACCAGGTGAATGGAATCGGCCTCCGCAGCCAGGACGCTCCCAGCGGCGAACACCAGCAGGCCGAATACGATGACGGGCTTGCGGCCGATGCGATCGGACACCAGGCCGAAGGGAATCTGCAGGACCGCCTGGGTCATGCCGTAGATGCCGATCGCCAGTCCGGTGAGCGCCGGCGTGGCGCCGCGCAACTCGTGGGCATAGAGGGCGAACACGGGCAGGATCATGAAAAGACCCAGCATGCGCAACGCGTAGATGCCGGCCATTGCGGCGGCCGAACGCACCTCGGAGCGGCTCATGCCTGCGGCTGCTTCGGGCGCCGGTTTCACTTCACGCAGCTCCTTTTGGTCGGGACGGGCAAAGGCCGTATAGTATCAGGTTGGCCAAACCGCCGGAATTGGGATGGACAGCATACGAATACGCGGGGCGCGCACCCACAACCTGCGAAACCTCGACCTCGATCTGCCGCGGGACCGGCTGATCGTGGTCACCGGCCTGTCCGGCTCGGGCAAGTCATCGCTGGCCTTCGACACCATCTATGCCGAGGGTCAGCGTCGCTACGTGGAATCGCTGTCGGCCTACGCCCGGCAGTTTCTGTCGATGATGGAAAAACCCGACATCGACCATATCGAAGGCCTGTCGCCGGCGATTTCCATCGAGCAGAAATCCACCTCGCACAATCCCCGCTCGACGGTCGGCACCATCACGGAGATTCACGACTACCTGCGTCTGCTGTTCGCGCGCGTGGGCGTGCCGCACTGTCCCGATCACGACATCCCGCTGCAGGCCCAGACGGTCTCCCAGATGGTCGACCAGGTGCTGGCGCAGGCCGAAGGCTCGCGCTGGATGCTGCTGGCGCCGGTCGTCCAGGAGCGCAAGGGCGAGCACCTGGGCATCCTCGAGGAGCTGCGCTCCCAGGGCTTCATCCGCGCCCGGATCGACGGAGAGGTGGTGGAGCTGGACGAGGCGCCCGCCCTGGACCTGCACTGCAAACACAACATCGAGGTGGTGGTGGACCGCTTCAGGGTACGCGGCGATCTCAAGCTGCGGCTCGCCGAATCCTTCGAGACCGCGCTGCGCCTGGCCGACGGCATCGCCCGGGTGGCCGGCATGGACGAGCCGCGCGAGATCACCTTTTCGGCCAAGTTCGCCTGTCCGCAGTGCGGCTATTCGCTGACCGAGCTGGAGCCGCGCCTGTTCTCCTTCAACAACCCGGTCGGCGCCTGCCCGAGCTGCGACGGCCTGGGAGTGAAGCAGACCTTCGACCCGCGCCGTGTGGTGGCCTACCCGCACCTCAGCCTGGCCGGCGGCGCGGTGCGCGGCTGGGACCGGCGCAACGCCTACTACTTCCAGCTCATCAGCTCGCTCGCCGATCATTACGAGTTCGACATCGAGACTCCCTTCGAAGAGCTGCCGGAGAACATCCGCGACATCATCCTCTACGGCAGCGGCGACGAACTCATCGAATTCCGCTACCTGAACGAGCGCAGCGGCATTCAGACCCGGCGCCACAGCTTCGAAGGCGTGTTGCGCAACATGGAGCGGCGCTACCGCGAGACCGAATCGAACGTGGTGCGTGAGGAGTTGGCGCGCTACCTCAGCACCCATGCCTGCCCGGACTGCGCGGGCACGCGACTCAACCGCTCCGCCCGGCACGTGTTCATCGACGGCCACACCCTGCCCAGCGTGGCCTCCATGCCGGTCGGCGAAGCTAGCGGCTATTTCAATGCGCTCGAGCTGAGCGGCCGACGCGGCGCCATCGCCGAAAAGATCGTCAAGGAAATCGCCGATCGCCTCGCGTTCCTGGTCAACGTCGGCCTGAATTACCTCTCGCTGGACCGCGCCGCCGACACGCTCTCGGGTGGCGAAGCGCAACGCATCCGGCTGGCCAGCCAGATCGGCGCGGGCCTGGTCGGAGTCATGTACATCCTCGACGAGCCGTCCATCGGATTGCACCAGCGCGACAACCAGAGGCTGCTCAACACCCTCACCTACCTGCGCGACATCGGCAACACGGTGATCGTGGTGGAGCATGATGAGGACGCCATCCGCTCGGCCGATCACGTGGTCGATATGGGGCCCGGTGCCGGCGTGCACGGCGGCAGGCTGATCGCCGAGGGGAGTCCGGCCGACATCATGAGCAACCCGGCTTCGATCACCGGCCAGTACCTGAGCGGCAAGCGTCGCATCGCCGCGCCAGCAACGCGCACGGCGAACGACCCCCGCCAGCAGCTGAGCATCATCGGCGCCAGCGGCAACAATCTGAAGTCGGTGCACGCCGACATCCCCGTGGGCCTGCTCACCTGCGTCACCGGCGTGTCTGGCTCGGGCAAATCGACGCTCATCAACGACACTCTTTACCGGATCGCGGCAGCTGAGCTCAATGGCGCCGCCACCGAGCCGGCCCCCTGCGAATCGATCCACGGGCTGCGGTACTTCGACAAGGTGGTCGACATCGATCAGAGCCCCATCGGGCGTACACCCCGCTCCAACCCGGCGACCTACACGGGGCTGTTCACGCCCATACGTGAGCTGTTCGCGTGCACCCAGGAAGCTCGCTCGCGGGGTTACAAGCCGGGACGTTTCAGCTTCAACGTCAAGGGCGGGCGCTGCGAAGCCTGCCAGGGCGACGGCGTGATCAAGGTGGAGATGCACTTTTTGCCGGACATCTACGTTCCCTGCGACGTGTGCAAGGGCCGACGCTACAACCGCGAGACCCTGGACATCCGCTACAAGGGCAAGAACATCAACGAGGTGCTGGACATGACGGTGGAAGAAGCGATGGAGTTCTTCGGGGCCGTGCCGGTCATCTCCCGCAAGCTGCAGACCCTGCTCGACGTCGGCCTGTCCTATATCAGCCTGGGCCAGAACGCCACCACCCTGTCGGGCGGCGAGGCTCAGCGCGTGAAGCTGTCCCGTGAGCTGTCCAAGCGCGACACCGGCAAGACGCTCTATATCCTCGACGAGCCCACCACCGGACTGCACTTTCACGACATCGAACAGCTGCTGGGCGTGCTCCACCGGCTGCGCGACCATGGCAACACCGTGGTGATCATCGAGCACAACCTCGACGTCATCAAGACCGCCGACTGGGTCATCGACCTCGGCCCCGAGGGCGGCAACGGCGGCGGGGAGATCATCGCCACCGGCACCCCCGAACAGGTCGCCGAGAACCCGGTTTCCCATACCGGGCGTTTCCTGAAGCCGGTGCTCGAGCGGGAACAGCATCCGTCGCGCACTGGAACGGTTTAATGCAGACAGGAAAGGCTGAATGAGTCAGCCGACCCTACAGGAGCTCCAGACTGTCGCGGAGGCCTACGAAGATCTGCTGGCGCCGGCACTGTTCGATGCGTTGACAAACCGCCTGGCTTTGCTATCGACAAATGCAGCCATCGGCACTGCTGAGATCGCGGCGCACGAGGGGATAGCCCGGTTTCCAGACGCGGGAAGCATGGGTCTGGCCCGCGTCGCGACGAAAACATGGCGGTCCAGGCGGAGCACGACACGCGAAGCGTCGCCGAGATCGGCAGGAACAGATGCTCAGCCCTGCGTTCCCTGGCTGCCCTCATTTATTCTGATCGAGCCGACGATGGTTTCGAATTCCGGCGCGTATTTGGAGAAGTAATGGAGTCGCGTGCCGGTGTAGATGATGAGATAGAGCGACTCCTCGACGACCGCGCCTGCCACCGCACCTTCCCTGGCCACTCCGTCCTCGTCCCGGTACCCGAGCTCGAAACGGAATCCCTGCAGGCTCCCAAACGCTGCGGGCCGCAGGTTCCGGGCCTTGACCCTTTGTGCACCGGACAGGGCAAATCCATCTACGATCGCGTCCACCAGCTCGGATTCGCTCATATCAGCGCGAAAGGCCGTTGCGTGCTCTTCCTTGGTGATGTCCGTCACGGGCGCACCCTCACGGATGCCGCTCAGAAAGCGGATCGCTTGAAGATCCACACCGTCAACGGTCCATAGTCGCGCGTCACCACTGTTCACTTCGCTCCATGCAGTGCCCGGTGTTACGCTGTAGAGGTCGCAAATCGACACCCGCTGCGGCTCGACCAGCGTATAGGTCGAACATCCGGCCACCAGAAGAAACAAACCTGCCAGGATTTTCCTCACGTCTCATATCTCCCCGGATTCAATGCGCTGGATATAAGCTTTCACCATGCCCCGATCGAAGGCATCCGGCCGTTTCACGAGATAGGTTTCGAACAGGGGCACCGCCTGCGTCTCGCGTCCCGATTTCATGTAGATCGTCGCGAGCTCACGATAAGCCTGGGGCGGCGCGTCCGGATACGCAAGGCACTCACGATACGCATCTTCAGCCTTTGCCCGGTCCCCCTCCTCGGCCCGGGCACTGTACAGCTCGGCCTGGAAAAACCGGATTTCTGCAGCGGACGCACCATCGGCTGCCAGCCGGTGGAGCAGAACCTGGGACGCATTGAACCTGCGCAGCCTCAGCTCGTCACGCAGTAACTCGGATCTCAGCGGAGCTATGGCGTCGTCGTAGCGTTGCGCTCCCTTGTACCAGCCGGCTTCGGGCTCGACCGCGATCCGAGCATTCCTTTTCAACGTTTCGATCCGCTCGTCGGACAGCGGGTGGGTGGAGAGGAAGATGCTTTGCTCGTCCTCGTCTTCCGCCGCCTTTTCCTCCTCCAGCCCTTCCCAGACCCTGGGCGCTTCGTCAGGATCGTAGCCTGCTGCGATCATCATGCTGAGCCCGCCGCTGTCAGCCTGGCGCTCATGGTCGCGTGAGAATTTCATGAGCGTGCCTACGGCAGCGAGCTGTGCGAGCGAGCCGACATAACCCACTCCGCCGGCAGCGGTCACCACCTGGAACGGGGCCAGAATGTTGGCTGCAGTCTTCGTCTGGCGAAACATCTGCAGCGAGTGTTGATAACGGTAGTGCGCGATTTCGTGTCCGAGTATGTAAGCCAGCTGTGCTTCGTTCTGTGCACGCAGCAGCAGGCCGCTCCAGACCTGCATGACGCCGTTGGGCGCCATGGAGGCGTTGAAATGCGGGATTCTAACCAGGTACACGCGCATGTCGCGGCACATATCATCCGCAAGGCGGCATACGACATCTTGCACGTAAGCGTTCGCCCGCGGATCGGTGATCAGCTTTCCTGAGGTTCTGAGATCCTGCTCCGACTTGTCCATGGTCAGCCACAGACCGGCCTCGTCGCTGTCCAGCGCCGGCTGGTAACCGGGCTGCACGGTTGCCGCTTCGCCCGGCCTGGAGGGATTGCTTTGGCAGCCCCACAAGGCCACGGCAAAAGCCAGCATAGCCAGCGGACGCAGTCCGGCGCGCATCACAGCGGAATGTCTGCCATCAGCTCGGCCACGGCGCTGTACGCGGGCGCCTCCGTTCTCAGGTCACCCGTCTGACTGGCGATTCGATTGAACCAGACAACGCTGCCATCACGCAGATCTACCAGCGTGCAGAAGCCGACCTGGCTGCCTCCGGCCACGCTTGCCCCCAGGAGAGCGGAGGTCACCATCAGCGCCTTGCGGCCGGCCGTGGCATAGCTGTCGCGTATGTAGACAAACAAGGCATAATCTGCACCGCTCGTCTGCCGGAGTCCCACAACGTCCTTGCCCAAGGACCATTCGAAAACATCCTTCTTGGTCGGCGGCACCGCCGCCGGCAACAGGGAATAGCGCATGATGGTCTGGCCCACGAGGCCGTGGAGCTTGACAATCTGTATATGCGCCTGTTGCTCTTCCGGGTCCCGGGGCGCTGTATAAGCTACCAGCCGGTCATCGTGCTGGGCGAGCTGGCGTCTGATCGCATCGGAGACCAGGTTCTTCGCGGTCCGAGTCCAGTCGGCACGAACCTCCTTCACGCCGCCAGCCGTCAGCGCGGACAGCTCGATGTCCACCGGCATTAACAGGACCGAAACCGATTGTTCGGCTTCGTGGTGTCCCGGTTTGTGTCTAACCTGGGTCTGGGCGCATCCGGAGAGCACCGAGACAGCGACGATCACGAATAGGAGACCTGCCGGTTGCGTGGGCCGGTGGCTGCTGGACAAACTGACCCCCTTGAAGAACGTGCAACTGCAATTTGATACTGGTGCAGTAGCGGCCGGAGCTCAGGAATCTGCAGCGGGAGAGAGCCACCGGCGATACCATGTCAGCGCCGGAGCGTTGATCGCGGGGCACGGGAAGGAGCATGGTATGGACAAATTCATGGCAGTCGCCGTCGAAGAGGGGGCTGGCGGTAGGCGGTATTCCCATCGGGCCGGTGCCGGTGCTCGACGGAATCGGAGGCGTCGAGCCGCTTGTCGCTGACGGCCAGGAGTGCAGGACTCTGATGTAGGAATTCATCCGGGCACGGCCTGAGCTCTGGAATGAAGACATTGAACAATGAGCCTTGCGCTACCCCGAAGCGCCGGATTCGCCGTTCAGCACTCTCGCAACCTTTTTCAGGTCTTCCACCAGCTGCCGCATCGCGCGGGCTCGCCGCTGCGCATCGGGCATGCGCAGCACGGCCGACGGATGACCGGTAGCGGTTACGTGCGGTGCAAGGTCTGACGCCACAAACTGTCCGTGCTGCTGACTGACCCTGTAGTCGGACCCCAGCAGGGCCCTGGCGGCGGTGGCGCCGAGGCAGACCAGGACCTCCGGTCCGACGACCTCGATTTCCGCCTGCAGCCAGGGCAGGCAGGCGCCGATTTCGCGGGCACTGGGCGTCTTGTGCAGCCGCCGCGGGCCGCGCGGCTCCCACTTGAAATGCTTCACCACGTTCGTCACATAGGCGTCGCTGCGCGCGATGTGCGCCTGAGCCAGTGCCTCGTCGAGAATCCGGCCGGCCGGACCCACAAAGGGGCTGCCGGCCCGGTCCTCCTCGTCGCCCGGCATTTCGCCCACCAGCATCAGCCGCGCCTCCCCGGCGCCCTCCCCGAACACCGTCTGGGTGGCGTCCCGATAGAGGCTGCAGCCGCGGCACACGCGCGCGGCGCTCGCGAGCGCGCTCAGCGTGCGCTCGGCGGGCAGAAAGCGCGCCGCCGTCGCTCTGGCGCTCCCTTCTCCCATCGCTACCTGCCCCTCCCGCACAAGTCCATATACATCAGCCTGTGCAATGCTCCTGCCATTCTAGCCTCGCGTCCAAAGCCCCACCTTCGCCGCCAGCCGGAGTGGCGTAAATAACCCAACAGCGGGGCGAGGACCTCAACCGGGGAAGGCCGCCCGACAACTGCTAGACTCAGCGGTACCCGACAGTCCATTATGGCGCTGCCGTGCCGATGCACGTTCGCCTGGCGTAGGTGGGCTGGAACACGGTTGGGTAGCCGGGACACAATTCCGGCTACCGGCGCTGGCAGGCGCTATTCCCGCCAGTGCCGGGCGCCTGGGTTGGAACAGCGGAAGCCGTAACATGTCAGGATGTGAGCTGCGGGCAAGAGGCGCCGGCCTCTCGACACATTACATTCTCTCCGAGGCAGCCTTCTCCGGCGCGGTCGTCCACGAAGACGGCTTCGATCTCAATCTGTCTCAAAGCGACGACCTGCAGACGCAGATCGAATCTGTGCGCGACTTTCTGTCCACGCACCAGCGACAGTGCCGGGCACTCGCCGACTTGCTGTTGCCGGACGTGCCCCTGCTGGATTTTGCGCTGTGGCGCAAAGAGGCGGCTTCACATTCGTTCGTGTTCCCTGCGCCTCTGATCAGAGAGGCGGCGGCCCTGGGCTTCGAGCTGAAGCTTTCATTATACAGGCTGAGCGACCTCTAGTACTCTTGCAATATGATTTTGCAGGAGCACTAGGGCACTCGGAGCCATCCGAAGGCGTGGCAATCGGCCCGCAGTGGGGCCCGAGTGCGCGCCGGAGATCGTGGCGAAATCAGCGGCGCACGCGCGCCCTCGCGGCGGGGATTGCGCCCTTTACGCGAGCACGGGCCCATCGACATTCCGAGAGGTCAGGCGGGCACAAGACAGGGCGCGACGACAACAACATGAGATCCCTGATCAAAAGAGCAATATCCGCGCCGCTCGGCGCCGCCGTTCTCGCCAGCGCCGTCACAGCGGCCGCCACCTACCAGATCAATCAGCTGGAAAACAAGGCTTATCGCGCGCAGCAGCGAAACCGGGTCGTGGAGCGCGTCGCGGCCGTGCGCTCGCGGCTTGAGCAGAGCATCAATGTGTACCTGAGCTCGCTCCAGACCACGGAGGCCCTGATTCTGGCCAATCCGGCGATCGACGACCGTTCCTTCCAGCGCGTCGGCGAGGCGCTGCAGCGGCAGCTCCCCGCCGTTGCGGAGATTCAACTGTCCCCGGACGGAGTCGTCCAGTTTGTGTATCCACCCGAGCGCGCCGCCAAGGTGCGTGGTTTGAATCTGCTCACCCTGCCGGGTCAGAAGGAGGTCATTCAGCAGACCATCCGCGACCGCAAACTGCGCATCGCCGGGCCGCTGCGCCTCTACCAGGGTGGAACCGGCATCATCGCGCGCAATCCGGTCTACCTGGGTCCGCGAGGGGATCGGAAATTCTGGGGTTTCGTCACTCTCGTGCTGGACTATGAAAAATTCATGTCGAATTTTCCGGAGCTGTCGAATGACACGGAGCTCGAATTCGCCCTGCGCGGCAAGGACGGAGAAGGCGCACAGGGGGAGTTGTTCGCCGGCGACGCGGAGACCTTCTCCGAGCGGGCCATTACCGCTTCGGTGAGTCTGCCCAACGGCGAATGGCAGCTCGCCGCCCGGCCGCGCGGTGGCTGGCCGGAGGCGCGCCCCAACAGCGGTCTGTTCATCGCGCTTTCGGCGCTCCTGGCACTGGGTATCGGTGCTTTGACCCTCGCGGTGCGGTCGCGCGGCAACGCCCTCGAGCACATGGCCACCACCGACGCGCTGACCGGCGCGCTCAGTCGCCACGCCTTCATGCAGCGGGCCAACACCGAAGTTCAGCGCGCGCTGCGCTATGGGCGCCCGTTGTCGCTGATCATGCTCGATATCGACGACTTCAAGCGGGTGAACGACACCTGGGGACACGCCGGCGGCGACGCCGTGCTGATTGGATTCTCGAAACGCGTCGCTTCCCTGGTGAGGTCGAGCGACGTGCTGGGGCGCATCGGCGGTGATGAATTTGCCATTGTGGCACCGGAAACCAACCGCGAGCAGGCGACAAGCCTCGCCGAGCACATTCGCGCAGGCGCGCGGGATCTGGTGATCGAGTTCGGCAAAGAGCGAGTCGCGCGCACCCTGAGCGGCGGCGTGGCCCAGCTGCAGGCCGAGGAAGATGACCTGGAAACCCTGATGGCCGGAGCCGGCAAGGCGCTGCACCAGGCAAAGAGCGAAGGTGGCAACCGGGTCTGCATCGCGCTGCGATGAGCCGGGCGGGTGCCGCAGGTCCGCACGGCTTCAGACGCTGCGGCGGCCCGCCGACACCCGCCTTATCGGGCGCACGGCCCCCGCGCTGATCTGAGACACGGAAGCGGAGCCAGCTTGACCTTTGACCCAAGGAGGAGTGTGCATGCAGCAGAAAACGGAAACCGTTGCCGACAGCATCATCGAAGCGGCGTGCAGCAGGGCGGCCGGAGAACAGGCGCAACGTTTCGGGCGGCTGTTTGCAGACTGCGCCGCGAGGGCGCCCGATGCCCGGGAGGTGCTGATACTGTCCGGTTTCCTGCCGCTGCTGGCCATGAGCCTGGCCCGCTTACCCCAGAACGTTCAGCGCGGCTACGCGTTGAGCTTCACGAGGCGGGTCAATGCGGCCTTCGGTGAGGGAGGCGGGATGACATTTCCCACCCGCACCCTGGAATACCTGGCGGCCTTCAAGCAGGACGTCACCAGCGGCAAGGGCGACGCCCTGCCGGCGCTACTCTCCGCGGCGCTGACCCACGTTTGCGGCGGACGCGACGAAGGTGCGGAGCGCTGCCGCTCGGGCCTGTTGCAGGCGCTGCTTTCGACACTGCAGTCCGACGTCCAGCACTTCGGCGGAGTCCGCTTCTCCAGCCACTGAGCTGACAATCGTCGCGCACACGCCGCTGTGCGGGGCAACCGGGACTGGAATCCGGTCCCGGAGGGTCAGTCGTACTCGCTATATTTTCTGGCGCTTCCGCGCACCTTGTCGGCCGGGTACCGGCGCTCGTTTACCGCGATCTTGCGCTCGACCGCGTCGAGCAGATCCACGCCCAGCCGTTCTGCGAGCCGCAGCAGGTAGATCTGAATGTCGGCCATCTCCAGCTCCACCTCGCCCAGCTTGTCGGCGGGAAGGGCATGACTCTGCTCCTCGCTCAGCCACTGGAAATGTTCCACGAGCTCGGCGCACTCGGCGATCAGGGCCATGGAGAGATTCTTGGGAGAATGGAACTGCTCCCAGTCGCGGGTCTGCGCGAAGCGGCGCAGACGGCGACTCAGTTCCTGCAACTGGCTGTCACTCATGATTCACCTCTCGCCCGACGGGCTCACAGCTATGAGTCGCATATACTCTCAACTTGACGGCAAAGCGCAACCGCAGTCGTGGCCGGGCCACGCCGGGGCGTTGACGCGGCACCGGCAGTCGCAGTCGATGAAACGGCCGCCCGCAGCTTACGGCGGCTCGACGGGCGTGCCTGGGGCCAGGCCGAGCTCAAGCGCCGCGCTTCCCCGGTTCGTGGCCAGCTCGAGCAGCCCGTTGGAGTTTTCATACCAGAACAGCTCGCCCGCTTCCGCCTCCGCGAAGGTGCGCCTGAAACAGCATTCCCGTCCCGCCACCCGCACGCGGGCGTCGCGCCCCACGCTGGACGCCCGTATTCCCGTCAGCGCGTTGCCGTAGTGGTCCAGATACACGACTTCCGCTAACTCCTCCGGCCAGGCAGGCGAGACCAGCGCATCGGCCGCCAGCGGTTCGCCCGGAGGCTCCTCGCCGCGTGCAAGCCCGGCGGCGATCGGGGCAAACAGATCACGTCCGTGAAAGCTGGCCGACAGTCGCTCGGGAACCCAGCGGACAATGAAGGCCCGAACCCGGCTGGCGCGCCGGATGAGGATGGAGAACAATCCGTTGTCCGGGCCCACGTACCAGAGGCCATCGGCCTTGAGCGCGACGGCGCGCCTGTCGCTGCCGACACCGGGATCCACCACGCACAGGCAGATGGTGTTCGGCGGCAGGTACTGGGTATAGGCCGGCACCAGGTAGGCGGCCGCCCTGGCGTCGAAACGCGGCAGGTCAGGGAAGATGTCCACGAGCGGGGTTCCCGGCGCACGCTCAGCCAGCACCGCGTGCATCTGACCGAGATAGGGGCCCTGGACGCCGAAGTCGGTGAGGATGGCGATCATGATTGGTATCTTAACCGCGGAAAACGCCAAGCTTAACCGCGAAGGACAGGAAGGAAAATCAATTCTGTCCCGGATCGGTCGTTCCTGCGGCGCCGGAAGAGCCCCGGGGACCCGCGGGAAATCCGGCTCTTGAACGGGCGCTGACCGCGACGGCGTCCAGGCCGGGTGGGCGAGACAGACGCGGTTGCGAGGCCCGACGCGGAGTTGGCGCCTCTCCGGTCCAGAAGACACAGCCGCCCGCGGCTCTTTCGCGACTACCGCAGATGGGTGACCCGAAAATGCAAAGCCGGGCATCGCCCGGCTCTTTACTGACAAACGGCTGGTGGGGGGTACCTATTCGGCGCCGGCGATCTCGCCGGCGCTTTCCGGACGGTCGACCAACTCCACCAGCGCCATGGGCGCCTTGTCACCGGCGCGGAAGCCCATTTTCAGGATGCGCAGATAACCGCCGGGCCGTTCGCTGTAGCGCGGCCCCAGCTCGTTGAAGAGCTTGGTGACCGCCTCCCGGTCACGCAGCCGGGCGAACGCCACGCGGCGCTTGTGCACGCTGTCGCTCTTGGCCATGGTGATCAACGGCTCGGCGACCCGCCGCAGCTCCTTGGCCCTGGGCAGGGTGGTTTTGATGATCTCATGGCGCATCAGCGAAGCCGCCATGTTCCTGAACATGGCCTGACGATGGGCGCTGTTGCGGTTCAGTTTTCGTCCGCTCTGACGATGACGCATGATTCTCTACCTACCTCGAGGAGTCCGCCACAGTCGGAGTCGGCGGACCGGTTGTTGCCGATCAGGCCGATTGTTTTTCCTTGTCCTTGAGTCCCGCCGGCGGCCAGTTCTCCAGGCGCATGCCCAGCGACAGTCCGCGAGAGGCGAGGACATCCTTGATTTCCGTGAGCGATTTCTTGCCGAGGTTGGGCGTCTTCAGCAGCTCGACCTCGGTGCGCTGAATAAGGTCACCGATGAAATAGATGCTCTCCGCCTTAAGGCAGTTCGCCGAGCGCACGGTCAGCTCGAGATCATCGACCGGGCGCAGCAGGATCGGGTCGACGTCCGCTTCCGGGCTCTCGGCCTTCACCTCTTCTTTGCCCTGCAGGTCTACGAAGACGGACAACTGGTCCTGCAGAATGGTGGCGGCACGACGGATCGCTTCTTCCGGATCCAGCGTCCCGTTGGTCTCGATGTCGATGATCAGCTTGTCCAGGTTGGTGCGCTGCTCGACGCGGGCCGAATCCACGGTATAGGCCACGCGCGAGACCGGGGTGAAGCTGGCGTCGAGCTGGAGCGACCCGATCGGGCCGGTGTCTTCCTCCTGTTCGGCGCGCAGGGTGGCCGGCACGTAGCCGCGCCCCATTTCCACCTTGAGGGTCATGTTCAGGTTGCCGTCCTTGGTGAGGTTGGCGATCACGTAGTCCGGATTCACCACTTCCACGTCGTGATCCAGCGCAATGTCGCCGGCGGTCACCGGACCCGGGCCCTGCTTGCTCAGCTTCAGCGTCGCCTCACTGCGATTGTGCATCTGCAGCGCGACGCCTTTGAGGTTGAGCAGGATTTCCATGACGTCTTCCTGCACCCCTTCGATCGCGGAATATTCGTGCAGGACGCCCTCGATCTCCACACGGGTGATGGCGCAGCCCGGCATGGACGAAAGCAGAATGCGGCGCAGGGCGTTGCCCAGCGTGTGGCCGAAACCGCGCTCGAGCGGCTCCAGCACAACCTTTGCGGTGCGCTCGTTGATCGTCTGCACGTCGACGATGCGCGGCTTCAGGAACTCTGTGACCTTGCCCTGCATGAAAAGCCCTCTTACCTGTTACTTATTTGGAGTACAGCTCGACGACGAGATGCTCGTTGATCTCGGCCGGCAGATCCGTCCGCTCGGGACGCGCCTTGAACACGCCTTCCATCTTTTTCGGATCGACCTCGATCCAGTCGACGAAGCCGCGCTGCTCCGCCAGCTCCAGTGCCGCCTTGATGCGCAGCTGGTTGCGGGAGCGGTCCACCACGGCAAGGCTGTCGTTGGGCTGGACCTGGTAGGACGGGATGGTCACGGGCTGGCCGTTGACGCTGACCCCGCGGTGACGAACCAGCTGGCGGGCCTCGGCGCGGGAGGCGGCGAAGCCCATGCGGTATACGACGTTGTCGAGGCGGCTCTCCAACAGCTGCAGCAGATTTTCGCCCGTGGAGCCCTTGCGCTGGGCGGCGCTCTTGTAATAGTTGCGGAACTGGCGCTCCAGCACCCCGTAGATGCGGCGCATCTTCTGCTTTTCGCGCAGCTGGGTGGCGTAATCGGACAGGCGCCCGCGCCGCTGACCGTGCTGGCCCGGCGGGAACGGCCGGTTTTCGACCGGACACTTGCTGGTGTAGCACTTCTCGCCTTTGAGATACAGCTTGGTGCCTTCGCGGCGGCACTGGCGGCATTTCGCCCCAACGTATTTGGCCATTTGCTCTCCTCCGCCTCAGACGCGCCGCTTCTTCGGCGGACGGCACCCGTTGTGCGGGATCGGGGTTACATCGGTGATATTGGTAATCCGGAAGCCGGCGTTGTTGAGTGCACGTACTGCGGACTCACGGCCGGGCCCGGGGCCTTTGACCTCCACTTCCAGGTTCTTGAGCCCGTACTCCTTCACCATATCCCCGGCGCGCTCGGCGGCCACCTGGGCCGCAAACGGGGTGCTTTTGCGCGAGCCACGGAAACCGGACCCGCCCGAGGTCGCCCACCCCAGCGTGTTGCCCTGACGGTCGGTGATGGTCACGATGGTGTTGTTGAAGGAAGCGTGAACGTGGGCGATGCCATCGACCACGTTCTTCTTGACTTTCTTGCGTGTACGGGTTGTCGGCGCTTTAGCCATCTCGAATACCTGTTCCCAGCTGCTTGACTATTTACGGATCGGGCGGCGCGGACCCTTGCGCGTGCGCGCGTTGGTGCGTGTACGCTGGCCGCGCAGCGGCAGGCCCCGGCGATGACGCATGCCCCGATAGCAGCCCAGGTCCATGAGGCGCTTGATGTTCATGGAAACCACACGACGCAGATCCCCTTCCACTACGTACTTGGCGACCTCGCCGCGGATGCTTTCGACCTCGGACTCGGTGAGGTCCTTGACCTTGACGTCCGGACGGACCCCGCTAGCCTCACAGATCCTCTGCGCCGTGGCACGCCCGATACCGTAGATGGACGTCAGCGCGATGACCGTGTGTTTCTGTGTCGGAACGTTGATTCCGGCGATACGAGCCATGAATATGATCTCCTCGGCGAGACTGGCCAGTAGCGGGCCGCGAAACCCGCTAGCATACTGGACCTGCCCCCTGTTTTCAAACTGAAAAATCGAACGGCGGACGCGACGTCAGCCGGACCTCAGCCCTGCCGCTGCTTGTGCCGGCCGTCCTTGCAGATAACCCGGACCACGCCGTTGCGGCGGATCACCTTGCAGTTGCGGCAAATGCGCTTGACAGACGCTCTGACTTTCATGGTTTCACCTGGATAAGAAAATTTACCGGAGCACACCGGCCCGGCCGTGGCTCTTCAGATTGGCCTTTTTCATCAGACTCTCGTACTGATGGGACATCATGTGCGACTGGACCTGAGCCATAAAATCCATCACCACGACCACGATGATCAGCAGCGAGGTGCCGCCGAAATAAAACGGCACGTTCCAGTACAGAATCAGGAACTCGGGGAGCAGGCACACCGCGGTGATGTAGATCGCGCCCGCCAGGGTGAGGCGCGTCATCACCCCGTCGATGAACCGCGCGGTCTGCTCACCCGGACGGATACCCGGAATGAAGGCGCCAGACTTCTTCAGGTTGTCCGCCGTCTCCTTCGAGTTGAAGACAATGGCGGTATAGAAGAAGCAGAAGAAAATGATCGCCATCGCGTAGAACATGATGTAGAGCGGCTGGCCCGGCGACAGCATGGTCGATATGTCCTTCAGCCAGCCCATCCCCTCACTGGAGCCGAACCATTGGCCGGCGGTGGCCGGGAAAAGGATGATGCTGGATGCGAAGATCGGCGGAATGACGCCCGACATGTTCAGCTTCAACGGCAGGTGGGTGCTCTGCGCCGCGTAAAGCTTCCTGCCTTGCTGGCGCTTGGCATAATTGACGGTGATGCGCCGCTGACCGCGTTCAACGAACACCACGAAAGCGGTGACCGCGATCGCCAGTGCAAACAGAAACAGCATGCTCAGGGTATTGAGCTCGCCGGTGCGCACCAGCTCCAGAGAGCCGCCGATGGCCGAGGGCAGCCCGGCCACGATACCCGAGAAAATGATAATCGAGATGCCGTTGCCCACACCGCGCTCGGTGACCTGCTCGCCAAGCCACATCAGGAACAGCGTGCCCGTGACCAGACAGGCCACCGAGGAAATGACGAACGGCAGGCCCTGCAATATCACCAGCGGCTGGCCGCCCATCTGCTGGCCCTGTAAAGCGGTCGAAATGCCGATGGCTTGGAAGGTCGCCAGCACCACGGTGCCGTAGCGGGTGTACTGGGTGATCTTGCGTCGTCCCGCTTCGCCTTCCTTCTTGATCTGCTCCAGGGTGGGCACGGTGAAGGACAGAAGCTGCATGATGATGGACGCCGAGATGTAGGGCATGATGCCCAGCGCGAACAGCGACAGGCGCTCCAGCGCACCGCCGGAGAACATATTGAACATGTCCAGAATGGTGCCGCGCTGCTGATCGACGAGCTGCGCCAGCACGTGCGGATCGATACCCGGCAGGGGAATAAAGGACCCGATGCGAAACACCAGAATGGCGCCCAGCACGAACAAGATGCGCTTACGCAGCTCCGTCAGCTTGCCCAGATCGCCAAACCCGCCGGTCAGTCCTCCACCCGAAACAGCCATCAGCCCTGTACCTTCAATCCTCTACCTTGCCGCCCGCAGCCTCTATGGCCGCTCGTGCACCCCGGCTGACCCGCAGGCCGCGCACCGTCACGGCCCTGCCGATTTCACCGGCGGCGATGATCTTGGCGTGCACCGTGGCCTGCCGGATCACGCCGGCGGCCTTGAGCGCCGCCAGGTCGACCTCGCCGCCTTCCACAGCCGCGAGCTCGTGCAGCCGCACTTCCTCGGTCACCAGCGACTTGCGCGAGGTGAAGCCGACCTTCGGC
>JASFKW010000033.1:0-30773 GCA_050118435.1 Gammaproteobacteria bacterium | reverse complement strand
CGGTCACCGCGATCAGCAGCGGCCGGCGGCCGGCGCTTTCCTCCAGCGCGGTGCGCGCGGCCTGCATCATCTTCCTGCCACCGCTGGCGTGCACGTTGAGCATCCACACCTCGAGCGCGGCAGCCGCTTCGCAGGCCCGCGCCACAGTGTTCGGGATATCGTGAAACTTGAGATCGAGAAAGACATCGAATCCCTCGCCCGCGATCCGGCGCACCAGCTCGGGTCCCTCGCGCGTAAACAGCTCCTTGCCGATCTTGAGTCGGCAGGTTCCGGGCCTCAGGCGTGAAACGAATTGCAGCGCCGCCCCCGCATCGGCGAAGTCCAGGGCGACGATGACACGGGGATCTGCGAGGCTCTCCTGGCTCATTCGATAGTACCTGCGGTTAGCGCTTCAAGGTGCTCCGGCACCGTTTTCTGCCGACGAACGCGAGTAGCGCAGACAACATCGCCCCAACCCCGATAGATCAGTGTTTCGCAGGCAGCACGCTGAGCTGATCCGCCGCCTTTTCGGCGCGCTGCAGCTGTCTGCGCAGGTGCGCCTTCTGCTGCTTGAGCCGCAGAATCGTTCCCATGCTCATCAGCAGCCCGATCAAGGCGCCTGCCGCCAGCGACAGCACCACCACCAGGGACAGTGGAGCCTGGCGGGCTCCGAAGTAGTAATTGAGCGAAACCGGTTCGGCGTTGAGCACCGCAAACGACAGACCGAGCACAATCAGGATGACGAGCACCAGGTATCCGAGCAGACGCAGCACAACGGCCCCTCTGGCACATGTTTCAGTTGGGAACGGTCATTATGTGGGCTTTCACGGGTCCGCGGCAAATGCCGGGCGGCTCTTCGCGAGAAAATGATAACCGGGTGCGGCGCTGCGCGTCCGCGATGAAGAACGAGTGGGATGAGTCGAGAATCTGCGCGCCGGGATACTGTTGTCGCGCTTTCGCGGGGCGCCAGCTTAGGAGAAGCTGCCCTCGCGCGACGTAGCGTGCTCCATGCCGCCGGAGCCGGACGCCGGCTCCCGGGAGGCGCCGGTTTCTTCGTAGACGTTGACCCGTTCGCGCAATTCCTTCCCGGGCTTGAAGTGGGGTACATACTTCGCCGCCAGGGCGACGGCTTCACCGGTCTTGGGATTGCGGCCCATGCGGGGCGGACGGTAGTGGAGAGAGAAGCTCCCGAAGCCCCGGATCTCGATCCGGTGTCCCGTGGCGAGCGACAAACTCATCTGTTCAATCAGACTCTTCACGGCCAGCTCCACATCCTTGTGATTGAGATGACTGTTCTTAGCCGCGAGCAATTCGATTAACTCTGACTTTGTCATAACCCTGTCCCCGATGGGTTCGGGAGGCCCCCGGCCTCCCTGCACCCTTTGGCTCAATACAAGACTAATTTACTGATTAGTCTCCACTATTTTCAAGTTGTTCTTTCAGAACATCGCCCAGCTTGGCACCGACCGCACCGGTGGAGCGCGAGTAATCCTTGATCGCCGCAGCCTCCTCGTCGCTGTCCTTGGCCTTGATCGAAAGCTGGATGGCGCGGTTCTTCCGGTCCACCCCGATGTACTTGGCCTCGATCTCCTGGCCCACGCTCAGCACCGTGCGGGCATCCTCGATCCGATCCCGGCTCAGCTCAGAGGCACGTAGCGTTCCTTCCACGCCGTCTCCCAGATCGACAATCGCCGCTTTGGCGTCGACTTCCTTAATAACGCCCTTGACGATGCTTCCTTTAGGGTTTTCAGCTGTGAAGCTGGAAAAAGGATCCTTCTCAAGCTGTTTAACCCCAAGGGAAATTCTCTCCCGCTCGGCGTCGACCGACAGCACCACGGCCTCGAGCTCGTCTCCCTTTTTGAAGTCGCGAACCGCTTCCTCGCCCTCCTCGCTCCAGGAGATATCGGAAAG
This sequence comes from Gammaproteobacteria bacterium, assembly GCA_050118435.1. GTDB lineage: Bacteria > Pseudomonadota > Gammaproteobacteria > DSM-19610 > DSM-19610 > Thiogranum. The sequence goes on along the minus strand of JASFKW010000033.1, from coordinate 28,883 downwards.
GTGCACCAGACCGTCGATCCCCCCGGGCAGCCCGATGAAGATGCCGAAGTCGGTTATGGACTTGATGGTGCCCGTGACGTGATCGCCCTTGTTGTGGGTGGCCGAGAACTCCTCCCAGGGATTGGGGTGACACTGCTTCATACCCAGGGAAATGCGGCGGCGCTCTTCGTCGATATCGAGCACCGTGACCTCCACTTCCTGGCCGACGTGCACCACCTTGCTGGGATTGACGTTCTTGTTGGTCCAGTCCATTTCCGAGACGTGCACCAGACCTTCGACGCCGTCCTCGATTTCGACGAAGCAGCCGTAATCGGCGATGTTGGTCACCGTGCCGAAAAGCCGCGTACTCTCGGGGTAACGCCGCGCCAGATCCTCCCAGGGGTCCTGACCCAGCTGCTTGAGCCCCAGCGACACACGGTTGCGCTCCCGGTCGAACTTCAGCACCTTGACCTCGATCTCGTCGCCCACGTTGACGATTTCCGAAGGATGCTTGACGCGCTTCCAGGCCATGTCGGTGATGTGCAGCAGGCCGTCGATGCCACCCAGGTCCACGAACACACCGTAATCGGTGAGGTTCTTGACGATGCCCTGCACGACGGCTCCTTCCTGCAGACTCTCGAGCAGCTGCTCGCGCTCGGCGCTGTACTCGGACTCCACCACCGCACGACGCGACACCACGACATTGTTGCGCCGCTGATCCAGCTTGATGATCTTGAACTCGAGCTCCTTGTTCTCGAGGTAGGTGGTATCGCGCACCGGGCGAACGTCCACCAACGAGCCGGGCAGAAAGGCGCGAATGTCGTCGATGTCGACCGTAAAGCCGCCCTTGACCTTACCGCTGATCACGCCCTTGACGATCTCGCCCTCTTCCGACGCCTTTTCCAGACGCTTCCAGACCTGCGCCCGCTTGGCCTTTTCACGCGACAGGCGCGTTGCACCGAAGCCGTCCTCGACGGCATCCAGCGATACCTCCACCGCGTCGCCGACAGAAACCTCGACTTCACCCTGACTGTTGTAGAACTGTTCGATGGGTATGACGCCCTCGGACTTGAGACCGGCGTTCACAATGACGGCGTCGGGCTGGATGTCGACGACCGTGCCGGTCACAATGGCGCCCGGACGCATTTCCTTGTTGACCAGGCTTTCTTCAAAGAGTTGAGCAAAGCTTTCAGACATGGGTGAAATTTCCTCCCGTTGCACGGCGGCAACGGCATAATTAAATCCGCTGTTACGGGGTCGAAACTGCCCGACAACACGGGTTGAGGTTCAAAAACAACTGGCACCGTCAGACGGTGCCAGACCAGATAGCCTTACAGTATAGCTGTATATTCTATGGAATTCACGGGTTTAGACGATTTTTTAGCAAATCGCGCACGCGCTGCAGGGTAGCGGCGATGTCCAGGCCCGTCGTATCCACCATTTCCGCATCCGCCGCCGCCTCCAGCGGTGCCACGGCGCGGCCCGCATCGCGCTCGTCGCGCACCTGAATGTCGGCCAGAACGTCTTCGTATATGGGATCAATTCCAACTTCTTTCAATTGATTACAGCGCCTTCTTGCACGCTCTTCTGAAGTTGCGGTGAGAAACAGCTTGACCTGTGCGTCCGGAAACACGACCGTGCCCATATCCCGGCCGTCGGCGACCAGACCCGGGGGGACGCGAAAGCTTCGCTGGCGCTGCAGCAGCGCCGCCCGGACTGCCGGGAGGGCGGCCACGCGGGAAGCGCCGGCACCGGCGGCCTCGGTGCGGATCTCGTGCGTGACGTCCTCGCCGTCGAGCAGCACCAGCTGTCCGTCGGCCTCCGCCGGGAATCGGATATCCAGCTCGTCGCTCAGGGCGGCGAGGCCCTCCTCATCGTCGAGCGCCACCCCGCGCCGAGTCGCCGCCAGCGCCAGCAGACGGTACAGCGCACCGCTGTCGAGGAAATGAAAATCCAGCTCGCGCGCCAGCAGCCGCGCGATCGTCCCCTTCCCGGACCCGCTGGGGCCGTCGATGGTCACCACCGGCACCTCGGATCGGTCGCTCCCGCGGTTTTCCTGCATCACTCTTGCCTCCGTGCCTGCGCGATGGCCTTACTCGCGTTACTAAAGGTGTGTATTGGTGAAGTCTCACGTGTGTCAGCGGGTGTCGGCCGCAGGGATGCGGCCGTCAAGCCTACAGGAACGTATTCACGGCGTCCCGCTGAGACACGTGAGGCTTCGCCAAATAGTCTTGAGCATGCAGCAGACCCGCTCAGGCCTCGTTGACGTCGAGACCGGCGTCGGCGGCCAGTCCGACGAAGCCGGGAAACGACGTGTTCACATTCGCGCAGTCGTCGATGGTGATCGCCTCGGAGGCACGCAACGCCGCCATGGCGAAGGCCATGGCGATGCGGTGGTCGCCCCGGCTGTGCACCCGGCCGCCACCGAGACCCCCACCCTCGATCACCATGCCGTCCCCGGTCGGCGTGGCACTCACACCCAGCACCTGCAGCCCCTCGGCCATCACCTGAATGCGATCGCTTTCCTTGACCCGCAGCTCTTGCGCCCCGGTCAGCACCGTACGGCCTTCGGCACAGGCCGCGGCAATGAACAGCGCGGGGAACTCGTCGATGGCGAGCGGCACCAGATCCTCCGGAATACGCACGCCGCGCAGCCGGGCCGCCCGCACCCGCAGGTCGGCGACCGGCTCACCGCCGATCTCCCGCGCGTTCACAAGCGCGATATCCGCCCCCATGAGGCGCAGGATGTCCAGCACGCCGGTGCGGGTCGGATTGATCCCGACGTGCTCCAGCATCAGGTCGGAGCCCGGCGCGATGCTGGCACCGACCAGAAAGAAGGCGGCCGAGGAGATATCGGCGGGAACCTCGATGCGGGTGGCGCCGAGCCTGCCGCCGCCTGTCACGCAGGCCCTGGCCGGCTCCCTGTGCACCGGATAGCCCATGCCGATCAGCATGCGCTCGGTGTGATCACGCGTCGGCGCCGGCTCTGTCACACAGGTGCGGCCGCGGGCGTAGAGGCCCGCCAGCAGGAGGCAGGACTTGACCTGGGCGCTGGCGACCGGCATCGCATAGTCGATCCCCTCCAGTGACTGCCCGCCGGTGATCCGCAGCGGAGCGGTGCCGGCCTCACTGGTCGCGATCTTCGCCCCCATTCGGATGAGCGGCTCGGTGACCCGGCGCATGGGGCGGCGCATGAGCGAACGGTCGCCGACCAGCTCGGCATCGAACGCCTGACCGGCCAGCAGACCACACAGCAGGCGCATCGACGTGCCGGAGTTACCCAGATCGAGCGGCCCGGCCGGCGCCTGCAGGCCCTTCAGCCCCACGCCCTGCACCACCACCCGGGCGTTGCGTGGCCCTTCGATGCCCACTCCCATGGCACGCAAGGCGTGCAGTGTCGCCAGGCTGTCCTCGCCTTCGAGAAAACCGTTGATCTCGCTCACGCCCTCGGCGATGGCGGCGAGCATGATCGAGCGGTGCGAGATCGATTTGTCGCCCGGGACCCGGATGCGGCCGGTGAGCAAGCCGCCCGGATTCAACACAAAGGAGCGGTCGGTAACGGGTCCCATAGCGTCTCCTCAGCCCGCGAAAGCGTCGCGGGCCGACTTGGCGGCGGCGAAGAGGCGCAGTATCCGGTCGGCGTCGTGCTCACGGATGGCCGCCGTCAGCTCCTCCAGATCCTGACCGAAGTGCTCGATCATCGCCACCACGGCCTCCCGGTTGGCCAGACAGATGTCGCGCCACATCACCGGATCGCTTGAAGCGATGCGGGTGAAGTCCCGAAATCCGCCGGCCGCGTATTCAAAGATCTCGCGCTGCTCGCTCATGCGGGCCAGGCTCTCCACCAGGGTGAAGGCGAGCACGTGGGGAAGATGGCTGGTGGCGGCGAGGACCTCGTCGTGGTGCCGGACGTCCATTTCGCGCACCAGCGCGCCGGTCGCCTCCCACATGCGGCGTACGCGCTCGACGGCCTCGGGCGCCGTTGCCTCGGTGGGGGTCAGGATCACCCGCTTGCCCCGATACAACTCGGCAAAGGAGGCGTCCACACCGCTGCGCTCGGTGCCGGCGATGGGATGACCCGGTACCAGCCAGGGCGGAACCTCCCCCCATACGGCCTCGGCATCCTGCACCACACAGCCCTTGGCGCTGCCGCCGTCGGTGACCACGGCGTCGGCCGCGAGCGCGCCCCTGAGCTGCTCGAAGACGCGGCGCACGGCTCCGAGCGGCACGGCGACGAACACCATGTCGGCGCCGCGCACGGCCGCGGCGACGTCGGTCTCGAAGCGGTCGATCACGCCCAGCTCCACGGCCCGCTGCAGGTGTGCCGCGTGGCGCGAGCTGCCGACAATCTCGCCTACGGCGCCCGCCCCGCGCAGCGCGCGCGCCAGCGAGCCGCCGATGAGGCCGACCCCGATGATGCACAGCCGCGCTATCATGCCTGCAGAACCCTGGCCAGCGCCTGCAGGGCGCGCCGATTCTCGTGGCCCAGACCGACGCTGATCCGCAGATAGCCCGGCATGCCGTAGTTTTCGACCGGCCGCACGATCACCCCCTCGCGCAGCAGACCCTCGTAGACCGGCGTTGCGGCGCGCCCTACGTCCACCGCGACGAAATTGCCCACCGAGGGGATGAATTCCAGCCGCAGCTCGCGCAGCCCCTCGGTCAGCTGCCGCATGCCTTGGCGGTTGACGCGCACGCTGGCGCGCAGGTGCTCCTCGTCGTCCAGGGCCGCGGCCGCCGCGGCCAGCCCGAGACTGTTGACATTGAAGGGCTGCCGCACCCGGTTGAGGAGATCGGCGAGCGGCGCCTGGGACACCCCGTAGCCGACCCGCAGCGAAGCCAGGCCATAGGCCTTGGAGAAGGTCCGGGTCACCAGCAGGTTGGGAAGCCCGGCGATCCAGCGCGTGGTGTCCGGGTAGTCGGGCTCGTCCACGTAATCGAAATAGGCTTCGTCGACCACCACGATCACGTCAGCCGGCATTGCGTCCAGAAAACGCCGCAGCTCGCGCTCGCTCAGCCAGGTGCCGGTGGGATTGTTGGGGTTGGCGATGAACACCACACGCGTGTCCGCGTCCACCGCGGCCAGCATGGCGTCCAGGTCGTGGGCATATCTGGGTCCCCGGGCCCCGTCGTGCGCCGGCGCCACGTGGGCGCGCGCCCCGATGGCCTGGGTGACGATGGGGTAGACGGCGAAAGCGTGCGCCGAATAGACCGCCGCCACGGCGGGCGTCAGGAAGGCCCGAGCCACCAGCTCCAGCACGTCGTTGGAGCCGTTGCCCAGCGTGATGTTGTGGGGGGCGACCCCGTGCCTTTCCGCCAGCGCCGCCTTGAGGGCGAAGCCGTTTCCGTCCGGATAGCGCGCGAGCTCGCCGAACCCGGCCTGCAGCACCTCCGGCACCCGCGGGCTCGGGCCCAGGGGATTTTCGTTGGAGGCCAGCTTGACCGCGTCGACGATACCGTATTCCCGCTGCAGCTCGGCGAGCGGCTTACCGGGGGTGTAAGGCTGCAGCGCCTGAACCCCGGGCGCGGCAAGTTTCAGGATCGTCCGGCTCATAGTTAATCCGTTGCGCGCTCCCCGCCGTTTGCCCGGCCAACCTCGCCCCGTCTTCGGCCACGGCCACCGCGCGTCATCACAGCTCGCACCTCGGATAGGAGCCCAGGACCTTGAACAGCGAGGCCTTTGCTTCGAGCTCATTCAGAGCGCGGGCCACGTTTTCGTCCTCCAGGTGCCCCTCGATATCGAGAAAGAACACATAGTCCCATTTCGTGATGTGCGACGGTCGCGACTCGATCTTGGTCATGCTCACGCCGTGACGGGCGATCGGCTCCAGCAGGATGTACAGGGCACCGGGCTTGTTGTGCACCGCCACCACCAGCGATGTCTTGTCCCTGCCGCTGGGCCCCACGTACTGGTCGCCGACGACCAGAAAGCGGGTGGTATTGTTGGGATCGTCCTCGATATTGGGGACGAGGATGTTGAGCGCATAGAGCTCGGCCGCAGTGTCGCTGGCGATGGCCGCCACCTCGGCGTCCTCGCCCGCAATTCGGGCAGCCTCGGCGTTGCTGCTCACCGTGACCCGCTCCGCGTTGGGCAGATTCGCATCCAGCCACTCCCGGCACTGTGCCAGCGCCTGCTGGTGCGCCCTGACGCTCCTGATCTGCGCGAGGTCGCGGCCGCGGCCCAGCAGCTGATGGTGGATGGGCATTTCGACGTCACCGCAGATGCGCAGCGGCGACCGGATGAACATGTCGAGCGTATGGTTGATGGCCCCCTCGGTGGAATTCTCCACCGGCACCACGCCGAAATCGGCGCCGCCCGCCTCCACCTCGCGGAAAATTTCATCGATCGCGCCCAGAGGACGCAGCTCAACCGAATGCCCGAAATGCTTCAACGCCGCCTGCTGGGTGTAGGTGCCCTCGGGTCCCAGGTAGGCGATGGTCAGCGGTTGCTCGAGGGCCAGGCAGGCTGACATGATCTCCCGGAACAGGCGCGCCACCTCGTCACCGCTCAAGGGTCCCTTGTTGCGGTCGCGGATGCGCCGCAGCACTTCGGCCTCGCGCTCCGGGCGATAGAAATCCGGTTTGCCCGGCTCATCCTGCTTGACCTCGGCGATCTGCCGGGCGCAGTTGGCACGCTCGGTCAGCAGCTCCTGCAGCTGCACATCCAGCTCGTCGATACGCGTGCGCAGCTGCTCGAGCCTGGAGTCCGGCATCGAAGGGTCTCTGCCCAGGCCCTAGAGCACCCGCACGGCCAGCACACCGGGGATGGCCGAGATGCGGTCGATGCACGCCTGGCCGATCTCGGACTCGACATCGACCAGCGTGTAGGCCAGCTCGCCCTTGGACTTGTTGATCATGTCGATGATGTTCAGGCCCGAATCGGCGAGCGCGGTCGAGATCTGCCCCAGCATGGCGGGCACGTTTTCATTCACCACCGCGAGACGGTAACCACCGTAGCGTTTCATGTAGACCTTGGGAAAGTTCACCGAGTTGCGCACGTTGCCGTTTTCCAGGTAGTCGCGGATCTCCTCGGCCACCATCACGGCGCAGTTGTCCTCGGCTTCCCGGGTCGAGGCGCCGAGGTGCGGCAGTGTCACGGCCCGCGGATGGCCCTTCAACAGCGTGCTCGGGAAATCGCACACGTAAGCGTAGATCCTGCCTTCGTCCAGGGCCCTGACGGCGGCCCGGTCGTCGATGACGCCGTCCCGCGAGAAGTTCAGCAGCACCACGCCCTGTTTCATGGAACGCAGACGCTCTTCGTCGATCATGTGGCGGGTGGCGTCGACCAGCGGCACGTGGAAGGTCACGAAATCGCTGCGCGTCAGCAGGTCTTCGATACCGCTCGCCTGCTCGACGTCCGAAGACATCTTCCAGGCGCTCTGTACCGTGATCTCGGGGTCATAGCCGATCACCTTCATCCCCAGGGCGGTGGCCGCGTTGGCGACCAGGACGCCGATGGATCCGAGGCCGATGACACCCAGCGTGCGCCCCGGCAGCTCCATGCCGGCGAACCGCTTCTTCCCCGCCTCCACCTGTCTGCTGATCTCCGCGTCGTCCCCGCTCAGGTTGCGGGCAAAGTCCCAGCCCTGGCAGAGGTTGCGCGCCGCCATTAGCATGCCCGCCAGGACCAGCTCTTTGACCGCGTTGGCGTTCGCCCCCGGGGCATTGAAAACCGGCACGCCGCGCCTGCTCATCTTGTCCACGGGGATGTTGTTGACCCCGGCGCCGGCGCGTCCGATGGCTCGGACCGAGGCGGGGATTTCCATCTCGTGCATGTTGGCCGAGCGTACCAGGACGGCGTCGGGGTGCTGGATCTCCGAGGCCACCTCATAGCTTTCGCGGGGCAGCTTTTCCAGACCGGACACGGATATGTTGTTCAGGGTGAGAATCTTGTACATGGTTTCCTGTCGTTCAATGTTAACCGCGAAGTACGGAAGCCGCGTGCGAGGCTGTTCCGCAGGCAGGAACCGGCATTTCTAGCATCCTTAACGCAGTTGGCGGTTCCTGTTTAGAATCGACTCCGTCAGCCCCGGCGCTTTTCGAAATCCGCCATGAGCTCGGCCAGCGCATCGACGCCTGCTTCAGGCATGGCATTGTAAATGCTGGCGCGCATACCGCCGACCGACCGGTGCCCCTTGAGCGTCACCAGCCCCGCCTGCTTGGCCTCTTCGAGGAACGTGCCGTCCAGATCGGCGTTCGCCAGGGTAAACGGCACATTCATCCAGGAACGACAGTCCGGATCGACCGGATTGCTGTAGAAATCCGAGCCGTCGATGGCGTCGTACAGCTTCTGCGCCTTGCGGTGATTGACCCTGGCCATCGCCTCCAAACCGCCCTGTTCCTTGAGCCAGTCGAACACCAGCCCCGCCAGGTACCAGGCGTAGGTGGGGGGCGTGTTGTACATGGAGCCGGCTTCGGCATGGACCGCATAATCGAACATTTTGGGCTGCCCCTGGCGCGGCTGGCCGATGAGGTCGTCGCGCACGATCACCACCGTCAGACCCGCGGGGCCGATATTCTTCTGGGCGCCGGCGTAGATGACGCCGTAGCGGCTGACATCGACGGGACGCGACAGAATGGTCGATGACATGTCGGCCACCAGCGGCACATCCCCCACGTCCGGAATCCAGTGGAACTCCACTCCTCCGATGGTCTCGTTGGGCGTGTAGTGCACGTAGGCAGCCCGGCTGTCGAGCTTCCACTCAGCGCGGTCCGGGATCGAGGTGAAGTTGTCCGCTTCCGCGCTCGCCGCCACATTGACGGTGCAGTAGCGCTTGCCCTCGGCGATGGCCTTCTTGCTCCAGGAGCCGGTGTTGATGTAATCCGCCCGGTCGCTGCCGCGCAGCAGATTGACCGGCACCATCCCGAACTGGCTGGACGCCCCGCCCTGCAGGAACAGCACCTTGTAGTTGTCCGGGATCTTCATCAGGCCGCGCAGATCCGCCTCGGCCCGTTCCGCGATGGACATGAACTCCTTGCCGCGGTGGCTCATTTCCATCACCGACATGCCACTGCCGCGCCAGTCCGGCAGCTCCTCCTGCGCCCGCTCCAGCACCTCCAGCGGCAACATCGCCGGCCCGGCGCTGAAGTTATACACTCGTGTCATAGCCTCGTGCTCCTGGAATATCTGATTAAAGCCTGGTAACACTTACCAGGTCACCGCGACGACAGGCGGTTTCGATCGATCGGAGTTTGCCCGGGCCCTCAACCCGCGGGGTCGTCATGGCCTTCCGGCGTCCCGAGGTCCTCGCCCTCGACGCTTTCCTGGACGTCGACGATTCTCTCGATACCGACCAGCTTCTCGCCGTTTTGCAGGCTGATGAGGCGCACACCCTGGGTGTTGCGACTCATCGTGGAAATTTCGTTCACGCGGGTGCGCACCAGCGTGCCGGCGTTGGTGATCATCATGATCTCGTCATCGTCCTGGACCAGCACCGCGCCCACCACCTCGCCGTTGCGCTCCGGCGTCTGGATCGAGATCACACCCTGACCTCCCCTGCCGTGGATGGGATAGTCCTCGGCCGGGGTGCGTTTGCCGTAGCCGTTCTCGGTTGCCGTCAGCACCGAGCCGCCTTCAAGAATGATCAGCGCGATCACGCGCTGGCCCGCCGTCAGACGAATACCGCGCACGCCGCAGGCTGTACGCCCCATGGGCCGCACGTCGTTCTCCCCGAAGCGGATCGCCTTGCCGGTGTTGGTGAACAGCATCACATCGCGCTCGCCGTCGGTCAGCGCGATGTTGACCAGATAATCGTCGGGCCGCAGATCGAGGGCAATGATGCCGTTGGAGCGCGGCCGCGAGAAATCGGCCAGCGGGGTCTTCTTCACGGTACCCTGAGCGGTGGCCATGAACACGAACCGGTCTTCGCGGAACTCGCGCACCGGCAGCACCGCGTTGATGCGCTCGCCCTCTTCGAGCGGCAGCAGGTTGACGATCGGCTTGCCGCGCGCCGCCCGACCCGCCTGGGGCAGCTGGTAGACCTTCAGCCAGTACGCCTTGCCGCGACTGCTGAAGCAGAGAATGGTGTCGTGGGTGCTGGCGACGAACAGCTTGTCGATGAAGTCCTCTTCCTTGACCCGGGTCGCCGCCCTGCCCCTGCCGCCGCGTCGCTGTGCCCGGTAGTCGGACAGTGGCTGGGACTTGGCATAGCCCGAATGCGACAGGGTCACCACCACGTCTTCCTCGGTAATGAGATCTTCCATGGTCAGGTCGAGATGGTCTGCGATGATCTCGGTGCGTCGCTCGTCACCGAACTGGTCGCGGGCCTCGATCAGCTCGTCGCGGATCACCTGCATCAGCCGGTCGGGATTGTTGAGAATTTCCAGCAGCTCACCGATGCGCTCCACGACCTGCCTGTATTCGTCGACGATCTTGTCCTGCTCCAGCCCGGTCAGCTGGTGCAGACGCAGATCCAGAATCGCCTGCGCCTGCGCCTCGGACAGCCGGTAGGCATCGTCGTGGTACCCGAACTGCGCATCCAGCCCGTCCGGGCGCGAGGACTCGGCGCCGGCGCGCTGCAGCAGGTCGGTCACCACCCCCGGCGCCCAGGTGCGGCCCATCAGCTGCTCGCGGGCTTCGGCGCGGCTGCTCGAGGCCTTGATCAGGGCGATCACTTCGTCGATGTTCGCCAGTGCGACGGCCAGCCCTTCCAATATGTGCGCGCGCTCCCGGGCCTTGCGCAATTCGTAGACTGTGCGCCGGGTGACCACCTCGCGGCGGTGGCGCACAAAAGCTTCCAGCACCTCCTTGAGATTCAGCAGGCGCGGCTGGCCGTCGACCAGGGCCACCATGTTGATCCCGAACACGCTCTGCAGTTGGGTATGCTGGTAGAGGTTGTTCAGCACCACCTCGGCCACCTCGCCCCGCTTGAGCTCGATGACCATCCGCATGCCTTCCTTGTCCGACTCGTCGCGCAGCTGGCTGATGCCTTCGATCTTCTTGTCCTTGACCAGCTCGGCGATCTTCTCCAGCAGTCGCGCCTTGTTCACCTGGTAAGGCAGCTCGGTGACGACGATGGTCTGCCGCCCGCCCTCGTCGCCCTCAGTGTGACTGCGCGCCCGGACATAAATGCGGCCCCGGCCGGTCTGATAGGCCTCATGAATCCCGCGCACGCCGTTGATCAGCGCCGCGGTGGGGAAATCCGGTCCCGGCACGTGCTCCATCAGCTCGGTGATGGAAAGCGCGGGGTTGTCGATCAGGGCAACGCAGGCGTTGATGACCTCGGTGAGGTTGTGCGGCGGAACATTGGTCGCCATGCCCACCGCGATGCCCGCCGACCCGTTGACCAGCAGATTGGGTATCCGCGTCGGGAAAACGGAGGGTTCGCGCTCCGACTCGTCGTAATTGGGTACGAAATCGACGGTTTCCTTGTCCAGATCGGACAGCAGCTCATGCGCGATCCGGGCCATCCGGACTTCGGTGTAACGCATGGCCGCCGGGGAGTCGCCGTCCACCGAGCCGAAGTTGCCCTGCCCGTCGACCAGCATGTAGCGCAGAGAAAAGGGCTGCGCCATTCGCACGATGGTGTCGTAGACGGCGGTGTCGCCGTGGGGGTGGTACTTACCGATGACGTCGCCCACGACACGGGCGGATTTCTTGTACGGTTTGTTCCAGTCGTTGCCGAGCTCGCTCATGGCGAACAGCACACGCCGGTGCACCGGCTTCAATCCGTCGCGCACATCGGGCAGCGCCCGGCCCACGATGACGCTCATGGCGTAATCGAGGTAGGACTGCCGCATTTCGTCTTCCAGGTTGACCGGAAGGACTTCTTTGGCGAAATCAGCCATGTTGGTACGTGCGTATGCCCTCGCCGCACGGTCGGACGCGGCGGCCTGTTATGGTTCTCGTCGCTGCTGTGAGACCCGCTTCGAACAGCCGGTGCGGCTAAAACGGCAATTCTACCATAGGGCCACGAAGTACTGCATCTGGACAATCGTCGCTGAGACGGGCTCTCAGGACGCCTGAAGCGCGCCAGCTTTTTGTCACTTCATGAGCTCGGCCATCTTGCGGCTATCGGGGGCCTCGACCACGCCCCGCTCGGTGACGATCACGTCCACCAGCTCGGCGGGCGTGATGTCGAAGGCGGGATTCCAGGCCTCAACACCCGGGGCGGCAACCGCCCGACCGGCGAGCCCCAGCACTTCTGCGGCCGGCCGGCTCTCGATGGGAATCTCGTCGCCGCTGGCGACCTTCATATCCACCGTCGAGCCAGGCGCCACGACCATGAATTTCAGGCCGTGGTGGCGTGCCGCCACGGCCGCGCTGTAGGTTCCGATCTTGTTGGCAACGTCTCCGTTCGCGGCGATGCGGTCGGCTCCAACGACCACCGAGCGCACCCGACCCTCTCTCATCAGGTGCGCGGCGGCAGCATCGACCAGCAGGGTGACCGGGATGCGGTCGCGCAGCAGCTCCCAGGCGGTCAGCCGCGCCCCCTGCAGCCAGGGGCGGGTCTCATCGGCGAAGACGTGGGTGAGCCGACGCGCCGCCCACGCGCTGCGTATCACGCCGAGGGCAGTGCCATAGCCGCCGGTGGCGAGCGATCCGGTGTTGCAGTGCGTCAGCACGGCGCTGCCGGCTTCGATCAGAGCAGCACCGAGCTCGCCCATACGGCGGTTGGCGCGGATATCCTCGGCGTGGATTGCGCGTGCCTCTTCCAGCAGATCCGCCACCGGGCTGCCTGACAGCGTCGCGGCCTTGTCGCGCATCCGTTGCAAAGCCCAGCGGAGATTGACCGCCGTGGGGCGTGCCTGTTGCAGAAGATCCAGATCGGACTCGAACCCGTCGCGCCAGTCGGTCCCAGCTCGTGCGAAGCGATGATGCGCCGCCAGGACCGCCCCATAGGCGGCGCTGATGCCGATTGCGGGGGCGCCCCGCACGACCATCTCCCTGATCGCCTCCGCGACCGCCGCACTGTCCTGCAGCATCAGATATTTTTCCTCCGCGGGCAGCAGTCGCTGGTCCAGCAGCCGCAGGGCGCCATTGTCCCAGCCGACGGCCCGGATCGTATCGTGGTGATCGGTCTGCATCGGCTCTGCTCCGGGAAAGTCTCGATTTGGAAGTGGCTGGGGCTCATTCCCGCGCGAAACCAAGTATCGCACAAGTCGGTTTAAGGGATGCAGCCGTCGAGCGTACAGCGACGTATTCACAGTGTGTCCCGAAAGCCCATCCTGGCCTGACCGAGTCAGCCGGCACGAGCGTGCGGGACCGTCGGCCGCAGGGAAGCGGCCGTCGAGCGTACAGGGACGTATTCACAGCGTGTCCTGCACGCTCGTGCCGGCTGACTTTCCCAGCCAGGTGAATCGCGCAGCCCGTGGCGAAGGCACTTCGAGCCATCTGCGCTTCCCTGCGGCCGGCGGGCCGCTATACTAGGCCGCTCCGTCCAGCCGTTGCCGGGGCCACGACATGCAGACCACGGAAACCCTGATCCATGCCCGCTGGGTGGTTCCCGTCGAGCCCGACGGGCTGGTGCTCGAGCACCACAGTGTCGCCGTGGACGACGGCCGGATCACCGCCGTCGTTCCCACGGCGGAGGCGCGCCAGGCTTTTCGCGCCCAGACCAGCATCGACCTGCCCGGGCACGCACTCATACCAGGGCTGGTCAACGCCCACACCCACGCCGCCATGAGCTTGTTGCGGGGTGTCGCCGACGATCTGCACCTCATGGACTGGCTGCAGCACCACATCTGGCCGGCCGAGCAAAAGTGGGTCAGCGAACAGTTCGTGCAGGACGGCACCCGGCTGGCCGTCGCCGAGATGCTGCGGGGCGGCACCACCTGCTTCAATGACATGTATTTCTTCCCGGAGGTGACCGCGCGCGTGGCCGCCGCCTGCAGTATCCGCGCCTGCGTCGGGCTGATCATGGTCGACTTTCCCACCGCCTACGCCGACAACCCGGAGCAGTATTTCGCCAAGGGCCTGGCCCTGCATGATGAATACCGCCACCACCCGCTGGTGAGGAATGCCTTCGCACCCCACGCACCCTACACGGTCTCCGATGCACCCCTGAACAAAATCCGGGTGCTGGCAGACGAGCTCGATCTCCCCGTACACATCCACCTGCACGAGACCGCCAGCGAAGTCGAGCGCAGCCGGCTCGAGACCGGACAGCGGCCACTCGACCGGCTCGAGAGTCTGGGACTCCTGTCGCCGGCGCTGACGGCCGTGCACATGACGCAGCTCGAAGACGCCGAGATGGCGCGGCTCGCTGCCGCCGGCGCCACGGTCGTGCACTGCCCGGAATCCAATCTCAAACTCGCCAGCGGCTTCTGCCCCGTGCAGAAGCTGCTCCAGGCCGGGGTCAACGTCGCGCTGGGCACCGACGGTGCCGCGAGTAACAACGATCTGGACATGTTGGGCGAAATGCGCACCGCGGCCCTGCTCGCCAAGGCCGTCTACAACGACGCCGCGGCGCTCCCCGCCTACAGCGTGCTGCGCATGGCCACCCTCAACGGCGCCCGGGCGCTGGGCATGGGTGAGGAAACCGGCTCGCTGGTGAAAGGCAAGTGGGCCGACCTCGTCGCAGTGGATCTGGAAGTGCTGGAGACCCAGCCGCTCTACGACCCGGTCTCGCAGCTGGTCTATGCTGCCAGCCGCAGCCAGGTGAGCGACGTGTGGGTCGCCGGCCAGCACGTCCTGAAACAACGTCAGCTGACGCAGCTCGAGGTGCCGGAGCTGATCCAGTGCGCACAGGCCTGGCGGGCGCGCATCGCCCCGGGTGATTCCAAGGCCTGATTCGGGTATCTTGTCGAGCATGAAGCAGGCCGCCGAGAACATCGATTGCGCCGAAATCGGCAAGTTCGACCAGCTGGCGTCGCGCTGGTGGGATCCCGAAAGCGAGTTCAAGCCGCTGCACGATATCAATCCGCTGCGTCTCGACTACATCCAGCGACGCGCCACCCTGGCCGACGCCAGCGTGATCGACGTCGGCTGCGGTGGCGGCCTGCTGTCGGAGGGCATGGCCAAGCTCGGTGCCCGTGTCACCGGCATCGATATGGGTGAAGCTCCGCTGACCGTGGCGCGCCTCCACCAGCACGAGTCCGGCGTCGAAGTCGATTACCAGCGCATCACGCCCGAGGACATGGCCGCACGGCATCCGCAGTCCTTCGACGTCTGCGCCTGCCTGGAGATGCTGGAGCACGTGCCGGACCCCGCTTCCGTGGTCCAGGCCTGCGCCGATCTGGTCAAACCCGGCGGGCAGGTGTTCTTTTCCACTATCAACCGCAACCCCAAGTCCTATCTGTTCGCCATTATCGGGGCGGAATATTTGTTGCGGATGCTCCCCAAAGGCACCCACGAGTACCGCAGGTTCATTCGCCCCTCGGAGCTGGAGCGCTGGGCGCGGGCGGCCGGCCTCGAGCTGCACGAGCTGACCGGCATGACCTATAATCCCCTCACCGGGGAATACCGGCTCGGCGACGACGTCGACGTCAACTACCTCGCCTGGCTCTCCAAGCACCCCTGATCCGTGTCATCGCGGCTCATCCAGACCGTTCTGTTCGACCTGGACGGGACCCTGCTCGACACCGCGCCGGACCTCGCCGCCGCACTGAACGCGACGCTGCAGGCCAACGGCCGTCCCGTTCTGCCCTTTGGCACCATCCGTGCCGTGGCCTCCCACGGCGCCGCCGCGCTGATACGCCTGGGTTTCGGGATCGAGCCGGACGACGCGCGGTTCGAGCCGCTGCGCCAACAGCTGCTCGATCACTATCTCGCGCACATCGCCGACCAGACCCGGTTGTTTCCGGGCATGGAGGTGGTGCTTGTCAGCCTCGAGGCGCGCGGGCTCAGCTGGGGGGTGGTGACCAACAAGCCCCACCGGCTGACAAGGCCGCTGCTATCAGCGCTGGAGCTCGACCGGCGCGCCGCCGGGGTGGTCTGCGGGGATACCCTCAGGGAGCGCAAGCCGCACCCGGCGCCCTTGCTGCACGCCTGTGCCTTGATCGGCTCGACGCCCCGGCGCTGCCTTTATGTCGGTGACGCGGAGCGCGACATCAGGGCCGGCCAGGCGGCCGGCATGGCCACCCTCGTTGCCCTGTTCGGCTATTTGATGCAAGGCGACCGGCCCGAGTCCTGGGGGGCCAATGCGCTGGTTCGCGAGCCAGGGGAGATCCTCGCCTGGATCGAGCAGGCGCAAGCGGACTCGGGATGCTTCCGCCGCGCCTGAGCCGGATGCGGGGCACCGTCCCTCACGGGACCTGTCAGGAGTGCTGACCGTGGGGTGCGAAGACCTCTGCATCGACGAGCGGCACCCGCGCGCCGCCAGACAACTGCGGCTGCTGCTGGTGGTCACCGCCCTGCTGCTCGCCGGCGGGCTGGTCGCCCCCGTCGTGACCTTGAAGAAGTTTGTCCTGGTCGAGAACACCTTCTCGGTCTTGTCCGGCGTCGTCCAGCTCGCACGCGACGGACAGTGGTTTCTGTTCTTTATCATCAGCGGCTTCAGCATCCTGCTGCCGATGCTGAAAATCGGCGTGCTCTACCGCCTGGTGAGCCGCTGCCGGGCCAGCGACGACAGGATGCACCGCTACCTGCATTGGATGCACGTCTACGGAAAGTGGTCGATGCTCGATGTGTTCATCGTCGCGGTGCTGGTGGTGGCGGTCAAGCTCGGCGCCATCGCCAGCGTCGAGATGCGCTACGGACTCTATGCGTTCGCCGGCTCGGTGCTCCTCACCATGGTGATCACCGCGCGGGTGGTGAAGCTGATCGATTCGCCACAGTGATAGCCCGCGGTGCGGGCGGATAAAAAAACCCCGCCAAAGCGGGGATGCCAAATGCGCCCAAACCTGTTCACGGGCGACGGTAGGGCCAGAGGAGTCCTCGATCGAGACTGGCACTGACGTCCGGACAACACCTATGGCGGTCTGGCCAGTGTGCGCGAGCTGGCTGAGGCCAGGTTGATGCCGGGCGCAGCGATGCCCGACACCACAATTGGAGCCACCCCGTATTTTTGAGCTTCGCGATGCTCAGCCGAACCTACCGGCCAAACACAGCAGGACGCCCGTTTATCAGCCGACGCGGTCCGTGCCGCAGACGCCGCGCTGGCGCGGCGTCTGCGGCGGCAACCCGGACCTTACGATGCAAACACTAGAAGTCGATCTGGGCCCGGACCTGGAAGACGTCGGGGCTGTCGTCATCAGCGTTGGGCGGATCGACATCGAGGCCGGCCTCCTGCGTGAAGGGATCCGCATCCGCCATGACGTAGTTCGCCATGAAGCGCACGTACTTGGTGGCGTACCAGTTGATGCCAACGGTGATGTTGTCTTCCTCGCCGCCTTGAGTGTCAGCATCATCCAGATCGATGCTGCTGTAGCGCACCGCGAGCTCCCAGGCGCCGATGCCGCCGCTCTTGCCCACGGTGCTCTTCGGGGTCACCCGGCTGAAGGCACCCTTCTTGTACTGGCGCGACTCGCCGGTGAGGAACCAGCTGCCGTAAACGTACCAGCCGTCGAAATCCGGATCGCTGACCGCATCACTCTGTGCGGCGATCCCCATGTACTCGCCCTGAAGGGAGAAGGGACCGAGAACCGTCGCCGCTTCCAGACCATAGCGGGTGAAGGTGTCCGGCTCGGGGATATCAGCGGTATCGACCAGGCGCGTGCCGGTTTTGTGCGACTCTGGCCGGGCCCGGAACCGCACGTCGTTGTCATTGGGATCTTCCCAGGCGCCGGCTGCACCCAGGTGCAGCACCCGCCCCTTCTCGTTCCAGGGCGCCCAGGTCATGCGTGCTCCTACGCCGTAGCCCTGGTCGCCATCGGTGTCGTCGCCTTCCTCGCGTCCATAGAGAGAGGCGGCCAGTGTCCAGTGCTCCGCAGCATAGTTTGTTCCCAAACCGATGCGACGGCTGGTGGCGAAGGCCTCAGTCGGCAGAGCGCGCTCCATGAAGGTGATGTACTTGGAGCTGGTCAGCTCTTCCAGACCGAAGGGCTGCTTGAACTGACCGACGGTGACCTTGAAGGGAAATCCCGTGTAGCGGATATAGGCGTCCTTGATTTCCGCCTCGTTACCGGCGAAATCGTACTGCCCCTTGAAATCCCACACATCATACATGGTACCCTTCACGAACAGACGGGCACGGCGGAACTCGGTGCCATTCTCGCCGTCGAGATCGACGTTGTCCTCACTATACCAAGCGCCGTCTACCTGAACGCGACCGCCCAGTGTGGTCTCGAACTTGCCGTCGTCACTACTGACCTTGATCTCGGCCACAGCAGGTCCGCCGCAGATTGCGAGGCCCACGGCCGCGCAAACCAGTTTCATTTTGCCGGGTTTCATCATTAAAGCTCCCCTGATTCCTGAACGGGCAACGGGCAGCTCGACACTGCCCTTCTTGCCGTTGTTTCCACGCAACTGAAATGTTGCAGCTCCAATACGCAGTTGTATTCTGGGGAGCGTGTGTTAAAGATTTATGATCAAAATATGACGCTTAGATGACACAAACGCCTGCGGAATCGCCCCCGCACGAACCGATGTTCATCCGGGAGAATCGGTAAGAGCGGTCTCCTCCCGCCTCTTGCGCTATGCGCATCAAGCGCAGTTTCGCCCTGCACCACGCCACGGCATCGCGGGCCCATGGAAGCCGGCAGCGGCAACGCGATTCAGCCGTCGTCGCAAATGGTGTGTCGCCCTCGTCCCAGGGGCCACCGCCACAGAAAGTTCACCCGGACATCATCTCCACGTCACAAACGCCTTCCACACTCCGCACACTCGAGCAGGGCAGCGGACCGGATTGCGCGAGACACTCGACATCGGCCTGATTACCGAGACCTTTCCACCGGAGGTCAACGGGGTCGCCATGCCACTGGGCCGACTGAGCACTGGCCTTCAGTCACTCGGCCGCAGCGTGCGCGTATTTCGACCTCGTCAGTCCCGCCGGGACACCGCACGCCGCAACGGGACATACAGCGAGCACCTGCCGCCGCCGCTGCGTCTGCCCATGTACCACGACCTGCAGCTGGGACCGCCAGCCGCCGGTCGACTGGCGGAGCACATTCGACACAACGAAACCGGCATTCTGGTCGGGGATGGATTCCGGCCGGACTTTGCAGAATCCGTGGTGCACCTGTACCGCCAGCCGCAGCGGATACGCGAGCTCGGGCGCGGTGCGGCCGTTTACGCCAGACATCTGGACTGGAACACCGTCGTCGAGCGGTTTGCCGGCCTGCTTGGCGGCGTCGCGGCGCGAGACCCGACGGGTCGGCCGGTACCGGGCTGACCGACCCAGGATCTGACAGACAATCGCAAATTTATGCGCTAAGTCCCCCACAGAGCAACAAAATTAGGCTATGATGGGTGCTCATGGTGGACATGACCTGGCACTATGGCGCGACCGGGCTGCTGGTGGCCGCCCTGGCGGCCGTCGTGGGCTGGCTCCTGGGGCGCAGCAGCGCACAGCGGGAGCTCGCGGAGCTGCTGGAGGACAACGCCCGCCTGGAGACGCTCCTGGAATCCCAGCAGGAGGCCGTGGAGGAAAAGGCCCGCACCCTGTCCGACGTGCGGCGGCAGGTCGAAGCCACCTTCAAGTCGCTGGCCGGTGACGCGCTCAGGTCCAACACCAGTGAATTTCTCAAGCTCGCCGAGAGCAACTTCCGCAATCTCCACATCCGGGCTACCGGCGCTCTGGAGCAACGCGAAAAAGCGGTCGAAAGCATGGTTGAGCCGATTCGCGAAGCGCTGACTCGAACCGACGAGCAGATCCGCCGCATGGAGCGCGAGCGCCAGCAGGCGTTCGGCTCGCTCAACCAGCACCTGCGGTTCATGGCCGAAGCCCAGGAGCAGCTGCGCAGTGAGACCCGCAACCTGGTCACGGCGCTGCGCCGCCCCGAGGTGCGGGGCCAATGGGGCGAGCTGACCCTGAAGCGCCTCGCTGAGCTCGCCGGCATGGTCGAATACTGTGATTTCGAGCAGCAGCGCAGCGTCGATACTCTCGACGGCAAGCGGCGCCCCGACATGGTGGTGAGAATGCCCGGCGAGCGCGCCATCATTGTCGATGCCAAAGCCCCCATGGACGGTTACCTCGGCGCCATCGAGGCCGCCGATGACGCCGGTCGCAAACGCGAGCTGCAGCGCCATGCGCGCAATCTCCGCGACCGGGTGCGCGAGCTGGCCGGCAAAGGCTACTGGAAGCACCGCAGCGAGGCGCTGGACTTCGTGGTGCTGTTCCTGCCCGGCGACCAGTTTTTGAGCGCCGCACTGGAAAACGATCCCAAGCTGCTGGAGGACGCCCTGACCGAGCGTGTCGTGCTGGCCACACCGTCCAGCCTGGTGGCCCTGTTGCGCGCCATCGCCTACGGCTGGCGCCAGGAGGCGCTGGCCAAGAACGCGGAGCACATCCGCAGCATCGGCGAAGAGCTCTACGAGCGCATGAGCGTGTTTGCCGCTCACCTGGAGCGGGTCGGCAGCAGCCTCGACCGCAGCGTGGAGAGCTACAACAAGGCGGTCGGCTCCTTTGACAGCCGCGTGCTTCCCGGCGTGCGCAAGTTCAGCGAAATGGGCATCCAGGCCCGCAAGGACATACCGGAGCTGCAGCCCGTCGAGCGGCTGCCGCGGGCGGTCCAGAACGCGGACTAGGGCCTCCCGCGTTGCTGCCATGACACCCGACCAGTATTGCGCAGAAAAAGCGGCCCCGCGCGGCTCGACGTTGTTCTACAGCGCGGTCTTCCTGCCCGACCAACAGCGCAGCGCGGTGACGGCTCTGCACGCCTTGCGCCGCGAGCTGGCCGACACCGTCCGCCGGCCCACCGACCGGAACCTGGCGCGCACCCGCCTGGACTGGTGGCGCAGAGAAATCGATCAGTGCTTCGCCGGCGAGGCTTCGCACCCCGTCACCCTTGCCCTGCAAGAGCGGGTGGAGCGAATCAACCTGCCCGCCGAGTATTTTCACGAGCTCGTCGACGGCATCCAGATGGATCTCACCCGAAACCGCTACGATTCGTTCAGGGAGCTGGCGCTGTACTGCCACCGCACCTGCGGGGTGATCGCCCTGTTGTCGGCCGAAATCTTCGGCTATCGCGACCGCGAAACCCTGAAATACGCCGAGGAGCTCGGCACGGCGTTGCGACTGACCGCGATACTGCGCGACGTACGCGAGGATGCGCGCCGCGGTCGCCTCTATGTGCCACTCGATGAGCTGCACGAGCACCGCATCAATCCGCGCGACCTTCTGGCCGGCGAGACGCCACCCGGCCTTCCGGAGCTCTTCCACCGTCAGGCGCAGCGTGCGCGCGACTATTACCGGCGGTCCCTGCAGCGGCTGCCGCCGCAGGACCGGTACGCCCAGCGCGGCGGACTCATCATGGCCGCCATTCAGCAGACTCTGTTGGACGAAATCGAGGCCGACGGCTACTGCATAATGGAACACCGTCTCCGGCTGACGCCGCTGCGCAAGCTCTGGATTGCCTGGAAAACCGCACGCCGCGCGCGTCGCTGACAGCGCGCTGCGTCCTAACCGGCGCGGCGGTGAGCGCCGATAGCCCGACAAGCTTGGCGGCCAACATGTTAGACTGCTGTCATGCAGATACCCGATGACTGGCAACCGGACAGCGGCCACCTCAAAGACCGCATCATCCTGGTGACGGGCGCCGGTGCCGGCATCGGCGCGGCTGTCGCCCGCGCATGCGCGCGCCGCGGGGCGACCGTGGTGCTGCTGGACAGGATCGTGCGCGAGCTCGAGCAGGTCTACGATGCGATCGAGTCCGCCGGCGGTCCCCAGGCGGCCATCTATCCCATGAACTTTGAGGGCGCCAGCGAGAAAGACTACCTCGACCTGGCGGCGACCATTGAGCAGGAGTTCGGGCGCCTGGACGGCCTGCTGCACAACGCCGCCCTGCTCGGCGCACTGATACCCATCGCCCATTTCGAGGCAGAGCTCTGGTACCGGGTTTTGCAGGTGAATCTGAACGGTCCCTTTCTGTTGACCCGGGCCTGCCTGCCGCTGCTGATGAACAGCGACGACGGCGCCATCCTGTTCAGCTCGGACCGGGTCGGTCGCCAGGGCAAGGCCTACTGGGGCGCCTACGGCATCAGCAAGGCTGCGGCGGAGAATTTCATGCAGGTACTGGCGGACGAGCTGGAGACCAACACCCGCGTGCGGGTCAACAGTCTCGATCCCGGACCGGTGGCCACGGCCCTGCGGGCGCTCGCCTATCCCGCCGAGGATCCCGCAAGGCTCGCGGCACCCGAGGCCGTGGTCCGGCCGTTCCTCTATCTTTTGGGGCCGGACAGCAAAGGCGTCACCGGCGCGCAGTTCGAGGCCCAATAGCCACAAGCCCCGCCCCGGCTGCCAAACCGCAACCGGCAGAACCGTGGAGGCGGCAAGCGCCAGTCGTCTCCCGCCACAGTGAAGGCGTTCGCCGGTCGCGCGCACCGGCGCTGAACGCCGCCAAGCGTCACGGGCGCAACCGGGTGTGCGTGGCCGCCACCGCCGACTGAGCGCCCGGCGCCGAGCACGCCGCTACATTCCGTTTCTGAAGGTGCTCAGGTCGGCCACGCCGCTGGCCCGCACCTGCCGCAGGGCCCCGGCATAAGCCGCCAGGATGCCCAGGGCATAGGGGATGCGTTGCCTGAAGTAGCGGTCGGCGTCCGGGTTGTTCTGAGCGGAATCCTCGTTCAGGACATGCTCGACATGACGCACAATTACGTGCTCGGGGATATAGCAGAGCCGATTGTTCTTGTAGCTGCTCATGCGCAGCTCGGCGACCGGATAGGCGCCGCCGTCGCCGGCCGACACGGTCACGATCAGTGCCGGCTTGTGCGCCAGCTCGCCCTTGCTCCACATCAGGAAAAAGTTCTTGAGCCCGGCGGGGACCTGTCCGTGCCATTCGGGCGACACGACGACGAAGCCGTCGCTGGACGCCAGCTGTGCCGAGATCGGAGCCAGTCGCTGATGCCATTCCGGGTCGCTTTCCCAGATGGTTTCGTCCCACAGCGGCAGGGGGTTGCCGGCCAGTCTGAACAGCCAGGTTTCGTCGCACAGCCGCCGTTGCTCGAGCACGCCCTGGATGAAGCGCGCGACTTTCTCGCTCTGCGAGACGAGCCGGTGGCTGCCGCTGATGATGCTGATTTTCATATGAGCCGCCTTGCAGTCGTAGGAGCTGAGCCTTGGAACCGACGGCGGCCTACTCTAGCGACTCCCCTCCCTGAAAACAATGCGGGCAGGCAGCGCCTGCAGTCAGACCGACCGCGCCGGGCCCCGGGGCGCCCAGGTTGGCGCTCGAACGGCCAATCGGATAAACTTCCGCTCCCGCTCAAGCGATTACACAAATTCCCACGCACAGATTGTGGTTATCGCGTCGTTATGTCCCCCGACACGCCGGCATTGGCCGCCCAGGACCTGACCTGCATTCGCAATGACCGGACGCTGTTCTCGGGGCTGTCGTTCCAGTTGCGCGCGTCCGAGGCCCTGCTGCTCGAAGGTCGTAATGGCAGCGGCAAGACCTCGCTGCTCCACATTCTGTGCGGCACCCGACGCCCCGAGGAGGGACGGGTCAGCTGGGGCGAGGAGGACATCGGCGAGCTGGGCTCTCAGTATCACGCGGCCATGGCCTACCTGGGGCACAAGGACGGCATCAAGCTCGATCTGACGCTGATGGAAAATCTTTCTGTGGCGAAAAGCCTTGGCAATTCCGATGCAAGCACCGCGCCGGCCGAGGCCCTCGCCGAGCTCGAGCTCTCGGGTTACGAGGACATACCCGCGCGCCACCTGTCAGCCGGGCAGCGGCGGCGGGTGGCGCTCTCGCGCCTGCTGTTGACCCGGGCACCGCTGTGGATTCTCGATGAGCCCTTCACCTCGCTGGACAGACACGGCATCCGGATCGTGGAAACTTTGGTGAAGCGCCACCTGTCCAACGGCGGAATGCTGGCGATGACCTCGCACCATGCCGTCGACTTTGCACCCCATACCGCACAGCGTATCAACCTGTCGCCATGAGCACCTCCAGCTCCCAGGCTGTGCTGGTCCTGCTGCGCCGCGATCTCACGCTGGCCTTTCGCCACCGTTCCGAGATGTTCACGCCGCTGTTCTTCTTTATCCTGGTGACCGCATTGTTTCCGATGAGCATCGGCGCCGAGGAGTCGCTGCTGCAGAGCATCGGGCCGGGGGTGATCTGGGTCGCCGCCCTGCTCGCCGCGCTGCTGTCCCTGGAGAACATGTTCCGCTCCGACTACGAGGACGGATCGCTGGAGCAGATGCTGCTGACGCCGCAGCCGCTGTCGATGCTGGTGCTCGGCAAGGTGCTCGCCCACTGGCTGCGCACCGGCCTGCCCCTGGTGCTGCTGGCACCCCTGGTGGGCTTCCAGTATTACCTGGCCGGGGATACCCTGGTCACCATGATGCTGGCGCTGCTCCTGGGGACGCCGGTCCTGAGTCTGCTTGGTGCCATCGGCGCGGCCCTGACGCTGGGGGTGCGGGGTGGTGGTATGCTCCTGTCGCTGCTGATACTACCGCTGTATATCCCGGTTCTGGTATACGGTGCAGGCGCGGTGGCGGCGAGCGCCACCCAGAGTCTGCCGGCGCAGCCCTACCTGCTGCTGCTCGGCGCATTCCTCATTCTCGCCATGGCATTTACGCCGGTTGCCACGGCGGCCGCGTTGCGGATTTCGCTCGGATAATGTTAAAGGTACGCATGTGAACTGGTTCAGATATGCATCGCCGGTCGAGTTCTACCCGCTCGCGGGTCGGATGATTCCCTGGTTCTTCGCCGCAGCCGCCGTCTCGGCGCTTTTCGGACTTTACTGGGGATTCTTCCAGACACCCGACATCCTGAGCCAGCAGAAACAATACTACCGGATCATTTTCGTTCACGTCCCGGCGGCCTGGATGTCGATGTGGCTGTACCTGGTGCTGGTGGGCTGGGCCGTCATCGGCCTGGTGTACAACACCCGGCTGTCCTTCATGATGGCCGCGGCGGTCGCGCCCACCGGCGCGCTGTTCACCGGCATCGCGCTGCTCACCGGGGTGCTCTGGGGCAAGACGAGCTGGGGAACCTGGTGGGACTGGGATCCGCGCCTGACCTCGGAGCTCATCCTGTTCTTCATCTACGCCGGCTACATGGCCCTGCAGTCGGCGATCGAGGACTCCTATCGTGCCGACCGCGCCTCGGCTCTGCTCGCCGTCGTCGGGCTGTTCTGTATTCCACTGATCTACTGGTCGATCAACTGTCCCGACCCGACCCAGTGCGCCGCTTTGCACGCGAGATCTTCCATGTCTTCCATCGAAACCAATATACTGACCGCAATGTGGACCATGGTGTTCGCATTCTGGATGTATTCCTTTGCGGTGATTTTCGTGCGCGTTCGCAACATTATCCTGGAGCGTGAACGCAACACCACCTGGGTGTCGAAGCTGGTCGGAGAGGGTTCGCCATGATCGCCGAATTCTTCTCCATGGGTGGCTTTGGCTTCTTTATCTGGTCGTCCTTCGGGCTGACCTTTCTGCTCATGCTTGGAGAGATCCTTTATCTCAGGCAACAGCGCAGGACCAACCTGAAACGCATTCAGCGAATCCGCAGAATGAATGCGGGGAGTGCCTCGTGAAAGCCAGACAGAAACGTTTTGTATTTATCCTCGTGGCGCTCGCTGCAGTGACGGTGGCCAGCGCGCTGGTGGTCAAGGCGATGCGCAGCAACATCACCTATTTCTACAGCCCCAGCCAGGTGGTCGCCGGCGAGGCACCCGAGGACCAGCAGTTCCGCATCGGCGGCATGGTCGTGCGCGACAGCCTCAAGCGCGACCCGGAAAGCATACGGGTGCGCTTCCTGGTGACGGACAATGCGGAAGAATTCGAGGTGGTGTACGACGGGATACTGCCCGATCTCTTCAGCGAGGGTCAGGGCGCCGTGGCGCGGGGTCGGCTCGAAAACGGCGTGTTTGTCGCCGAGGAGGTGCTCGCCAAGCACGACGAGTCCTACATGCCACCCGAGGTGGCCGATTCGATGCAACCGGGGGAGTACCAGGCGCCATGATTCCAGAGCTCGGGCATTTCGCACTCATTCTGGCGCTGTGTCTGGCGCTGGTTCAGGCAAGCTTTCCCCTGATCGGCAGCCTCAACCGCACGCCCTCGTGGGTGGCACTGGCGCGCCCGCTCGCCTTCGGCCAGTTCGCCTTTCTGGCGCTGGCCTTTGCGGCGCTGGTGCAGTCTTTTCTCAGCAACGACTTCTCGGTGCTGTACGTGGCCCAGCACGGTAACACCCAGCTCCCCTTGATATACAAGATCTCCGCGGTGTGGGGGGCGCACGAAGGCTCATTGCTGCTGTGGGCGCTGATTCTGGGTGGCTGGATGGTCGCGGTGGCCAGCTTCAGCCGCAATCTGCCACCCGAAATGGTAGCCCGCGTGCTGTCCGTCATGGGCATGGTGAGCATCGGCTTCCTGTGCTTCATGCTGTTCACCTCCAACCCCTTCGAGCGGGTATTCCCCGCACCGCCCGAAGGCGGCGAGCTCAATCCGCTGCTGCAGGACCCCGGGCTGGCCATCCACCCGCCGATGCTCTACATGGGCTACGTCGGCATGTCCGTGGCGTTCAGCTTCGCCATTGCGGCGCTGATCGGGGGTAAACTGGACGCGGCCTGGGCGCGCTGGTCGCGCCCCTGGACGCTGGTCGCCTGGGTGTTTCTGACCATCGGCATCACGCTGGGCAGCTGGTGGGCCTACTATGAGCTCGGGTGGGGCGGCTGGTGGTTCTGGGATCCGGTGGAAAACGCCTCCTTCATGCCCTGGCTGGCCGGGACTGCGCTGGTGCACTCACTGGCCGTGACCGAGAAACGCGGCGCCTTCAAGCGTTGGACCGTGCTGCTGGCCCTGCTCGCCTTTTCGCTGAGCCTGCTCGGCACCTTTCTGGTCCGCTCGGGCGTGCTGACCTCGGTCCACGCCTTCGCCACGGACCCTGCCCGCGGCCTGTTCATCCTGTTGTTCCTGTGCCTGGTGATCGGCGGCTCACTGTCGCTGTACGCCCTGCGGGCACCCGGCATTTCCCGCGGCGGCGGCTTCGACCTGGTGTCTCGCGAAAGTATGCTGCTGGGTAACAACCTGCTGCTGGTGACCATCACGGCGCTGGTGCTCCTCGGTACCCTCGCCCCGCTGCTCTACGACGCCATGGGCTGGGGCAAAATCTCGGTCGGTTTCCCCTGGTTCAACACCATGTTCGTGCTGTTCTCGCCCCTGATGATCGTGCTGATGGGGGCCGGCCCGCTGACCCGCTGGAAGCACCACGATCCGTCGGAGCTGCTGCGTGCGCTGCGCATCGCCTTTTTCGTGAGCATCGCCGCCGGTATTGTCGCGGCGACGCCGCTATTCACCGGATCGATTTCCGCCGGCATCGCGGTGGCGCTGTCGCTGTGGCTCGTGACCACGCTGCTCTCCGGGCTGCGCCAGCGCCTGCGGCGCAGGTCGGGGATCCGGGGTCTGGGCGCGGACTGGAAGGGACAGGGCGGCCGCGCCTACTACGGCATGTGGATCGCGCACCTGGGCATCGCCACCTTCATCATCGGCGTGACCTTCGTCACCCAGTTCGACGTCGAGAAAGACGTGCGGATGTCGCCCGGGGAAGAGCTGGAGCTTGGCGGGTACCTGTTCCGCTTCGAGGGCGCGGAGCCTCACCGTGGGCCCAACTACCGGGCCCAGCGCGGCACGGTTCGAGTGTTAAAGAACGAACGCGAAGTTGCCGTGCTGCACCCGGAAAAACGCGTCTACCAGGTACAGACCAAACCCATGACCGAAGCCGGCATCGATGCGGGCTTCACGCGCGACCTCTACGTGTCGCTCGGCGAACCTCTGGGCGGCGGCGACTGGAGCGTGCGGCTGTATTACAAGCCCTTCGTGCGCTGGATCTGGCTGGGCGGCGTGCTGATCGCCCTGGGTGGGCTGCTGGCGGCCAGTGACCCGCGCTACCGCATGCGGCTGCACGCGAAGCTGGCCCGCGCTCCCGCCGGCAAGGGTGTTCCGGCCGGAGGCACAGCATGATGCCGCCTTTTGTGCGCTATCTGACGCCGCTGGTGCTGTTTCTGGCCCTGGCGGCGCTGCTGTACAAGGGGCTGGCCCTGAACCCGCGGGAGGTCCCCTCGCCGCTGGTCGGAAAGACGGCCCCTGAATTCGCCCTGCCGGAGCTCAAGAACGCCAGCAGACAGGTATCCCACACCGATTTTCAGGGCAAGGTCAGTCTGCTCAATGTCTGGGCCACCTGGTGTGTTTCCTGCCGCGCCGAGCACCCCTTGTTGATGGAGCTCGCGCAACGGGGTGTGCCCATCTACGGGCTGGATTACAAGGACAGCCGCGAGGACGCGCAGCGCTGGCTGACGCGCTTCGGCGATCCCTATGTGGCCAATGCTTTCGATGCCGACGGGCGGGTGGGCATCGACTGGGGCGTCTACGGCACGCCGGAAACCTTTGTGATCGATCGACGGGGCATGATCCGCCACAAGCACATCGGGCCACTGACCGAAGACGCAATCCAGCACGAGATCCTGCCCCTGATCGAAGAGCTGAAGGGAGAGACCGGATGAACCTGCGGTACCTGCTGGCGGCCTTCGTGCTCGCCGGCTGCCTGACACCCGCCTGGGGCGCGGGGCTTGAATCCTTCGACTTCGGCGGCAATGTCCAGGAACAGCGTTACAAGGATCTGCTTGCGGAGCTTCGCTGCCTGGTGTGCCAGAACCAGTCGCTGGCAGACTCGGACGCCGAGCTGGCCCATGATCTGCGCCTCGAGGTGTACGAATTGATGGCGCAGGGACAAAGCGACGCGGAAATCCGCGAATTTCTGGTGGCCCGCTATGGCGACTTTGTGCTCTACGATCCACCGCTGAAGCCTTCCACCTATTTCCTTTGGTTCGCACCCTTCGCGTTGCTGGGTCTGGGCATCCTGATGCTGTTCCGCACCCTCAGGCAGCGACGTCGGCTGCGGGAAGCGGAATTCTCAGA
>JASFKW010000032.1:0-30845 GCA_050118435.1 Gammaproteobacteria bacterium | reverse complement strand
AGCTGCGCAGGATGGCGTCCGCCTCCCGGCCTTGAGCGCTATCTCGATAGCTTGCACTGATACGGGTCTGCATGGAATAGGCTCAGAGCTCCGGGTACATGCGCCCGGGGTTGAAAATCCCATCGGGATCGAAGGCCTGCTTGAGTCGGCGGTGCACCCGCATCAGGCCGTCGGGCAGGGGATGAAACACCGCGTCGCGCTGCTGGTCACCGCGGTAGAGGGTGGCGTGGCCGCCGTGTGCCTGTGCCAGGCTGCGCACCGTGCGTGGATCGGCGTCGCCGCGCAGCCAGCGCTGCGCGCCGCCCCATTCATAGAGCCACTGGCCGTCGATGTCCAACGGCGTCGCAGTCGAGGCCAGCGACAGGCGCCACAGCGGCTGCTCGCCCGTAAAGAACGCGTGGCGCTGCTCCCTGACCCGTGACCACAGCTCGGCGCCGTCGGATACCTCGTCACCGCCGATGCGGTCGCGCGCGGCGTTGACGCCGCGCTCGGTGCCGGACAGACGCAGGTACAGGGTGCGGCCGTCGTAGAGGCTCGCCGAGAGCGGCAGCGGCTGGCCGGCGAGGGTGTGCATGTGCTCCAGCGCCTCTGCGACCGGGGTGGTCCGGGCCAGGGTGAGCTCGGCTTCCGGCCGCGGCAGCACCTTCAGCGAGACCTCCAGGAGCGCACCCAGGGTGCCGAGGGCGCCGGTCATGAGTCGGGATACGTCGTAGCCGGCCACGTTCTTCATCACCTCGCCACCGAAGCTCAGGATCTCGCCCCTGCCGTTGATGATCCGGGTGCCGAGCACGAAGTCGCGGACCGCGCCGGCATAGGGCCGGCGCGGCCCGGACAGGTTGCAGGCGACGGTGCCGCCGAGCGTTGCGGCGGCGCCGAAGTGCGGCGGCTCGAAGGCGAGCATCTGGTTGTTGTCCGCCAGCAGGGCTTCGAGGGCGGCGAGCGGGGTGCCCGCGCGGGCCGTGATGAAAAGCTCCGTGGGCTCGTAACGGATGACGCCGCGGTGGCCGCTCAGGTCAAAGTCCTCGCCGACCGGCAGCCGTCCGTAGAAGGCCTTGGTGTTGCCGGCGCGGATGCACAACGGGGTTCGGGCATCGATGGCGTCCCGGACGCGTGCCTGTAGCTGCTGGCTGAGGTCGTCGTCGGACATCGGACAGGAGATTCGCTCAGAAGCGCTCCAGCTCGGGGAAGGCGAGCTTCCCGCGGTGCACGTGCATGGCGCCGAGCTCCGCGCAGCGGTGCAGCGTGGGGACCGCCTTGCCGGGATTGAGTAGGGCATCGGGATCGAAGGCGGCCTTGACGGCGTGAAACTGGGTCAGCTCGGCAGACTCGAACTGCACGCACATCTGGTTGATCTTTTCCATCCCCACGCCGTGCTCGCCGGTAATGGTTCCGCCGGCCTCGACGCACAGCTC
Source organism: Gammaproteobacteria bacterium (assembly GCA_050118435.1). GTDB lineage: Bacteria > Pseudomonadota > Gammaproteobacteria > DSM-19610 > DSM-19610 > Thiogranum. The sequence continues at coordinate 29,433 of JASFKW010000032.1, read as the reverse complement.
CAGGATGCGGCCGCCGAATTCCTCGGTCCGCTCCAGCTCGCCGGGCTTGTTGGCGTCGTAAAGAATCAGCGGGTGGAGGTTGCCGTCGCCGGCGTGGAACACGTTGGCGACCGCCAGTCCGTACCGCGCGGACAGCTCGGAGATGGCACCAAGCACTTCCGGCAGCCGCTTGCGGGGAATGGTCCCATCCATGCAGTAATAGTCCGGCGAGATGCGGCCGACCGCCGGGAAGGCGGCCTTGCGGCCTTTCCAGAACATGGCGCGCTCGGCGTCGTTCTTCGCCGTGCGCACCTCGGTGGCGGCGCTGGCGTTCAGGATCTCGCGCACCCTGAAAACCTGCTCCGAGACCTCCTCGTTGGTGCCGTCGAGCTCGCACAGCAGGATCGCCTCGGCGTCGACGGGGTAGCCCGCGTGCACGAAATCCTCCGCCGCCCGTATCGCCAGCCGGTCCATCATCTCCAGTCCGGCCGGGATGATGCCGGCGGCGATGATGCTGCCCACCGCGCTGCCGGCCTTCACCACGTCATCGAAGGCCGCGAGCACCACCTGGGCGCGCTGCGGCTGGGGGAGCAGCTTAACCGTGACCTCGACGATCACGCCCAGCATGCCCTCGGAGCCGGTCATCAGGGCGAGCAGATCGTAGCCGGGGGCATCGAGGCCCTCGCCTCCGATGGTCAGCAGCTCGCCCTCGATCGTAACCATGCGGAGCTGCTGGAGGTTGTGCACGGTGAGGCCGTACTTGAGGCAGTGCACGCCCCCGGAATTTTCCGCCACGTTGCCGCCGATGGTGCAGGCGATCTGGGAGGAGGGGTCCGGTGCGTAGTAGAGCCCGTGAGGGGCTGCGGCCTCGGAGATGGCGAGGTTGCGCACCCCGGGCTGCACGCGTGCCAGGCGACGCTGGGGGTCGACTTCCAGGATCCGGTTGAAGCGCGCCAGGCTCAGCAGCACACCGTCGCTATGCGGCAGGGCGCCGCCGGAAAGCCCGGTGCCGGCGCCGCGCGCCACCACCGGAACACGCAGCTCCTGACACAGCCGCAGGATCGCCTGCACCTGGTCGACCCGCTCGGGAAGCGCGACCACCAGAGGCAGCGCCCGGTAGGCGGACAGGCCGTCGCATTCGTAGGGACGCAGGTCTTCGGCGGCGTGCAGCACGGCGCTTTCCGGGAGGATGGCGCGCAGTCGCTCGATCAGCCCTTGGCGATCGATAGGATCAAAGTCGGGTTGTTGCCGTGCCTGGTTCATTGCGATGTGGCTCGATTGTACCTCAGCGCCGAGGCGCTGGCCGCAGGAGCGCGCTCAGGCGACTCATCGAGGCCGGCGAGTCGGGCGTAGGCCTGAGCGAGCCCCTGCGCGTCACCCACATTGCCCGGAAAGATCACCACGGGCAGATCCGGGAAGCGCGGGTGATCCGCCGGACAGCGCACCACGGAGCAGCCCGGCAGGATCTGCCCCATCACCCGGGAGGTGCGCAGCGCCAGGCCGACGCTCAGCACGTCGTTGGAGGTGATGCCGCCCTTGCTAATGAGAAAACCCAGCGTTCGGGGGAGGCCTCGAACCACATCTATGAGAAAGGTGGATACCGCCGCACCGAAGGCCAGCCTTTCGGCCTGCTCGGTGAAGGTCTTTTCGGTGCGACTGGTGAAGATCACCGGCGTAGTGCCCGCCGCGTGCAGCTGCACGGCCTGGTCGCGGACGGTTTGGAGCATGCGATCGCCGTGTGATGCGATGTGCTCGACGTTGATTTCGATGGCGGCGACGCCCGGCATCTTCAGCAGCTTGTGCAGCTGCTCTGTGGTCTTGCTGACATGAGAGCCGACCACCACGGCGCCGGCGCGCCCGCCGCGGGTGTAGGCGCGCATGGCCTCGGGCGCGACCGGCTGCGCGGGCAGCCCGGCGAGCGCGGTCAGGAGGCTTGCGGCGCTGCGAAACAGGAAGCGCTTGCCGCGACCCGCGGCGGTCATCAGTTGTCCGCAGAAATGATCCAGATCCTCCTGGGTTTCGGCGTCGACCGCGCAGCAGGTGTTGCCGTGCAGGGCCATCAGCCGGGAAAGGCTGTCGCCGCGTACGTCGGCAAGGTTGAAGCGCTCGACGTCATCGGCGCGGATCCGGCCGCCGGTCTTCTCTTCCACGTAATCTGGCAGGGAGCTGTGCGAATAGCCGAACACAGAGTCCCGGGCGAACTCGGTCCGGTGCACCGGGACGGGGTCGCCGTTGACCATCAGATAGTGCACGCCGTCGCGCGTGATGCGGCCGCCTTCGAAAAAAGCAGGAACCAGAAAATGGGCGTCGAAGGGACCGAGCTGCTCGGCAATGACGTCGGTCTCGACGGGGTAGTGCCCGCGCAGGGTGGAATCGGAACGGCTTACCAGCAGCGGGTTGATGGGTGCGCCCGCTGCGGCCAGCCCGTCCAGCGCCTGTCTGAGGTTGCTGCACACCTCGGCGGTGACCGCCGCCGCCGCGTCTGCGCTCATACCGCGCGTGTTGGTCAGCACGAAAAACAGGGGAGCATCGTCCTGCAGCCCCTGCCTCAGGGTGGCGACGTCCCAGCGCGTCAGCAGCAGACAGCCGTGCACCGTCTGGGACCCGGTGGGGTCGTCGTCGAGTACGATGATCTTGGTGTGGCTCATGTTCGACCTCGTGTGTCAGACGCGGTCCATTGAGGGCGCATCCGGTCCGATACAGGGGCCCGTGCAGGGGCACGATGGCACTTTCGCGCTGTGAGGAGAGCTACAGCGCAACCCCTGCACGGGCAAAGCGCTCACGCCGTCAACGCCGTGGCGCGCTGCACCATGGCATCCGCCGTGATTGCGTTGAATGCCATGATCTCGGCGGGCGAGGCGGTGGTCTCGCCCCGCTTCCAGCAGAGGGTGTCGCGCCTGGGCGCTCGGCTGCGCAGCAGCACCGGCTCCAGCGGCGCGCTCGGCCCGCCGCTCACGGCCAGCAGCACGTCTCCATCGAACAGGGCGTCGAAATGGGCGTCGTCCACGAACCTGTCGTCCGGCTCGGCCACGCTGTCCCAGGCGATGTCGCTCGGCCGGTACAGGCGGCGCGGGTTGACCACGGCCACCACGCGCACCCGGTAACCCTGTGCCTCCAGGCGCTCGCTGGCCTCGAAGACCGGCAGCAGGACCATGTCGCCGGTGACGGCAAAAACCACCGTGGCTCTGTCGCCGGACTGTGACTCGTACAGCGTGGCTGCGCCTTCTTCCACGGCACGACGCGCCTCGTTCAGAGACAGGTACACCGGCAGCGGGCTCTTGGAGGCGATGATCGCCATGCCCTTGTTGAAGCTGCCGGTGGCGTATTCATAGGCCACCTGGATGCAGTTGGCGTCGCAGGGGAACAGGGGATAGACGTTGCCGTTGCGCATCATGGCGGCGAGATAGCTCTCGATTTCCGGCCGCTGGTGGGTCCAGCCATTACGGCCCTGCTCCAGGGCTCCGGCGGTGAACATGGTGACGATCGAAGGCGTCCTGCGCCGCAGCTCGGCCATTGCCTGGGTCACAGTCTGCACAATCGGCCAGCCGTTGATGGCGAAGGACTCGTAGGACAGCCACAGGGCGCGCGAGCCGAAAAGGGCCAGCGCGGCGGCAAAGCCCGCGCAGGCGTCTTCGCTCAGCGGTTCGTACACCTGCCCCGCCGGCGCCTGGTTGTACAGGGCGTCCTGCGTCGGATGGCGTATCTTCAGCGCTTCGTTGATATTCTTCATCGCCGAGGCCTCGTTGCCGTCGGCGTTGGTCACCACGAAGCGCGGGTCGGCCCGACCGACCTGTGCCACCAGCGCGCCCATGGCGGTGGAGGGCACCGCTCTGGCGCCCCGCTCGAATTCCTGCAGGACGAGCCTCGGCAGCGGGGTGAGTTCCAGCTCCCGTTCCGTGACCACGGTTTTCACCGCGGGGCCGCCGCCGGCGCGGCTGAAGTTGTCGCGCACGACCTGCCAGGCGGCCGGCGGGAGGGCACGGCGTTTCAGACCCTCGACGATGTGCGGCTGATCGAGGGTGTCGGCAGGATACAGGTTGTGCGACTTGGCGCCCAGGGTGTGCACGCCGCTGCCCTTGAGCTGCTTGATAACGAACACGGTCAGCTCGCCGCCTATGGCGGAGCGCGCGGCTGCGTCCATGCCCTCGAGCACGGCTCCGGCGAACCTCAGGCGGTTGCCGAACGAAAAGCGCGTGCTGTCGGCGAAGCTTCCGGTCTGCGCACTGTCGTCGAAGTCTCTGGCGTCGACCAGGATCACCCTGTCGAAGCCGTGACCCTTCCAGTAGTCGATCATCTGCGCGTTGGTGTGCAGCGATACCATCGAGTGGTGCTCCTGCGAATAGCCGTTCCAGATCAGCACCGGCAGGAAATTGGTGATCTCGGGGTAGGCGGTGTGGAAGTGCATCATGCTGTTGAGCACGTAGGGCTCGCCCATGCCGCCGTCGCCGATGGTGACCGGGAACAGCGTGTCTCGGTGCAGGTAGGCGCCGGCCATGGCGAAATGCTGACCCTGGCCGAGCGGGCCGGCGGGCGCCAGCAGCCCGGGAACCGCGCCGGACAGGTGCCCGAGCAGGCCGTGCTTTTCGCGGAAGCGCTGCATCATGTCCTGGACCGTGCGGATACCCATCTCTTCCAGCGAGCCGTCGAGGAACATGGAGGAATAAAAGCCGGGAGCGTGGTGGCCCACCTCGGTGACGATGTTGGTGTGCCCGAGCATCATCAGGGCGGCGTGCGCCTCGGCGCTGGAGGCAAATCCGCCCGGGTGGCCGGAGCCTTTGGCGCCGGTCACCTGCAGGGTGAGATAGCGCAGGGCATCGGCGCCGAGCAGGGTCTGGTAGGCGGCCCTCTCATCCCCGGCGTCCTCGACCGCGGAACGCCCGGGGGCGATGACCGGGCTGTCGGCGAAGCGATCAAAGTCGGGCCAGGGGTCCCCGTAGTGCTGGATGCCCTCGCAGAAGGCCGGCAGGGCTGGGATGTTTTCGGCGGCGTTGGCGCTCATGGTGCGGTCCTCTCGGCTGGCGGGAATTTCGTTCAGCATAACTGTTTTCGCAATGTGAAAAATTTAGGGGCCGGTAATTCGCAGCGCGGACGGTTGCCCGACGCCGCCTGATTTCCGACCGGGGCTTGGCAGAACCATAGCGCGCAGGCTACCATTGCGCAATACATAATCGTTTTCACATTGTGAAATATCGCCATGTCATCCATTCAGGTCATCGATCGTTCCGCCAGCCTCATCGACGCCATTGCCGCGGCCGAGCAGCCGGCCAGTCTGAAATTTCTGTCCGCCGACACCGGTCTGCACCCCTCCACGGCTTTCCGCATCCTGGCGGCGCTCGCCGAGGTCGGGTTCGTCGAGCGGGATTCGACCGGTCGCTATCTGCTGGGGCGCAAGCTGCTGCACCTGGCGGGCCGCGTCCAGCGAGCGGTGGACATCCGCCAGGAGGCGAGGGCGGTGATGGAGTCGCTGCGCGACCGGGTCGGTGAGACCGTCAACCTGACAGTGCGTGAGGGCGACGAGGTGGTCTACATCGAGCGTGTCACACCGAAGCGCATGATGCGCGTGGAGCAGGTTGTCGGCAGCCGCGCGCCGCTGCACGTCACGGCGGTCGGCAAGCTGATGCTGGGCGCGCTCGGCGACGACTTCGTGAAGGCCTATGCCGAGCGCACCGGTCTGCCGTCCTACACGCGGCACACGGTGAAGACAACCCGGAGCCTGCTGCGGATGGCTCGCCGCGCCGTGGAGGATGGCTACGCCCTGGACAACGAGGAGGCCGAAGAGGGTGTCGGCTGCATCGGTGCTCTGATTCACGACGCCGGCGGCGCCATTGTCGGCGGCCTATCCATTTCAGCACCCATCGAGCGGCGCCGCGATGCCTGGATTCCGTTCGTCAAGCAGGCTGCCGGGCGGGTGTCTGAGCGGCTGTAGGGGTGCCGGGCTTCGCCCGTGACGGCCAGGCGAATGGCCGAAGTACGTGGTTGTCTCGCGAAGGGGCCGGTTGCAGATTCCGCGGCTGCGCAGCCGGTCAGGCTTCGGTGGCGCGGCGTAGCCGGGCCTCGACCCGTGCGGCGGTCAGAAGGCTTCCGTCGACCACCTCGGGGTACAGGGGGCAGAAGCGTTCCACGTCGAATACATGATCGCGCGCGGCGCGCTCCAGCCGGTGCCTCACCGACCGGGACAGGCCCTGCAACATCAGCAGCCGCGGCGCGAGCCGCCGGATGTAAAGATCGCAAAGCCGCTGTCGCTCCGCGTTCTCCCAGTCTTCCCTGATCAGGCACGGCGGGAAGTCGCCGGTCGCCGGGGCCGGGCGCTCGAACCAGGCCGCCCGCGGCCGCGCGCCGGCGCGCGCCTCGACGAATTTCTGCAGGCGATAGTTTACCGGAGGCACGTAGGAATCCCGGCCCGTCTCCGGTGCCCCCACGTCGAGCTGTGCCGCGGGCATGGCGACCCACACCGGGCGCGGGCGCGCTCGGTCCATATCTTCCTCATCGACGCAGGAATGCAGCAGGGCGAGGGGCCTTTCGTCGCTGCTGTCCAGCAGCCAGTATTCGAACCGGTCGGCCACGGCGAATGGCAGCCGGGCGTCGGTCACTGCCTCGCACAGGCGGTTGATGACGTATCGGACGTCCCGGGGCTCGAGAAAGGGATGCACAGCATGCCTCTGCAACACGCCGTGCTCGATGGTCGCCACCAGGGAGTAATTCAGGTTGGGATCGGCGACGGGCTTCCTGCTCCCGAATCGTCTATCCTCGGCCAACGAGTACTGAATTGCCCAGTTCTTGCCGTCCAGGCTGAGGGCCCGCGCCCTTTCGGTCTCGGCGACCTGGAGGAGTCCGACGAATGGCGACAGCAATCTCCTGGAGTACATTCTGATCATGTCAGGGGCTCCACCGCTTCGCTCCCACAGAGCGTCGGTTCACCCCCGTGCGTCCGGTTCACAACAGGCGGCCGAGCCCGCGGGGCTCCGGGGGGCGACGGGGACCGGATCTGAAAAAAAGTGTCGGCCGCTCAACGCAGGTTTCTCGAGGCGCCCGGCGGCCTGCCTCCGCTCCCCTGCCGGGGCTGTGCCGCAAGTCCTCGGGCCGTTCTCCACTGAGAGCCTTCTGGCGATTACACAGCCAGCTCTGCCGCCAGCTCCCGCGCCACGGCCAGCTTTTCCTTGGCGAGCTGGTAGTATCGCGGGTGGCTGGCTTCATGGAACACTTCCGCGACCGCCTGGAAATCGGACACCGCCTGGCGCGACATCTCGACGTCCCCCGTGCGTTCGGCCAGGATCCGGCGCACATCACCCAGATTCGCCGTGGTCATGGCCCAGGCGATCGGGCCGTCCTCGCGGCGCAGCTCCTGGAGCGCGCTCCCGTAAGCGGCGAGCGCCTCGCCGAGGTAGCGGGTGTCATTCGCGCGCTCCCCGAGTCTGTGGAGAGCGGCGCCGAGGTTGTTCTGGGTCACGGCCCATTCCTCAGGCCGCTGCTCGCGGGTCCACACGCTGAGTGCGCTCCGGTGGGCGGTGACCGCCTGTTCCAGCTCCCTGGGGTCACCCCCTTGCTCCCCACGCACCCTCAACGCCGTGCCGAGGCAGTTCTGAGTCCTGGCCCAGTCAAAGGGCGCCCGCTCAGGGGGCCATTCCTGCAGCGCCTGCCGGTAGGCGCCGATGGACCGCGCCAGGGCAGAGGTGTCACGGGTGAGCTGGCCAAGGGTCAGCAGGGCCGTTCCCAAGTGGTACTGGGTCATTGCCCAGTCATGCGGCGTCTGTTGCCGGGTACCAGCTTGCAGCGCACTCTCAAACGCCGAAACCGCGCGCTCCAGCATGTCGGTATCCCCCTGGCGCTGCGCGAGGATGCCGAGCGCATTGCCGAGATCGTGCCACGTCGCAGCCCAGTCCAGAGGGGAGTGGTCAGGGCTCCGCTCGCGCAGCGCGTTCTCGAAGGCCGCAACTGATCGCTCCAGGAGCCGGATGCCTCGCCGGCGCTGGCCGAGGATGCCGAGGGCGTTGCCGAGGCGGTGCTGCGTGGCGGACCAGTCGTCCGGCCGTTCGTGGCGGGGGGCCAGGGGGAGGACCCTTTCCTCGTACAGGTCCACGGCCTCGCCCAGGGCCTCGTTGTCCCCGTATTCCCGGCCCAGCTCCTCCAGCACGCCGGCCCTCGCGTACTGGAACCACCACTGCGCCGCTACCGTAAGTCCCGGTGTGCCGGCCGCCTGGGCGTAGAGCTCAGCGGCCCGCCGGTGGTCCTGCCTGAGCGCGGCCGCTTCCGCCTGTGCGGCTGCCACGGACGCGGTGATGCCGGGTCGAATTGCGTCCTGCTCCAGACAGCGCGCCAGTGCTTGTCCGAATGACCGGTCGGCCTTTTCCAACGAGAACGCCGGGCCCGCCTGCAATGCTTCATGAGCCCGCGCTACCGCAGCGGCCACTTCACTATCCGGAAGCTCGCTCGCCGGGTCGCCGGTCTCGTCGTTGCGGAGGCGCGCGAGCCGAGAGCAGGCCTGTCGGAGCACACCGGACAGCTGCTGGCGTGTCGCCCCTCTGGCGCGAGCACAGGCGACAAGCTGAGCCAGCGTTGTTCGGTCGAGGCCTTGATCTATAGCGAGGGCTTCGACGTCGGGTGGATGCGCCGTCGGGCTGGAAGCGGCATTGCCGAGCTCAGGTGCACCGGTCGTCGGCGTGGCAGCCGGATCAAGCGACATCGGTGCGCACCGCGGGTCGGGATGTCTCAGTGTGGATCACATTGCACCGTTCCTTGGACTGTCTGCCGGAGCCACCCCCGGTGGGGGCAGGGGCGGCTCCGGTCAGGCCACAGGATGGCGCACAGTCCAACCTGCGGCGCCGCCCCTTCATTCCACCAGGTGATAGACCGGTGCCTTTTCAAGGGTCCACTCGCCGGATTCCGGGTCGCGTCGCGACACCGTGAGGACATGCCAGTTGTTGTCGTCCAGCTTGGGGAAATCCCCGCGGTAGTAGTACCCGGGCCAACGCGTCTCTTCGCGGAACAGGGTGTGTTGCACCACACATTCCGAGGCGATCGCCCGGTGCTTGAGCTCCCAGGCCCGCTGCAGCTGGTGCAGGTCCTCGGCCCCGAGCTGCTCCAGATCCTCATGCAGCACCTTGAGGTGCTCCAGCCCGCGTTTGAGCAGAGGCTCGTTGGTCATGTAGTTGACGGTGATACCGCCCGCGTACTCGTCCATGATCTTCTCCAGCCGTTGCAGACCGTGGATGGGCAGGATGTAGCTGGGTGATACCGTACCGGCGACGATCTCGTTACGCCCGATCGCGTAGTTCTCGAGGGGCTTGTAAATCGCCTCGCGGAGATCCTCGATCTGCTTCTCGGACACCTTGAGGGTATCCTTGGCATGATCCCTGACGTACTTGACGGCCGCCTTGGCGGCGAGCCGGCCCTCGGTGAATGAGCCCGATGAGAAAGCGTGCGCCGTACCTCCCAGGGCATCCCCGGCGCCGAAGAGACCCTCCACCGTCATCATCCGGTTGTAGCCCCAGAAGTACTCGGCGGGGGAGAGATCCTCGGGACCGCTGGCCCAGGCCCCGGAGCAGGTGGCGTGGGAGCCCATGACGTAGGGCTCCGAGGTGGTCAGCTCGGGGTTGGTGTATTTCGGGTCGATGTCCTGGGACGCCCACACGACCGCCTGGCCGACGGTCATGCCGAGGAAGTTTTCCCAGCCCACGGTTTCCTTATGGGGATCCTGAAAGGCCTCCTTGGTCACCATGTGGATGGGGCCCCGGCCGGCCGCGACTTCCTTGAGGAAGGCGTGATTGCGCAGGCAGGTGGGGGTCGGGTGGTGGTCGATGTACTCGCCCACCAGCGCCTTGGTGTCCTCGTACCACTTCGACTCGTACTCCTCCCCGTAGGCGTTTTGAGTGTAGGTCTTGAGGTGGAGGAAGTACGCGCCCACCGGGCCATACCCGTCCTTGAAGCGGCACAGGACGATGCGGTTCTCCATCTGGGTCATCTTGGCCCCGGCCTGAATGGGGAGTGCATAGGCCGAGGCGCTGCTCCAGGGCGCGTACCAGGTCCGCCCCATGCCCTCGCCCACGGCGCGCGGCTTGAAGATGTGGGAGGCACCTCCGGCACCGACGATCACCGCTTTGGCTTTGAACACGTGCAGGTCTCCGGTGCGCACGTTGAAGCCGATGGCACCGCCCACCGTGTTCGGCCGATTCTCGTCCATCAGCAGGTGGGTCACCATGATCCGGTTGTAGATCTTGTCGGCGGATTTGCGTGCGGCCTCCGCGACCAGCGGCTTGTAGCTCTCGCCGTGGATCATGATCTGCCATTTACCTTCCCGCTGATAACGACCCGTTTCCGGGTCCCTCATGATAGGCAGGCCCCACTCCTCGAACTGGTGGACGGTGGAGTCGACGTGCCGGGCCATGTCGTAGGCGAGGTCCTCGCGCACCATCCCCATCAGGTCGTTGCGGGCATAGTGTACGTGGTCCTCGGGCTGGTTCTCGCCCCAGCGCATGCCCAGGTAGCAGTTGATGGCGTACAGGCCCTGGGCCACGGCGCCGCTGCGGTCGATGTTGGCCTTCTCGGCCACCACAATCCTCAGGTCGCGGCCCCAATAGCGGGCCTCGTAAGCGGCACCGGTGCCACCCATGCCGCCGCCAACCACCAGGATGTCGCACTCTTCGTGAACAGTTTTGAAGCCCATCAGTAGTACACTCCTTGCTTGAACTTTGATTTGTCGAGCATGGGTAGTCCGCCATCGATTTTCAGCCCGTCGGGCTCGTGGCAGAGCAGCGGGGAGTCGAGCGCCTCCTCATCGGGGACCTCGAGCTTTGCGAGCTCAGGGATCTTCTCGCCCCACGGCTGGGTGGTGATGGGCGAGACAAAGTCCTTGATGCGGCCGTCGCGGAATTTGATGCGCCAGGAAATCGTCCCTTTCTCCTCCTCGCGCAGCACTCGAACGCTGTGCCCCAGCGGCGCAAAGTCGGCGTATCCCCTGACGTCGATGGCGTTCTGCGGACAGGCTTTCACGCAGGAGTAGCATTCCCAGCAGAAATTGGGCTCGATGTTGTAGGCCCGCCGGTAGGTCTTGTCGATGTGCATGATGTCCGACGGACAGATGTCCACGCAGTGGCCACAGCCGTCGCAGCGGGTCATGTAGACGAATGTCGGCATTGCTCGTTCCTCCAGATTTTCAGGTGCTCATCTCGTTCGATCCGCTCAGTAGTGACGCGGCGCTTCGCGCTTGATGCCAAGACCAAATTTCGCGGGCTTGTCGGCCGGTGGGGGCAGGTTTTGCCGGGAGCCGTCGGCGTCGCTGACACGGCGCTGATAGGCCGCGGCCGGCTTGAAGAACATGTGTGCGAACTTCGACCAGGGAATACTGCCGAACAGCACCGTGCTCGCGAGAATGAAGAGCGCGAAGAACAGGGTGGCCCAGCCGCCGGCACCGGCGGCCTGCAGCGCCGACCAGATGAGCGCGAAGGTCGTCGTGGCGAGCAGGGAGAGGATGAACAGGTCGGCCTGTGCGATGCGGTACCAGGGATTCCCCTCGGCGGCCACATCCACGCGGATCCGGAACCAGAACCAGTAACCGCCAATGCAGACCAGCAATGCGCCAAGGTGCCAGAGCAGCGGAAGCCCGGCGGGGATAGTCGTCTCGGCAGTCGGATAGACGAATACCATGATGGCCGTCGTCGCGACGAACAGCAGGAAGCCGTACATAGTCAACAGGTGGGCCACCCTGCGCCTGGCGTTGCAGAACTCGCCCGAGGCAAGGAAATCATGGAGTATCACTTTGATGGCAATGTACGCCTTTTCAAAAACGTTGACCTTTCGCGTCCGCGCCTGCCTGGCCTTTTCGCCGGCGGCGAAGAAGTAGCTGGCGCTTCTCTTGTGAACGACGTCGAACAGCGTGCCGGCCAACACAAGCAAAAGCATGAGACCCACATAAATCTGCATAGCGATCGCAGGAATGAATGTGGGGAGCTCAGAGAAGGGGTTGGTGGTCAGCATATTTGGTTGCTCCTTCTGCTTGCTGTACGTTTGACTTGACCAAGGCCCTGCGTGGATCCCTGGCTTTGCCTGTGCGGTTCGACCACAGGGGCAGGTGAAGGTTCTGATTCACGTGTTCCGCCTATGGTTTTCGCCGCCTTTACGGTTCCTGGGATGGCGGGCCGCCACCAGTGGTGGATATCACCCATCTATCACCGGTGGTCGCCCTCTAATGATAGAACCGGATCAGAGGAATGACTTCTCTGAGTGATGGCTCGCGGCCGGTTATCGCCGTGACCTGCCCTAATAATAGTGCGCATCCGTGCGGACATCGAACGGCAGGCTGCTGGCGGGCCTCGGTTATTTAGTGTCTGTGAATATTAGTGGAAAGTGAAATTCCTGGCATCGAAGCTGCCCTTCAGCCCGAGCGGCTGAACGGTGAACAAGTACTGAAACCGGCCAGCTGGGGTCATTCAAAGGGCTGATTTGTAGCTCATCTGCGTAGCCGATCAATGGCGACGCATTGCGCTCTAGTTACGTGCGCGGCTTGAAACATCGCACCACGTCAGTGCCTCGATCTGCCATGCAGGGGTGCCTCTTCATTCTTAGGTATCAAATAAAACAGTGGCTTAAGAGATTCAATGACAATGGCGCATTAGTTGCTGCTTAGTTGCTGCGCTCGATTCGAGTCCGTTTCCCTCAAAGAAATTTCTTAACCATGACCGTTGAATCTTGGGAAGGCGCGTGAAGGAGGTGACATGTCTTTCGACTGGCTCACTGCGGCCGGATTTCTTGCTTTTTTCGGGATCGTCGGGGTACTGATCTACGTTTGCAGCACGGGTGGCTGTGGCAAGTGAATGCGCAGGATCAACACGGCACACCTCGGCGAGCAGCCGTACGATGAAAGGTTCTCAGATGGACGAGGACGGATATGGGGAGCGAACCTGAGCGATCTGTGCGCAACGGTCGTTTGCTTCCCTGGGAGGCCCATCATGGTGCCTTGGGTGATGCGAAAGCCGCCCGAGGGCGCTTTCTCCGAGACGTCCTTTTCGCAACTGGCGACTCACTGAGAGATGGCATCTGTCGTTAGGTAAGTGGAGTACTCGGCTTTGTCTATGGTGCTGCTAAACGGCGGCATGATGCGGCGTCATGTCGCAGCCGTGCAATGATTTTGCCATACATCCATACGTTGTGTGATAGCATGCCAGCGCATAGCGAAATCCGGGATTGCCGAGTTCGGCGACAACGGCGAAAAACTTCTCAGCATTGGTTTAAAACGAATAACGTGACTCGGTAAACGGGGGGGAAATGAAATACATAGCACTTCTGATTGCGTGTATGGTTATCAGCGGGCCTGCGCTGTCGATGCACGACGGTGACGACCCGTTGTCTGCTGATGACTGGAAAGACGTCATGGAGAAAGTGGCTCTACTGGAAGATTCCGGTCTCATGCCGACCTTGCTTCCCACGATTATGAGAAACCGAGACGCGCTGCAGCTTACTGATAAACAGGTAAGCGCCTTCCTTGGTTGGCGTAAGAAGAACTACACGAACATGGTCAACATTATGAATGAAATTATCCAAAACAAGGTCCAGTTTCGCATCGAATCGCTATCTACACGTGCGACGGCTAATCAATTGCTAGCCTTGCAGGCGGAGATTCATGACCAACAACGCCAGCTTCTGGAGATTAAGCTGTCTTGCAGGGAGCTTATCATGACGACTTTCACAGATGAGCAGTGGGAGAACTTCGCATTTGTCGTTGCTGATAATCCAAAGCTCGCAAGTCTCTTGTCGCAGGTTAATACGATCGGTCAAAAACGTGCGCATTAATCGTTTCTGCCGCATATGGAAGGGGGAAATCATGAAAGGTTCACGGCTATCAGCAGCTTTGCTGTTCCTTACGTTGTCACAGACAGTGTATGCAGACCCAGTAGACGATACTCACGGTCAAGGCGCAGAACCTGAGCCTGAGTGCGATAACAGTCCGGTGATAGAAGCTTTGCCTTATTTGTCTATGCGCCGGGCAAGAGAGTGAAGCTGGCGAGCACTGAGCGTCTGCCCAAGGTAACGAGCTGACAGTTCGAGAAAGCTCAGTCTCCGAGCCCACTCAATCCTGCATTTACGGCTGGGCAGCGGTGGGCCGTCGTTGTCCTGTCTGAAGGTCTCCAGGTTGTGGGCCAATTGGGCATGGTTCATAAGCTGATCTTCTCTCTTCAGAGTGGCTATAGGAGAACGTGCTCAGTCGAGGCGCTCGATTCGACACCCCCGGATTCAGGGTACAGTTAAACCGACCCGCGCCAAGAATGCTGCGGACACGATCACGCTTCAGCCGGATAGCCAAGGGCCTGGCCCGTCGAATGCGATAGTCTGGCTGTCAGTCACTGCGGCAGGCGCCGTGGGAAGGTCACGTAGCCTGAGGGGTTCATCTGCGGCGGTGGCTGCTGTAGGGTGTGACACCCGCACAGTCACAGGGGCGCCACGGTGCAGCGAATCAGTCAGGGGCGCAGGTCCGGAAACCGGCAATGATGTCGTTGCGGTCCGGGGGGAAGAAGTTCCGCCAGGTGTTCCACAGCAGGCGAGCCCGGGTGGGCCAGGCACCGCCGCGCAGCACCTTGCGACTGCCAAACCAGGGCTGGGAATAGTCCCGGTACGGGTCCGGCGAGAAGCCGGGGTAGGGCTCGAAGGTGCTCTCGGTCCACTCCCACACGTTGCCGAAAAGCTGGCGGCAGCCGAATGCACTGTCTCCATCCGGGTGGGCGCTGACGTCCACGCAACCCCCTTGGTATCCATCGAGGTTGGCGTGCAGCGGCGAAGGAGGCTCCTCGCCCCATGGATAGCGGCGCTTGTGGGAGGCTGCCCCGTCGCCATCCGGCGCGGTGGCGGCGGCCATCTCCCATTCGGCTTCCGTAGGCAGCCGACGTCCGGCCCAGCGGCAGTAGGCCTGGGCCTCGTGCCAACTCACGTACGCGACCGGCTGATGGGCGGTGAGGGGCGCCCAACGGTCGAACTGGCGCACCTCCCACTCGCCGTCTACGGGCCGCCAATAGATGGGCGTCCGCAGGCCGAGGGGCTCACGCCACGCCCAGCCTTCGTCGCTCCAGCAGCGGCGGTCGTCGTAACCGCCTGCTTCCACGAAGCGCCGGTATTCTTCATTGGTGACCGGGGCGCGCGCGATGCGAAACGGTGCGACCTCCACGGGATGGGCCCATTTCTCGTTGTCGAAAACGAAGCCTTGATTCGGTTCGGCGCCCAAGGCGAGGGCCCCGCCGGGCACCACGACGTCACCGGACAGAGGCCCCGGACCTTCCGTCGACGGGCTGTGGGCGAACGGGGGTGCCGGAAAGCCGAGTGTCTGACGCATATACACAAAGGCCTCGGTGTGCATGTCCTCGTGGAAGACGGTAAGCTGATAAAAGTAGCTCTCCTTTTCGTCCGGCTCGTGGTCGAGGCGGTCAACCAGGGCCTGATGCACGGCCTCCATGTATTCGAGGGTGGCGTCCAGGGACGGCAGATTCAGCGACCAGCGGGTGTCGTGGGGCACGTTCGAGGAATCGTAAAGCGCATCGGCGCCGTGCATGAGCGGCGCGCGGCCATCGAGATTGCGCAGGATCCAGAGCTCATGAAACCAGGCCACGTGACCAATTTCCCACAAAAGGGGGTTGACGATGGCAAGCCTGGGACCGATGAGCTGCTCCGGCTCCAGCCCCTGCAGGAGCTTTAGTGTGCGCTGGCGGGCGTCATTGAGACAGTGGAGCAGGGTTACACGATCCATTTTCATTGAGTTGAATGTCGACGATGCGAATTGCCTTGATCACTCCGGCGCGCCCCAGCGCCCGCGCGGGTAACCGCGCCACCGCGGTCAGGTGGGCCCGATTCCTCCGCCAAGCGGGTTACAGCGTGGACATCGCCACCCGGTACAACGGCGCGTCCGCCGATGCCATGATCGCCCTGCATGCGTGGCGCAGTGCGGCGGCGGTGCACGTTTTCCACGACCGGTACCCGGACCGGCCCCTGATTCTAGCACTTACCGGCACCGACCTTTACCGTTTCATCCACACGCACCCGGACACGACGCTGGACTCCATTGTCCGCGCGCACCGCCTCATGGTGCTGCACGATAAGGCGCACGAAGTGCTGCCGCGCGAATTCCGTGACAAGATCCGCGTCGTGCATCAATCGGCGGCCCTGCTTCCCGAAAGCTACCGCCGTCGGGGCAGGGGATTCGACGTGTGCGTGATCGGCCACCTGCGCGAAGAGAAAGACCCGTTTCGCGCGGCACTGGCCGCCCGACGGCTTCCTGCCGCGTCGAAGATTCGCATTCTTCATGCCGGCAAGGCGCACGACCAGGCGTGGGAGGACCAGGCCCGAGCTGAGATGGCGGGCAATGCCCGGTATCACTGGCTCGGCGAGATCCCTCACTGGAAGGTGCGTCGGCTCATGGGGCGCTGTCGGCTCATGGTGCTGTCTTCGCGCATGGAGGGGGGCGCCAACGTGGTGTCGGAGGCCGTGGTGGCCGATCTCCCCGTGGTCCTTTCCGACATCCACGGCTCCGTAGGCCTGTTGGGCGAAGACTATCCCGGCTACTTCCCCGTGGAAGACGAGCACGCGCTGGCAGAGGTGCTGAATCGCGCCGAAACGGACCGTCGGTTCTACGCGCAGCTGGAGCGGTCATGCGCGCGAAAGGCGCCCATGTTCACGCCGGAGCGAGAGGCTCGGGCGGTGGTCGGAGCGGTTTCGGAGCTCCTGCACGGCTGAACTCATCGCCGGGTTTTGCCGGCCGAGCGTCGGAGGGGTGCTCCCAGCTGTCGTCAGTTGGTTCGCGCCAGCTCCCGGCGGCTCGCGTCCGACGGATCGATGTGCTCTGGAGCCGCAGCGGGTCGAAGGATGACGGGCTCGGCCGCCGAGCCCGTGGCGTGCACGACGCCGATGATGCAAGCTGCGTTGTAACCGAGGGCGTGGAGCTCATCGACGCAGGCCCTGGCGCGCTCGGCCGGAATGCTCGCCAACAGGCCGCCCGAGGTCTGTGGATCGAACAGCAGGGGATAGAGCGGGTGTTCGGCCATTTCGGTGAGGTTTCGGATGGCGCGGCGCAGCCGGACATTTTCGGGTTGCAGAGAGCTGAAGATGCCCCGGCTCATGGTTTCGCGGGCGCCGTCGAGGACGGGCAGCGATTCCACGAACAATTCGACGTCCACCTGCGAAGGTCGGGTCATTTCCACCAGGTGCCCGAGGAGTCCGAAGCCGGTCACGTCCGTGCACGCGTGGGCCTGGTGTCGGCGCACGCACTCGGCGGCGGATCTGTTCGATTGAACCATGCTGGCCAGCGCGGCATCCACCCACCGGCCCCTGGCCCTGGCGCGCATGTCGGCCGCGAAGATCGTTCCCGTCCCGAGCGCCTTGGTCAGCACCAGGGCGTCGCCGGGCTCCATTCCCCCCTTGCGCAGCATATGGGTGCGGTCTGCGAGGCCGTTGACCGCGAGTCCGAAGGCCAGCTCCTGACCCTCGTTGGTGTGCCCGCCGGCCAGCGCAGCCCCCGCTTCGGACAGACTGTCCATCGCGCCGCTGATGACGTCAAACAGCAGCTGCTCGGTCTTGCGCTCCAGCCCGTAGGGCAGCGTGGCCAGGGCCAGCGCCGTCTGAGCCTCGGCCCCCATAGCGTAGATGTCGCTCAAGGCATGATTGGCGGCCACGCGTCCGAACAGATAGGGGTCATCGATGAAGGCGCGGAAGAAATCGACCGTGTGGATCATCACTTTCCCGGCCGGAACCTCCACCACTGCCGCGTCATCGGGGTCGTTGAGGCCCAGCAGAACGTCGTTTCGCTCGAGCGGGCGCAAGCGACTCAGCACGCGCCCGAGCACCGTGCTGCCCACTTTGGAGCCGCATCCCCCGCAGCGCATGGCCAGCGTCGAAATCTCCGTGAGCGCCGCCTGGTCGCCCAGCCGCGAATCCACTCCCGGGGCCTTGGCCGAAGCCATTTCCGGAAGGTCCTGGTACTTGGACATCCATGTGCGATCGATATGGTCCTTCCAGCGCCACACCCAGGGTCCAGACACCGCCAATCCGGCACGCGAGGCAACTGCGTAGCGATTGCCCGTACTGATCAGGCTCAGGAAGCGCTTCTGTGGAGTGAACGCTTTCAGCGGGCGGCCGAGCGCGGCGCGACGGAGGTTTTCCGCGAGCGGAGGTCCCTGTCGCACTGCCATGACGCCGGACTTGGGGCGGGCGTGTCGTGTCATGTCCGCCACGTCGCCGGCGGCGAATACTTCCGGATGCGACACCGACTGCAGAAAATCGTTTACCAGAACGAAGCCGGCATCGCTCAGGGTGAGCCCGGTTCGAGCAAGCCAGCCGGGCGCGGATGCCTCTGTGACCCAGATCACGGCATCCGCGGGTAGGCGTGCCCCTTTTGCGCAGCGGACCTCTGTCGCGTTGACAGCCACGACCTCGTGTCCGGTGAGCACCTGGACGTTGCGCTCCCTCAGTATGCGCGCGAACTTTCTGCGCACCCGGGGGTTGTGGGTCGGAAGGATCTCGCTCGTGCTCGTGAGCAGCGCAAATTCCGCGGGGGTGCGGCCGGACGCCCCGCCTGCCTGGGCGAGGCGGTGCTGCAATGACAACGTCAGCTCGACGCCGCCCGCGCCGCCGCCGACAACGGCGACGCGAAATCGACCGGTCGAACCCTGCGCGCGCCGCTCGATGTCCCGCCAGCCTGCCAGAAAGCCATCCACCGGCTTGACCGGCAGCGCGTGCGCGTCCGCGCCCTCGGCATCGACGGTGCGCGGGGTGGAGCCGGTGTCGATGGAAAGCAGATCATAGGCGACGGGTGGCCGGCTGGCACACACGACCTGACGCTCCTCCAGGTCGAGGTCTGTGATGGCGGCGTGAATCAGGCGTGCACCGGCGAACTGTGCCAGGGGCCGCAGGTCGATGTGGCTTTCGTCGAACGTGTAGTGTCCGGCGAGGTAGCCCGGGAGCATACCCGAATAGGGTGTCTGGATGTCGCGGCTGATGAGCGTGAGTCTCACGCCCGGGATGGGCCGCATTCCGAAACGCTTCAGGACGGCGACGTGACTGTGTCCGCCGCCCACGAGCACGATGTCCTTGAGAACGGGACTCTGCTGGCTCTGCATAGATTCCGATTCCGCCTTGTCAGGCCCTAGGGGCCACACGCCAGCCGAGCTGCGTCGCGCGCTGCTGCGCCTGCTTTGCCACGTCGGTGTCGATGAAATGCCGGTGCAGGATCTGCACGCCGAGCAGGTGGTTGATGACGGCGTCCAGCTGAACCTGAGTCTCGGTGCCGGTGTCCGGGGCTTCGTGCAGCTCGAACAGCGCCTGGACCCCCGCGGCATCGAGCCAGCCCGCCTGCTCGACGGCCTGCGTGGAAAGATACTCCCCGGCGAGCGCCCGCATGGCCGCCCATTTCTTCGGGTCGGTGTGGGCCGGCGGGGCCATGAAGGCGAACTTCTCCCGCTCGTAGAGCACCCGCGGCAGCAGTCCGCGCATGGCCTCGCGCAGCACGTATTTTTCGATCCGCCCCTTGATGCGCATCGAGGGCGGCAGCTGCGTGGCGAATTCGGCCAGGTGGTGGTCGAGAAACGCGGGGCGCGCTTCCATGGAATTGGCCATGTCGACGCGGTCGCCGCCCCAGGTGAGGATCTGTCCTTCCAGCATGGTCTTGATCCACACGTACTGCGCCTTGTCCAGCGGATGGCGTCCGTGCAGCATGTCGCCGTCCAGGGCGTCGGCAATGGCGGCGCCGGCCTGGTAGCCCTCCAGGGAGGCGCGCAGCTCCGCGCTGATCAGCGCGGGCACGTGGCGCGCCGCGGCGAGCCAGGGCTGCAGGCAGCTCGGCGTGAAACCGATGAGCGCATCCAGGGCGGGGTCGTGGATCTCTTTTTCGGCCAGCATGGCGCCCCGAAACAGCTGGTTGCTTTCCGACAGCAGCTGCTCCCAGGCGCTGCGCTCGGCCGCGGGCAGGGTGTCGAGACCGTGGAGAAACATGTCGCGGCGAAACGCGGGATAGCCGCCGAACAGCTCGTCGGAGCCCTCGCCGGTGACCACCACCTTGTAGCCGGCCTGGTTCACGTGTCGGCTCATCAGCAGCTTGGCCACCCCAAGTGTGTTGTAGATGGTGCGCTCGGTGTGCCAGATGGTCTCCACGAAGTTGTCGTAGAGGTGGTCGGCTTCCAGCATCATGATGTCCTGGTCCGCGCCGACGGCCTGCGCCATTTCGCGTGCGATGGCGGTCTCGTCGTAGTCGGTGTCGTCGAAGCCGATGGTAAAGGCCTTGACCGGCGCCTGCTGGCTGGCCGCCGACAGGCCCAGGATGGAGCAGGAATCGATCCCGCCGGACAGATAACAGGCGACCGGCACATCGGCCTCCAGGCGCAGCTGGACGGCTTCCATCAGGCGCGAGCGCAGCCCTTCGATATAGTACTCTTCGCCTTCGTCCTCACGCTCTTCGTGCAGCGGAAAGTCCATGTCCCAGTAGCGCCGGTCATGGATGTGGAGTCGGCCGTGGCTGCGCTCGACAACCAGCGCATGGCCGGGCTTGATCTGGTGTATGCCTGCAAACGGCGTTGTGCCCGGCACAATCGTCTGCATCAGCTGGTGATAAAGGCCCTCGGCGCTGAAGCGCGCCTTGACGTCCGGGTGGGCCAGCAGGACCTTGAGCTCGGATCCGAACACCAGGGTGTCTCCGGCCTGCGTCCAGTACAGGGGTTTGATACCGAAGCGATCACGCACCAGCATTAGCCGATCGTGGCGCCGGTCGTAGAGCGCGAAGGCAAACTCGCCGCGCAGGTGCCCAAGCATGTCCTCCAGACCGAGGCGCGGATAGAGATGCAATACCAGCTCCGAATCGCTCTTGGTGCGGAAGCCGACGCCGCGGGACACGAGGTCGGTCCTGATGCGCTTGTAATCGTAGAACTCGCCGTTGTGGGCGAGCAGCAGCTCGCCGTCGGCCGACACGAACGGCTGCCGCGCGCGGCTCTCGTCCAGGTCGATGATCGACAGGCGCGCGTGACTGAAGCCGACACCCCGCCCGTCGAGCATTCTGTAGCCGAAGCCGTCCGGGCCGCGGTGATGCTGGATCGCGGCCATATTCACCAGCACCTGGGGGTCGATCGGACGCTTGGGGTCGCCATGGAAATAACCTGCGATTCCACACATAGTAGTAAGATCCTTATCGCTGAACTCAGAAGTCAGAACAACCAGACGTAACAGGTGAGCAGCGCCATGCGGATGAATACGGCGCCCCGCGCCTGGCTGAAATACCAGTTGTGCGGCGTCTCATCGAGATCGGTGGACAGCTCGTCGCCGCGCGCCAGCGGATGGAGAACGATGGCGTCTTCCTTGAGCGGGGACGCCTTGCTCAGCCGGTATTCGCTGCCGTGCTCCTGGTAGCCCCCACCGGACCAGACGATGGCGTTGATGTAGACCACGTCGAGCGTCGGGAGCTCGGCGTCCATATCGGCGGTGACGCGCAGCTTCAGGCCGCGCTCTTCGAGCTCCTCGCGCTGCCCGGGGGAGAACACGTCGCGGGTATTGCAGATCACCACGACTTCTTCGATGGCCTGCGGCAGCAGGGAGAGCAGCAGCAGGAGGCTGCGCACCGTGCGCATCTGGCCGGGAACACCGATGACGCCGACGCGTATCCGCTCCTGCTCGGCGAGCGTCCCCTGGAGCAGCGCGGGACGCCATTTGAGGACGGTATACACGTCGGCCAACGCCTGGGTGGGGTGCTCGTCGGTCCCGTTGCCGGCGTTGATAATCGGGATGCGCAGCGACTTCATCATCTCGTAGATGGCGTTTCCGTCGTTGTCACGCAACACCACGACGTCCCCGTACCCGCTCAGCATTTCTGCGATATCCCGGTAGGACTCACCCTTGGCGATGCCGGTGGTGGTCGGATCGGTGATGGACATGATGTCTCCGCCGAGGCGGTGCCAGGCGCTTTCGAAGGACAGTCGGGTCCGGGTGCTGGGCTCGTAAAAGGCGCTGATGAGTATCTTTCCCGTCAGCGGGCGCTGCACCGGCGCCGGTGAATTCTCGTATTTGGCCGCCAAGCGGCAGAGCTGGACGAGCTTGTCGCGGTCGAACTGACGGGCCGATACCACCGACTGGTTGGCCAGATCGAGCAGCGTCGCCGAGTCCTCTTCGATCACATCGAGCAGGGCCGCACAGCGATCGGTGTGCGTGGTGTCCGACAGGCGTTTGAGTGGCTGCGTGGGCAGGGGTCGAGTCGAGTTCACCATAAGTTGCCGCTCTTCCAGTCCTTGGCCAACAGGCCGATGAGAAGGAGGGGGGAGAGGGTCACGACGATCAGCGCGACGGTGACCAGGGTTGCGAGCAGACTGCTGGAGATGGTCATGCGCTGCCCTCCGCCCCGGTGCGAAGTGTCCCCCAGTCGAAATCCGATGGCCACAGCCAGGTCGTGACCATTACCGTGAGCATGGAAACGGCGGCTCCGGTCAGCGCCGCCACATAGAAGCCAATGGCGAAGTAACTATACAGGCCGACGCCCGTACCGAGAAGCATGGCCAGGGTGGCGCCCGCGGCGTTGGTGTGCCGCCAGTACAGGCCCGCCGCGATGGGCCAGATAGTGCTGGCCACGAACGCGCCGGTGAAATACAGCAGCTCCGCCAGCGTGGTCAGGCGCGGCAGGCACAGCAGCCAGGCGCCGACGCCCAGACCCAGGATGATCAGCTTTGCCGCCACCCTCAGCTCGTTTTCTCCGGCCTCGGGGCGCAGGTGGCCGCGGTAGATGTCCTGCAGGATCAGGTCCCCGGTGGCCGCGAGCAGCGAGTCGAGGCTGGAGGCGAGCGCGGAAAACACCACGATGAAAACCAGGACCGCGCCGAGCGCGCCCGAGAGCTGCGCGGCGACCATGGGCCCCACCATGTCCGCCGCCGGCACGTTGATCCCCAGGGCCGGAACCGCCAGGGCCACGAAGCCGGCGACGATCGGGATCGGCATCCACATCACCCCCGCGGTCAGGTAGGCCGGAAAGCCGACGCCTTCGCGAAACGCAAAGGCGCGACTCCACCAGACGTTGGAGTGAAAGATTTCGCCGACCCCGAACAGCAGGTTGTTGAACAGGAACATGATGGCGGCCGGCATCAGCAGGTTGAGCAGCTCGGGTCGCGACTGCCGGACTGCCCCGTGGATCTCTTCGAAGCCGAGGCGCGTGATCGCGAGCCAGCACAGAATGCCGATGCCGAGCAGAATGATGATGGTCTGGATGAAGTCGGTGCCGATGACCGCGCGCAGGCCTCCGAGCAGGGTGTAGATCACGCAGATGCTCAGAATGACGGTCATGCCGTACTGGTAGGGGATGCCGGTGAGCGCGTGGATGAGCACCCCGCCCGCCATGCCGAGGCTGATCAGCCAGCCGAAGGCATAGAACAGCGAAATCAGCAGAAACACCCGCCAGGCGGTTGGCCCGTAGCGCAGGCGCATGAAATCCCCGCTGGTATAGCCGAAGGGCATCAGTCGGCGGATGCGCCTTGCCAGCGGCGCGAACAGGAGCAGGCCGATGGAGCCCAGCGAATAGCCCACCATGCCCCAGATGCCGAGCTGAAAGGCCAGCTGGGGTGCGGCCATGGTGGTGTTGCTGGTCACCCAGGTTGCCATGGCCGTGGCGACCCCCAGCGCCAGGCCCACGTTGCGGCCGGCGAGCATGAAGTCCTCCAGGGCCGTGGCTCTGCGGCCCCAGAACCAGCCCAGGAAGACCCAGAGCAGACTGAAAACGCCAAGAATCCACCAGCCGGTGGTCGGCTCGAGTATTGCGCTGTAGACCGTGTTATTCAATCTTCACCGCTTTCCGAGTCTCCTTGACCGCCTCGTCCGCGGTTAGCACGCGGCAATAGCGATCCTTCAGCGTGCGGATGGTGGCGTTGTGCAGCTCCGGGGTCACCGTGGCGCAGCAGTCGCTGATCAGCGTCGTGTGAAAGCCGCGGTCCGAGGCATCGCGCACCGTGGTGGAGACGCATTCGTTGGTGTAGACACCGCACACGAACAGGCCGGTGATGCCCATGTTGCGCAGGATGTACTCGAGGTTGGCGGCGTTGAACACCCCGCTGGCGGTTTTATTGATGATCAGCTCGTCGCGCTTGGGCGCCACTTCGGGAAGAAACTCCGCTTCCTTGGAGCCGGGTGCGGCGTGCAGACCGAGCCGTTTGTGGCCGGGGCTGCGGTCCCTGCCGTCCTGGGTCAGCGACTGGATGCGTGTGTGTATGACCTCCAGGTTGAGGTCGCGGAAGGTGTCCTGAAGCCGCCGCACGTTGGGCAGCACGATGTGGTGCAGGCGCTTGAAATAGTACTCCTGGGCTTCGCGGGGCACGCCGGATTTCTCCACGTCGGCGAACACGCCGAAGCCTTCCGCGGCGTCCAGATACTGGAGGTCGATGACCAGCAGCGCCGTGTTGTGCTTTTCCAGCGACTCCTGCAGCGCCCGGTTTTCAGTGAGCGACTTGCGATAGGCGTGTTGCAGCGGGTCGACGTGGAGATACTCCTCGTTGAGACCCTTGAGATCGGTCTTTTTGTAGTCAATCACGGCTCAGGTTCCCGCCAGCCGATTCAGGCTGTTCAACAGAACGTTGGCGCCCAGCTCGATGTCTTCCCATGCGGTCCACTCGGAAGCCGAGTGACTGCGCCCGTCCTTGCTGGGTACGAAAATCATTCCCGCGCGGGTCAGGGTCGACATGATCTGGGTGTCGTGCGCGGCGCCACTGTGCATGTGGGTGGAATTGATGCCCATCTCGCGGCACAGAGCGCTGATGGTATCCACGACGCCCGGGTCGCATTTGCGCGGTGCCAGCTCGCCCAGCACCTCGAACTCGAACATCAGGTCGCGGCGCCGCGCGATGGCGGACATGGCACGGCGAAAGGCATTGGCGAGCTCGTCGAGCACCATGGAGTCGGTATCGCGCACCTCCAGCGAGAACTCGGCCTGGCCGGGAATCACATTGGCCGCGCCCGGCGAGAGCGCCACGCGCCCGATGGTCGCGACGCTGCGGATACTGCCGTTTTCTTCGAGTATGCGGGGAATTTCGCCGGAGAGCTCCGCCACGGCCTGGAAGGCGTCGCGGCGCATGGTCATGGGGGTGGTGCCGGCGTGATTCGATTCGCCGATGAAGCGCACCTGCCATTTGAACAGGCCGGCGATGGCATCGACGATACCGATGTGCAACTGTTGACGGTCCAGGATCGGACCCTGCTCGATGTGGAGTTCGATGAACGCGTGCAGGCTCTCCGGGCGGCGCTGCGCCGAGAGCGCCTCCATGGCGTCGTAGCCGTGCGCCGCCATGGCGTCGACCAGACGCACCCCGGCGAGGTCGCGCGCCGAGTGCAGCTTGTCCGGTGTCAGCTGACCGCAGATGGCCTGCGATCCGATCATGTCGCCAAACCGGCCCTCTTCATCGGTGAAGGCGACGGACTCGAGCGGGAAGCGCAGCCGCCGACCCTGCTCCCTAAGGCAGCGCAGACACTCCAGGCCCGTCAAGACACCGAGGGCGCCGTCGAGGTGACCGGCGCCCGGCACGGTGTCCAGGTGGGAGCCGGTCATGACGCTGGGTCGCTCGCCGTCCCAGCCCAGCCGTGCATGGATGTTGGCGGCGCCGTCCACGTACAGCTCCAGATCCGCAGCCTCGATGCGGCCCTCCAGCCACCGGCGTGCCTCCACGTCCGCCTCGCTGAACGCCATACGGTACAGACCCTGATCCTCGCGCCTGCCAATGGCGGACAGCTCCAGGATGTCCTGCTTCAAGCGCTGAAAATTGATGCTGAGATGCGCCACGTTGCGTCCCCCTCGCTCATTGTCCTCTGCTGCCGCGCAAAATGAGGGCGAGCGTCAGGGAGAAGACCAGCGCGCCGGCGGCGAAGAACGCCAGGGCGCGCGAAAGCGGGTGGTGCGCGGTCTGCACTTTCACCACGTTGCTCCAGACGCCGCGGGGCGCGCCTTCGCCGGTGGCGCGCACCCGGTAGTAGCGCGTGCCGTCGCGCCGCCCGCTGATCACCGTAGCCAGGTCCGGTCCCCGATACAGTGCTGAGGCATTGCCGAAGTCGGCGCGAGTGCTTTCCTGCACCTCGAAAGCGTCTGCGGTATCGGGCGACGCGCCCTCCCACTGCCACTCCAGGCGGTAGAACCCGGCGGTGGCGACCTCGGTGTCCGAGGAGAGACTGGGTGCGAGCGCGTCGGGACCTGCGCTCGCGCTCAGGGCGAGCACGAGACACAGGGCGCCGAGCGCCCGCCCCGGGCCCCGGCCCGATTGCCGCGCCGCCTCGGCGCAAGAGGCGGAACCTGCCCCGGCACAAAACAATTTTTTCTTTAGGATCAGAATTTTGAGCTTCCGGCCTTGGGATGAAATTTACCCTAACACGTTTGCAGACCGATCTCAAAAAGGCTCAGGGCGAGCCATACCATGACGGCCCTCGGGGGGTCAGGGCGCACGCGGCTCGCCGCTCAGCAGCGCCTGCTTCAGGCTGTCTGACAGCGGCTCCTCTGCGAGCCAGATGCCGAAATACAGCTGCGCGAATTCGGCTGCGGCAATACGCGTGATCTCCCGGCCGTTGAGCTCCAGCCGCAGCCCGTCGTCGGGCCGGTACACCAGCGCGTAGCGGTCCCCTGGCCGGACATCGCGGTAGGCCGCGTGGAGGGCGTCGATTTGGCTGCGCCAGCGCTCCAGGACGTGCCCCGGCTGCTGTCGGGCGAGCACGCGCTCCGCGGCGGTGATCATGTCGCTAGCCTTGACGGAGGTCCGGTAAACGATGTCGAGCCGCTTGGCGACGCGCCTGTCGAGAAGGTTGTCGGGATCCGCGGCCGCATCGATATAGAGGGCCGCATCGTACACCGGGATGATGCGTGCGTAGCGGGCGGTGCCCTGACCGACGCGGACCAGGGTCGTGTCTTCGGCGGTCTGCGGGACGGCGAAATCCGGGGTGCTCGCCTCTGCCACCGCTGCGGGCCCCGCGAAAGACAGCAGGCAGGCGGCCAAACCGGCCCTCAGCCGGCTCCGGGTCGCCGCATGCCGGCGGCGCACGCCGCCGAGGGGCGGGGCGGCCGGCTCGACGGATGCCCGCCGGTATCGGGAGTGCGCCGCTTGCATCGCTCACACCTTGCGGAAAAACAAGAGGATCTCCCCAACCCGGACGCCGAGCTTGGTCATTTCGGCCCGGTTCACCACCACGCCGTCCTCGTGCAGGAACATCCAGTCGTTGAAGTGCACCTTCCACTGCCGGTCGTCGACGGTGAGCAGCAGGTCATACTGCCAGTTCAGCGCATTGCCGTAGCGTCGTCCGCTGGCGGTTCCGACAACGTCGCCGGCCGTGCCCTGGTAACGGTGCTCATCCAGCTTGCGGATGCGCCAGGTGCGCTGACTTCGCTCGCCGTCGCGAAACACGAAATCTTCCCGGAGCACCAGCTCCTCACCCTCGCGGCGGCCCTGGATGTCCACCGTGAAATACCGTGTCGGTTTGCCGGACCGATTCTGCACCATGCCCCAGGCGCGCGTGTGACCGAGGAAATACTCTTCCAGGCGGAGCTCCGGCGTGGTGCCGGCGAAGTCTTCAGGGCGCATCGTGGTACAGGCGGTGAGTGAAACGACCAGAGCGACGAATGTGAGACGCAGGAACATGGGCAGCCTCCTCTAAACCCGTCGCCGGCGGCGTTGGGCGGCGCCCGGCGCGGGTGGTTTCTGTAAAGTTGCGGATCATCGCGACGGAGGTGAGCTTGAGCAGCACCGGCGCCAGCCCATAGAGCAGGGCGAGCCCGTGCAGCGTGGCCGCACCGTTATCGCCCGCTGGGTCGAAGCCGGCCAGGGACAGTGCCAGGAACGCCAGTCCGATGCCGACGGCCGCGGCCAGCTTGGTCGCCAGGCCCCAGAGTCCGAACATCAGCCCGGCCCGGCGCCTGCCGGCTACGGCGGCGTCGCTGTCGACCAGGTCCGCCTGCAGCGAGGCGGGCAATGCCATGTCCGCCCCGAGCGCAATGCCCGTGACCAGGCAGATCAGCGTGAAGGGGAGCTCGTCGCCCGCCTCCAGCCAGGGCGCCCACACGAACGCGGCACAGGCCAGCAGCATGGACAGCATCCAGGTGCGCGCCTTGCCCAGCCGCCGCGACAACGCCACCCAGGCCGGCAGCGCCGCGACGCCGGTGATGAAATAGACCGCGAGGAACAGCCCCGTGGAGGCCTCGGCCTGCAGAACCTGGCTGACATAGAAGACGAACAGTGAGGCGGGCAGGGCGTTCGCGGCGCTGCTGAGCACATAGGCCGCGATGAGGCGGCGCAGGCTCGGCAGCTCCAGCAGACTGGACCAGGTCGGCCGGGCCGCAACAGGGGGGGGCGGCGTCCCGTGACGCGTCTCGGGTGCCAGCAGCACCGCCAGCAGGACTGTCAGGGGGAGCAGGATCCAGGCGGCCTGGGCGGCAGCGGCGAGGACGGCGCCGGGCCGGTCGGCAATGCCCAGCAGCGTCGGCAGCGCGATCGCCGCGAAGATGCCGAGGATGGCGAAGCCTTCGCGACTGCCGGCGAGCCGGGTCCGCACATGGTGTGCACTCGAGAGCTCCGCGCCCCAGGCGAGGTAGGGCACGTAGAGCAGCGTCCAGCCCAGATAGGCCAGCAGGTTCCAGACAAACAGGTACATTGCACCGGCCTCGGCCGGCGCCACGAACAGCCGCTGGATCGCGAAGGCCAGCAAGGGCGTGCCGGCAATCAGGAACAGTCGGCGCGGCAGCCCCCGCTGCCTCATGCGGTCGCTCAACAGGCCGATCAGCGGGTCGCTGAGGATGTCGAACATCCGCGAGACGAACACCGCCGCTGCCAGCGCCAGCAGCGGGAGTCCCAGTTGCTCCGTGTAGTACGCCGGCAGGTAGATGACGAGCGGCAGGCTGAGCAGCGCCAGCGGCAGGCCGGGCAGGCCGTAGGCGAGCACCGCGCTGCGTCTGATCGGCTCAGTCTGCATCGGGCGGTTTCCGCAGTGCGATGTGCAGCACATCGATCATCCCCAGCTCAAAGCCGGCCTGGCAGTAGCGCAGATAGTAGTGCCAGCGGCGCAGGAAGGCGTCGTCAAAGCCCAGGCTGCGGATGTGCTGCTCGTGGCGGGTGACGCCCTGGTCCCAGAGCGCACAGGTTCTGGCGTAGTGCAGGCCAAGCGACCGGTCGAGTTGCCAGCACAGACCGACCGCCGCGGCGAGCTGTTTCAGGCGCTGTCGCGATGGCAGCATGCCGCCGGGGAACACGTGCATCTGGATGAAGTCCGGCTGTCGGCGATAGCGCTCCAGGCGCGCGTCGTCGATCACGATGACCTGCAGCACGGCACGGCCGCCGGGCCTCAGGCTTCTGGCGAGGGTGGCGAAATACTCGGGCCAGTAGGCCTCGCCGACCGCCTCCAGCATTTCGATGGAGACGATGTGGTCGAAGCGGCCCTGGATGTCCCGATAGTCCTGCAGCCGCAGCTCGACCTGACCCGGCAGGGCTGTCCCGGCCAGCCGCGCCTGGG
>JASFKW010000031.1:0-31366 GCA_050118435.1 Gammaproteobacteria bacterium | reverse complement strand
ACACCCGACGGGGCCGCGCCCCCATCGGGGCCCCCCGCCGGCACGTGCCGGTGGGCTTTGCGCGCCCCTGTAGCGGAGCCTTGGCGCAGGGGCGAACCATGAAACTGAACTGCTACGCACAGCGGCTCCTGAACCCCTTCCGCGGGGTGATGAATATCATCGAATACCAGGGCGCCGAGGCCGTGACCACCGACGGCGTCCACTGGGACATCTATGTGCGCGACTTCGAGCTGGTGGAAGACCTCGCCGATAGCCACAAGGTGCAGACCAGTGATATCCGCTACGGCAGCTGGTCCCGTGAGCAGGGCCTGAAGCGCGGCGCCCTGTATCCATCCGATGATTTCAGGATTCTCGAGCACCGCGGCGCCAGCGTTTATGAGGAGCTGCTAAGACGGCACACCACGGTCCCCTTCCCGCTCGGGGACAACCTGGAGCTCTGGCTGCTCGACACCGAGCATCGTCCGCTGGGTCTGCTGGACAGCGCTGTGAAGCCGCAGGATATGGAGCTGGATTGCCACATCGACTGGCGGGCCGGGCAGGAGTGCCGGAGACAGTTCCAGACGCCGGCCATGCAGGCGCTGGTCGGCGAGCGCGGGGCACGGCAGAGCGGGGCCGGCGAATATCTCACCCGTCACATCAACGCCCGCGCCGGCCCGGCGCCCCAGGCCCAGTGGTTCCGTCGCCGTGGCGACGGGACCGGTGAGGGGCTGCAGGGCATCAATATCACCCCGGAGCTGGAGAACCGCAGCGTTCCCGCCGATGCCTTCCCGCCCTTCTTTCTGCGCGAGGATGACGTTGACCGGGCCCACGAGCAGCTGATACAGGATTTTCTCGCCTGGCAGGCCCCTTGGCTGTTGCTTCTACAGGATCTGCCGCGTCACACCCGCGTTCGCTTCGAGCGGCTGGCGCGTACGCGTGCGCTCACCGTCGACAAGCACTTCGCGCTCTACCCGGACATCGTGGACGAGGACGCGCTGAACGTGGCCCGCGTTGAAGCGGCGCTGCGCAGGAACCAGCCCGACGCCGAAGCCGAGGATGACACACTCCCGACCTACTACATCGAGTTGAACGTGACGCGCACCAATTGAGTCCGCATCGGCCTCAGCGGGGGACGGTCCCGGGAGAAGCTCATGTATACTGGTACCGGAAACCGGACCTGCAGCGGTACGCGACGGCGGTTCGGGCCAGGCTCATGGGCGACCGGGGGTCAGCCATGTACAGAAGAGACTTCATCGAGTTACTGCACAACCGGCCGGTCTCACTTCACCAGCTCGCGTCGCTGCTCGGCAGCGACGCGCGCGACATTGAGCGCGATCTCCAGCACCTGTTCCGGTCTCTGCGCAATACCCCCTGCCAGGCTTTGATCGAGCCCGCCCGATGCCGCAAGTGCGGCTTCGTATTCCAGCGCGACAAGCTTCACAAACCGGGGAAGTGCCCCGCCTGCAGGAGCACCTGGATTCGCGCGCCCCTGATCAGCATCGAGGACCGTCCGTGAGCGCGTCACGACAGCCGACGCGCGTGATGCGCGTGCACTGTTACGCCGGCTACCGGGCCGAGGAATCGCCGCGGCGGTTTGTCATCGGCCAGCGTGAAATCGAGGTGGTCGAGATCATCGATCGCTGGCTCGACCCGGAGCACAGCTACTTCAAGCTGCGCGGAAGCGACGGGGGCATCTACATCCTGCGCTACGACGCCCGTTCCGACAGCTGGGAAATGATCCTTTTCGACAGCGGCACACGTCAGGATACCCGACTGTCCTCCACCTGATGGGACGCGCGGGGCGCGCGCGGCACTGCCGCCGCGGTCTGCGACTCAGTCGTGCTCGAACATGAGCGCAACCCCGTCGTCGTCGACGCGCACCACCCTGGCGCTGACGACGGGCGCCTGACCGCTCATATCCCGGACCTGCAGGCTGACCCGCGCACCGACCTGCAGCCCGTGCGCGTGATCAACGAACAGATACACGCCGCTGTCAGACACGTCACGCGTGTACGCTGTCAGGGCGCCGAAATCGGGGTCCGTGAGCGTCACTTCCGAGGGAAACGCGGTCCGTTCGCGGCGACGTTTTTCACTCATTTCCTTTTTCGCCACTGTGGCGGTCACTCCCGAGTGGCCCGGGGTTGATGATCAGCTTCGGGCGTTACACCACTCGCCGCTGGCGCTCAAACGCCTGCTCCCGCCCGATCAGGGCGGCGATGTTGCCGAGCTGCTCGGCCAGCACTTCGATCACATCATCGACGGTCACAATGCCGACCAAGGTCCCTTCCCCGTCGACCACCGGCGCGCGTCTGACGCCCTTGCGCCGCATGCTGAGCAGCGCATCGGTTTCCGAGTGATTTTCACCGACGGTCAGCAGATCGAAGCTCATCACGTCGCTGACCGCCAGGTTGGCGAGCGGCACGTCCTGCGCCACCACCTCGATGAGGATATCCCGATCCGTAAGGATCCCGATCGGCACCGTTCTGCCGGCACGCTGCTCGGTGATCACCACATCCCCGACATGGTGTTCACGCATCAGCCTCACTGCCTCGTGCAGCGATTCACCCCGGTCCATGACGACCACTTCCCGACTGCAGATCTCCGCGACATTCATGCCTGCCTCCCTTTCTTTAGATGCGCCCGAATACCCAGTTCCCAAGAACCCCTGATTAACGCAACAGAGTCGTCATCGCGGGGGCAGCGCGCCAGTCTCGTAGCCTGGAATCAGAGGCTTGAAGATTGCTTCGTCGCCGCGCGACTCGCAATGACAAATTAACGAAAGCCCTCCTAAGTCTAGTACTCCCGTGCCGCCAGTGCGGGCTACGGCACCATCGCGACCACGCGGCTATGATTATCCGGTATGGCAACGCCGCCACCGGATCACAGATACCAGCTCGTTGCCGCGCTGTTCCTGCGGCTGCTGGGCATCATCTATCTCATCGCGTTCGTCTCGATCGGCGTACAGATCGAGGGACTGGCGGGCAGTCAGGGTATCCTGCCGTTCCGCCAGGAGCTCGATTACATCGCGTCACAGACCGGGTGGACGCGTTATCTGCAGGTTCCGACCCTGTTCTGGATCAACGCCGGCGACACGGCGCTCGTGGGTGCAGCGCTCGCCGGTGCGCTGGCGTCCGTTTTGATCGTCTTCGACCGACTGACCCGGCCGGCCCTCTTCGCCGCCTTCCTGCTCTACCTGTCGCTCTACCACGCCGGACAGGTCTTTCTCACCTTCCAGTGGGACGGTCTGCTGCTGGAGGCAGGTTTTCTGGCCATTTTCCTGACGCCGCGGTCGCGCATCGTGGTGCTGCTGTTCCGCTGGCTGCTGTTCCGGCTGCGCTTCATGTCGGGGATCTCGAAGCTGGTGTTTCAGGATCCGACCTGGTCCGGCCTCACGGCGCTCAACTACTACTTCCAGGTCCAGCCTCTGCCGACGCCGCTGGCCTGGTATGCAAACCAGCTGCCGGAATGGCTGTTGAAAGCCGGCACCGCGGGCACGCTGATCGTCGAGATCCTTATCCCTTTCATGATGTTCCTGCCGCGGCGCTGGCGCTTCGCCGCCGCCTGGATCACCATCCTCTGGCAGGTGTTGATCATACTTACCAGCAACCACAACTGGTTCAATTTTCTGACCATCGCGCTGTGCCTGTTTCTGTTCGACGACGCGGCCCTGCAACGGGTGCTGCCGACGCGTCTGCAGCGTGCCCTGCTTGCGCGCGGCGGCGATCCGGGTGGAGGCCGTAGGATGAGCCACGTTGCCACCAGCATCCTGGCCGGATTCGTCCTCGTCACCAGCGGCGTGCAGCTCTGGGAGTTGACCACCCTCAAGCGCAGCGCCGGAGTCATCCGTACCCTGGTCGACTACACCGAGGCTTTCCGGGTGGTCAACAAGTATCATGTGTTCGCGGTCATGAAGACCGAGCGGATTGAAGTCGAGCTGCAGGGTTCTGTGGACGGCAATACCTGGAAGACTTATGTCTTCAAGTACAGACCGGGCGATCCCGTCGAGCGGCCGCCGGTGGTGATGCCGCACCATCCGCGCCTGGACTGGCGCATGTGGTTCGTCACCATGCACCCCAAGCACCTGCGCTGGTTCGAGCACTTCCTGCAGGCGCTGCTGGACAATTCGCCACCGGTCACCGCGCTGCTGCGACACAACCCCTTCGCGGGACAACCGCCGCGCTTCATCCGCGTGTCGGCATGGCGCTACCGTTTCACGACACCCCAAGAAGGCGAGCAGACCGGTGCCTGGTGGCACCGCGAGTCCCTGGGGCCGTTCATGCCTCTGTCCGGAGTACAGCGACTCGCCGAGCCGGGGTCCCAGTCAGCCCCGCCCCGCCCGTAGCCCGCAACGGGGGTCGCGCGAGCCCGGGCCAGATCCGGCGGTGACAGGCGCATCAGAGCAGTTCAGAGCAAGAGCTACACCCATCCCGTCGGCTGCGGCCGCCGTCGCCGTTTGGCCCTGACAGAAAACGAGCGATGGTCTGGCGGCTGAAGGCGCGCGCCTGCGGCCAGCCGCTCTCCCGGGGACCGGCCACGTTCAGTATCCGAACGCCCTCGCGCTCCACGAAGACCAGCAGCAGCTGTGCCGCCCGCGCGGGCGTCGCCCAGACGGCGTCGATCAGCAGCACCGGTTTTCGCTCGCGGACGCAGAGCAGAGCGGTCAGCCGCGTGCCGCCGGAGGGCTGTCCGCGGCAGAGAATCGCCGTGGCGTCGCTGTCCCGCACGTTCTGCACGGTGCGCCGCCGGTAACCGGCACCGGGCAGCTCCTGCACCGGGTAGCAGGCCGGTATCCTGCCGTCCTCGGCGACACGCTCCGCCGGGCACCAGCCGCCGCAGGGGAAGCCGCTGGCAAGTGCGGCGTCCAGGGCACCTCGGTCAACACCGGTCTGCCCGCCGGAGATGATTTTTTCGATCACAATGTTCGCGCTCGTCGACCGACACGGGGCCAGGCCACCTCATTGCCCCCGGATCAAGCCCTCGACCGGAAATTGATACCTGCCGAAGCCCGCGATCGTTTTTACACAGGGGTCACGGCCGCCTACGAAAATACCGTGCTCATCACGGCGCCAATTAATAATGAATCTTGGAAATATTTGTAATACCTTGTTTTTTAATTTTTTTTATGTCTGAGGCAAAAATGAGCAATGCAGTGAAAGACCTTTGATTTCGCTGTTCTCCACCCTTGCTCCCCCCGTCATCCACAAGGTTATCCACAGGATTTGTGGATAACGCCCACCGTCAGAGGCGAGCCAGCCGGGCCGCTAGACGGCCTCCATCATCCGCTCGAGCAGGCGTTTGACCTCGGCCACCATGCCATGCTGATGGCGTTTGATACGCTCGTGCGCATCGCTCAAGCGGTCGTGCCGCGACGACTCGGCCTCGTGTCGGGTCGCCCACTCCCTGTCCGTGCGGTTGGCGCCCTCCTTGGCCTCTTCGTCCACGACGAGCTCGTGCGCCTTGAGCCGTTGCACGTGTTCCCACACGGTGTCCCCGTGGTTCTCCAGCGCCAGCAGGGAATCACGCATCGCTTCGGCGATGGTATCGAGATCTCGCACCGCGGCCTGCAGCTCACTCTTCCACTGCTCGATATCGCTTCGCCAGGTCTGCGTATCGCGATCCCATTGCAGATGTTGCTCGTGCATTTTCTGCTGAACTGTCTTGCTCATTGCCCGCTCCTGAAGACGCGCCGGCCATTAGGGCAACTGCCCCTGATCCGAAATAAGAAACGAAAGCCTGCGGTGGCCGCGCTTCGTCCGCCGCCGTCCCGCTCCGTGGCGGGAAGCGGGACGGCAACGAAGGCTACCGCAGTATTGTCGGCTGCCCCGGCGTCAGGCCATGAGGCGGGCGTGCAGCCGATCCTTGAGGCTCAGCCTCTGCTTCTTGAGCTCCTCGATGGTGGTATCAGCGATGCGCTGCCCGAATTCTTCGATTCTGCGGATACGTGCATCGAGCTGATCATACTCGTTCATGAGCCTGGCAAAACTCCCGTCGCCGCTTCGCAGGGCTTCGATCCTGTCGCGGAACTCGGGAAACTCACTCTTCAGGTCGTGCGGTTCTCCCAGCATACCTTCCTCCCTCTCTCGTTCTACCAAACAGACGGCCGGGCTTGTGTCTGTCACAGCCGATCGGCGTCCCCGGCCCGCTCCTGTCCGTGCGTGCCGCCATGCCGGGCACGAGAAAAGCTTCCGTACAG
Source organism: Gammaproteobacteria bacterium (assembly GCA_050118435.1). GTDB lineage: Bacteria > Pseudomonadota > Gammaproteobacteria > DSM-19610 > DSM-19610 > Thiogranum. The sequence continues at coordinate 25,194 of JASFKW010000031.1, read as the reverse complement.
CGCCTGTCCGCAATACGCTCATCGGTAGCTCAGCTTGTCTGTTCATCTGGATTCACGGGCAGGTAAAAGAACACGAAACGGCCACGATCGATATCGATTTTCAGCGTTGCACCGTGATTGATGCCGTAATCCACGTAGCCGGGCACTGCGCTGTCGCTGTGGCACTCGCTGGCATGCTGGGGCGATTCGAAGTCGCGGTCGCGGTCATACCAGGACAGCAGCATGTAATCGCCCAGCCTGCGGCCCGCCTCCTCGTCGGCCAACCGCACCGCGGCCTGGTAGTCGACCCGAGGCTCCGGCGGCTGCATCTCGACCACCGTCAGGCCCTCAACGGCCGAGACGCGCGATACGCAGGCTGACACGGCGCCCGGCCGGTGCTGCAAACCCATCGCCCTCAGGCCTGCGAGTACGGCCACCCCGTGCCCTTCACGACCGGAGGGTGGCACACTCGCCGCATCCCCGCGCTACTGGTCGGCCGCAGGCGGAAGGTTGGAGTCCTCCCGGTAATACCAGCGGTTGGCCTGCCCGCCGGCGGGATTTCTATAGCCACGACCCTCCTGCCCGCCAGACCCGGGTTGACCATAAGCACCACCGCCATAGCTGCCACCGGGGGGCGGATAGCCCTGCTCGCTCCCATAAGGTGCCGCGGGCGCCTGATACGCAGGCTGGCCCGCTGCGGCGCCCTGGTGTTTTTCCTCTTCAAGCTCACGGATGCGGCGCTTGAGCCGCTCGATTTCCAGAGCATCGGTGTCGGATCCGGTCTCCGGCGGCGTCACCGGGGCCCCGTAACCGGCAGCCGGCGCACCCGGCGCACCGTATCCCGGAGCACCGTACCCCGGTCCCCCCGGCCCCGCAAAACCGGGTGCACCGTAGCCGCCGGGCCCTCCGAATCCGGGGCCGTATCCCGGTCCGGCAAAACCGGGACCATAACCCGGTCCGCCGTAGGGAGGCGGACCACCCCACGGACCGGGGCCGCCGCCATAATAGTCGTCGTAGTAGTCATCGTCGCCGCCGAACCACCTGCTCGGATTCATGACGTTGCCGAAATCGAACGCCGAGGCGGTATTGGCGGCCAGCAGCGTCATGGCGACCAGCATGCCACCATGTTTTATCTTTCTAATTGGCATGGTATTTATCCCTCTAAGAAGCGACTGCGCACATGCAGTGTATCACCTCCTTTTCTAGCAGGTGGGGCAGGCAGCGTCAAATCAATCGCGTCGCTGCCCTGCCCGCCGGGGAGCGCCTGAACAACCGGGAACAAGCTGCTCCGAGCGGACCTGGGGACGCATGTGCGCCCTGAGAAAATGCACCACCCGCTGCCATGCCTTCGATTCGTTTGCGGCCCGGGTGAAGCCGTGACCCTCGTCGGGGTAGACGAAATATTCGACGCCGTCGCCCTGATCGCGCAGGCGCCTCACCAGCCAATCCGACTGTTCGCGGAGCACCCGACTGTCGTTGGCGCCCTGGTGAATCTGCACGGGAATTCTGATCTGCTCGACATGGTAGAGCGGCGACAGCAGCCAGTTGCGCCTGAGGTCGATGCGCGGATCGAACCCCAGCTCCGCGAACAGGTGGCGGCGCAGATAGCGCGGCCAGCTGTCCACGAAGGTCGCCAGCTCGGTGAAGCCGAACAGATCGACCGCCGCTGCGAAGGTATCCGGGTACTGCGTGATGAGCGACATGACGCTGAAACCGCCGAAGCTCTCGCCCGCCACGAAAAGGTTACGGCCGTCGATAAAATCGAGCCGGCGTACGGCCCCGGCCACGGCGACGCTGTCGCGAATGTGAGCCCCACCCCAGTCACCGTCGTCCAGGGATGCGAATGCCTTGCCGAAACCGGTACTGCCGCGCACATTGGGCGTCACCACGACGAAGCCGCGGTTGGCGAGAAACTGAACAACGCTGTGATATACGGGGTCAGTGTGCTCCTCCGGTCCACCATGGATCAGAATCAGGGCCGGGCGCGGGGTACAGGCCGAGGTGCCGTTCGGCACGAACAGATGCACGGGAATCTGCAGGCCGTCGAAGCTCGGAATCAGGATCGAGCGGGCCTCGGCGAGCAGGCGGCTGTCGATCCCCGACTGGTTGGCGTCGTAGAGCAGCTCCGGTCCGTTCTCGCCGACCAGGTAGTAGCGCCGCGGCGAGCTCGCCGTCTCGGTGGAAACCATGCCGAGGTGCGGGTCGCTGTCGCTGAACACGGCCCCGGCAATCGCCTCGGCCGGGAGCCCGAAGGTCTCGGGCGTCTCGAAGCCGTCGACGAATATCGCGGTGTGGCCTGCGAGCGCGCTCCGATATCTCATTACCGCGACGCGCCCCTGTGCGTGCATGGCAAATGCGTCGAGGTCGTTGTCGAAGGGCAGATCCACCGGCGCGGGCTCGGCCTCGCCGAGACGGTAGCGCCACAGACGAAATCGGTCCGCGTTCCGCGCATTGCGGAAATAGACCTGGTCGCCCGCGAAATAGGCGTCAACATTGTTGACGCCGGGGGTCCGCTCAATGAACCGCGTCTCGCCGCTGACCAGATCGAGCAGGCCGAGCCGCCGTTCATCGAAGCCGAAAAGCTCGCCGAACAGCAGGTAGCGCCCGTCGGCGCTCACGCCATCGCAGTCATAGGTTTGGCCGTTGCCCGGCAGAAGCACCCGGGCCTCTCCGGTATCGGTGCCCACCTGCCACAGACCGGCTTCGTGCCGGTGGTTGCGGGTCTGGGCGTAGTACAGAAGGCGGTCATCCGGCGACAGGCCGCACAGCATGGTGGTATCGCCGCTGCCGGCATCGGTGAGTCGGGTTCGCCTGCCGCTGCCCAAGTCGTAGCGGTACAGGTCAAAATTTTCATTGCCACGGGCGTCCTGGGCAAGGATAAGGAAAGGCTCCCGATGTCCCGGCAGGAAGCGGGCGACCGGCTCCTCGAAGTGCGTCACCTGACGCAGCGAGCGAGTCTCCAGGTCCATGGCGAAGACGCTCTGCACCCGCCCGTCGATCCGCGTGAAATACAGGGTACGGTTGTCGGGACCGAAAGCCAGCTGACCGAGCTGCCGGGTCTGCAGAAAGCGCTCGAAGGGGAATTCGGGTGCCACCGGTCGCGCCGGGATGCCACCCAGATCGACGTCGATCCCCGCACCGGCTAGGCTCTCGCCCAGCAGGATCAACGCCACCAGCGCCCGGGGGCCGAGGAGACACTGCGGATCTCGCAGTTTCAAGGTGCCGTTGTCCTCCCGATCCGCGCCGCCTCAGCGCCCGGCCCGCTGCAGGGACGCCTCCAGCCGGTCGAGAAAGCCTTTTTGTCCCTTGCTGATCCTGCTTTGCGCCGCGGTCAGATCGAACCACTCCACGCGGTCCAGCTCGGGATAGGACTCCCAGCTCCCGGAATGCGGGGGCCACTCGAGCCGGAAGCTGTTGCTCACCATCCGCTTCGCATCGACGTCCTTTTCCAAAGCCCAAGCGTGCACAATCTTGCCGCTTGGCTGCCGCAGCGCCCCCAGCTCAATCAGCGCGCCTTCGGCCGAAAAGCCGGTCTCTTCCCGAAATTCGCGCTTGGCTGCGGTCAGCGGGGTCTCGCCTTCCTGACACAAACCCTTGGGTATGGACCAAGCGCCTGTGTCCTTGTGAGTCCAGAACGGTCCACCGGGGTGGCCCAGCAGGACCTCGACGCAGCCCCGCTTGCGCCTGAACAGGAGGATTCCGGCACTGCGCGTACTCACGAGAATCTGCGCGGGCATCCGCCAGGACACCGTTTATCGGTCAACGCCAGAGGTGCCATAGCAGGCGGACGTTGTCGCGCTGGCGCTGAGCATCGGGATCGCCTATTGCCTCCGCCGAGCCCATCGCGTCGATGTAGTCGGAAGGCAGGCCGTGAAACCGTGCGCCCTCCACGACATAGGCCTTGTACCAGGTGAAAGGCTGCAGGAGCTCGTCGATGTGAGTGGCCGCGGCCACATAAAGGAACACTTCACCGTGCGGGTCGAACCGCAGGCGCTGCACTTCATAACCGCGGCCCAGCCCCTCGGCCTGGTCGAGGAGCGCCTTTTCACCGGCCGCAATGCGGTAAATCACCGCATGCACGCGGTCTGCCGGGTCACGCGTCTGAATCACATTGCATTTGCCGGATCCGTCGGCGCCGCGCTTGTGAAAGCGCAGCTGCCAGCCCGGGAGCTCCACCCGTCCCCGCACGCACGCCGACGGCACACGCCGACGCATGCGGGATAAGTGGAGGTTCGACCCGTAGGCCAAATAGCTCAGGTACGCCATGGCTTCCCCTTTCGATCGGCCCTGCCATCAACAGGTTACCATCCTACCTTTTCGCGCCGCGCGGATAAAAGCACCGGGAGCCCTGCGACGTCCACACGTCCCCCGTGCGGGGCACCGGCCCCGCGTCACGCATCTGGTATACTCCTGAACTGAGAGTGCGTTTGCGTCAGCCGTGTGTCGCGAGGGGAGTGAGAACGCAAGGACAGCTTTGCCATCGTTTGATGCGAATGGCCGACGCTGTCTGATGAACGGGCTCGAAGGGTGGACCGCTTTGTCCCCGCGGTAGCCGAGACGGTTACTCCCACAGGCTCTCAGGATCAGGCGAGCTTTCAGAGTGTTCAGATGAGCAGCAAGAAAATCTACCGGATCGTGTTTTTCAATCAGGGCAACGTGTACGAGATTCATGCCCACCGGGTGCAGCAGAGCGAGCTTTACCCGTTCATCGAGGTCGAAGACATGATCTTCGGCGAGCGTTCCAAGGTGCTGATCGATCCGTCCGAAGAAAAGCTGAAAAGCGAGTTCAGCGGCGTGACCCGCACCCATATCCCCATGCAGGCCATTATCCGGATCGACGAAGTCGAGACGGCGGGTCAGAACAAGATCGTGGCCGGTCCTGCCGGTAACGTCACCCCTTTTCCCGGCAGCATGCCCTCGGCGCCGTGATCCGACAAGAAGTGACGCCCCGGATGGTCGGGGCGCGGCCGGGTCCTGCCGCGGACGCGGGCCCCGGCAAGCGGGCGCCCCTCAGGACGCTGCCGGCGGCAGCAGCTCCGGGCGCAGCATCCAGTCAATGGCCCAGTCATCCGCCTCGCCGGGCGCCAGACACACCAGGCTGCCGGGCCGGTAGTTGACCGGCTGCCGGTCCGGGTCCCCGCACACCAGCAGGCCCACCAGTCGCGCCATGAAAGGCAGGTGCCCGACCACCAGCAGATCCCCGGCTGCGGCGTCCAGGGTCGCGGCGAAAGCCTTGACGTCATCATTGGGTGCGATGTCCGAGACCGGCTCGCCACCCCCACCCGACCCCACTGCGGCATCCAGAGCGGCGGCGGTCTGCTCGGCGCGGCGCTTGCCGCTGTGCAATACCCGCGAGACCCGGAGGTCGGCGCGTTTCAGAAAGGCGGCGAGGCGCTCAACATCGCGCCGCCCGCTTTCGCTGAGCGGGCGTTCGGAATCGATATCTTTGCTCACGGCATCACCGTGCTGAACCAGGAACAGTTTCATGGCGCCATCCTCCCAGCGCTTGGTGCGATCGAGTGGCCCGGTTCGGCCTACTTGTCGATCCGATCGACGTTATCAGCGGCTTTCGAGCTTTTCACACAGGCGCTCAAAATACGCCTGCTCGGTCTGCAGGTTGGCCGGCCCCGTGCGACCCACCCCGAGTCGGATCATCAGGTAGCGCAGGCGCCGTGAATGGCTGTCGCGCTCCTCGGCGTGCTCGGCCAGCGCCAGCAGCTGCCAGGTGTCCGCGATTTCCCGCCGCAGCTCCAGCTCTGGGGGCATATAACCCGCGTTCTTCAGCAGCCGATAGGCGGTGCGCAGCTCCGCCGGCACCGCGCTGTCATCGTCCAGCTGCAGCGGCCGCCCGGCGCCAGGCAGGTCATCGAAGGCGCCTTCGCGCCGGGCCTCAGCGATGCGCTCTTCCGCGAGCTGGTCAATCAGCCACACCCCGCACCCTCCACGCCCCAGTTATGCCCGCGGCTCGATGGCATCGAAGTCCTTGACCTGCCGATGACCGGCCGTAGCCTCGGGCGCGGCTTCGCGCACCAGCCACAGGGTCTGCATGCCTGCGTCACGCGCCGCGTCCAGCTCCGCCTCGGTATCCGAGAGAAACAGAATTTCCGCCGGCGGCAGATCGATATCCCCGGCGATTGCGGTGTAGGCGGACGGGTCCCGCTTGGCGCCCACGCGGGTATCGTAGAAGCCGTCGAACAGAGGGGTCAGATCACCCGCGTCGCTGTGACCGAACAGCAGTCGCTGGGCCTGCACCGAGCCCGAGGAAAAAACGTAGAGACGGATCCCCTGCCGGTGCCAGGCCTGAAGGTTTCGCACCGCGTCCTCGTAGACGTGGCCGGTGAAATCACCGTTTCGAAACCCGGATTCCCAGATCATGCCCTGCAGCGCCTTGAGGGGCGTGATTTTACGGTCCGCGTCGATCCAGGCGACGAGCCGGTCGATCACGGCGTCCAGATCCAGCGACTCGCCGACCTCGTCGCGCACCGCAGTCAACTGCGCGGCGACCTCCGGCTGCGCGGCGTGCGTGCGCAGAAAGTCCGCCATTTGTTTCCGCGCATAGGGAAACAGCACGTCGTGAACGAAATGGATGGACGACGTCGTGCCTTCGATATCGGTGAGGATGGCCCGTATCATGCTCAGTCCGCGATGAGCTCGTCGAAGCTCGGGAAGCGTGCGGCAAGGTCGCTGCCCGTGAAATGCCCCTCCCAGCCCCCGGGCGTGGTGAAAAAGCGGATGCACGTGAAATCCGGTTGCACGCCCATGTCGAACCAGTGCGGAGTGTCGGCCGGCACGCTGATGAGATCGCCCTGCTCGCAAAGCACCATGTACACCCACCCGTCCACGTGCAGGTAGAACAGCCCTCGCCCGGCGACGAAGAACCGCACCTCGAAATCCGCGTGGGTGTGCTCGGCGAGAAATTTCTGCCGCAGTGCGGCACGGTCGGGATGATCCGGCCGCAGACTGACGACGTCGATGGACCGGAAGCCATACTTCCGATCCAGCGCATCGACCGACTGCCGGTAAGCGGCCAGCACTTCTTCCTGGCCGGCATCCTCGGCGAGAGGCCGGTCCGCCCGCCAGCGCTCCAGCTCGACGCCGATGGCCGCCAGCTCGCCCGCGATCGCCTCGGATCCTTCGGCCGTGCGCGGCGCTCCCTGCCCATCGTCAGGATAAATCGTCAGTGCCGTCATGTCCGCCCCACCCTCCGCATCCGCAGCTCGCAATCGAACAGGAATTCAAACGCTTCCACATGGCGCAAGGCGTCCTCCACGGTCTCTCCCCAGGTATAGAACCCGTGGCCGGCGATCAGGTAGCCGTGCACCGAATGGTGGTGCTCCATGTAGGCGGCGACTTCGGCGGCGAGGCGACCGATGTCCTGATCGTTGGGGAAGTTGGGCACCACCACTTCGCAGGCGTGGGTGTCGATGCCGGGGAAAGCCTTCAACAATTCGTAGTCCTGCAGCAGCAAATGCCTGGCGTGCACCCGCGACAGGAGGGTGGCGTTGACCGAATGGGGATGGAGCACCACGCCGGCGGCCGGCACCTGGCGGTATATCTGTGCATGGAGCAGCGTTTCGGCCGACGGCTTGCGACCGTCCAGCGAGTGACCCGCGGCGTCCACGCGCATGATCTGCGCCGGGCCCAGCCGGCCCTTGTGGCTGCCCGAAACGGTAATGGCGAGGTCACCGTTGGACAGCCGGGCGGAGAGGTTGCCGCTGGTCGCCGGAACCATGCCCCAGTCATAGAGCGTTCGCCCGGCCTCCATCAGCTCGGCGGCCCGCTGCTCGAACTCCTTATCGGGGGCTGGTGCTAGAGACATCCGCGGCTTCCGTAAAACGTCCCGGCGAGGGCACGGCTCCAAAGTCGATGCTGGCCGGCTCGCCTTACTCGCGTTATCGGGGCGCCGCCGCCAGCGGTTGCGGGTATCTTAGAAAAAAGCGGGCTGTCACCGCAATCAGGCGGCTCGACACCGGTCGGCGCGTTACGCCTGACGCGGGGAAGCGGACTGCAGCGCCTGATCCGCGGCCCGCAGCACCCCCTGCCAGTGCTTGTCGCCGAGATAGGCCCAGCTGGCGGGATCGTCGAGCAGGTTCCGCTCGAAAAACCGCGTATAGCCCTCCACCAGCGTCTCGGCCTCACCCGCCACGAGCGGCTCGCCGAACACGACCCGGATCCGCTCCCCGCGTGAACAGAAATACGCCGGCACCACGGGTATGGCGCGGCGCGCGGCGACCTTGGCGGCCCATCGGGCAAGGCCCACCGGCTGCCCGAAAACCGTGCACCTGCAGGCGGCCGGCGACCTGTCGACATTGTCGAGCGTCGCCACCACCACGCGGCCCGAGCCAAGGCTCCGGAACAGGGCCCGCGAGAGCTCGAAGGGATTGCCGCCCCGGACCATCAGGACCTGCACCTGCATGCGCTCGAACATCTCCAGAGCGATCCGGGTGCGGGCGACGGTCGATGAATTCTTCGCCACCACCAGCAGCGGGAAAGCGCGATTCAGACCCAGCGCGGAAAACGCGCTGGCGATGTTGTGGGGTACCGCGAGCACCAGGCTCCCGTTGCTGCTTAGCAGGCGGCGCACCATTTCCACGCCGTCGCCCGGCAGCTCGATTCGCTCCAGCACAGCTTCGACATCGCCTCGATACAGGCGGAAGAAATTCTCCGCCACACCGACGAAGTTGGCGAGGTACTGGCGGTAGATCTGCCGAGGGCTGTGATGCCGGCCGTGCTCCGAGGCGACCCGAGACAGGCGTTCGCAGGCCAGTCGCAGGGCGTTGCTGCGACGCCAGTACAGCAGGCGCATCACACCGACCATCAGCCGCACCTGCGCGATGGCGAGCGCCGTCGGCGCCCGGCGCAGCGTGCCGTGCAGCAGCGGAATCAGCAGCGATTTCAAGCGGGTGCCGCTCAGCCAGCGGCTGCAGCGACTGCGATCGCTTTCCACCACCTGCAGCTCGCCGAGAAACAGCGCCGGGGAGCGGATGGTCTGCACCCGCGACCGCCGGGGAACGTCCTGAAGCTTCATGTCCTTGGCACTTCTGCAACGCGGGGGCCTGAGACTACCGGAAATCCCCGGCCGGGGGTAAACGCGTTTTTATTGATCCGGGACAATTCATGTGGCGCACCGAAGCTTAGACTGGGGAATGAAGGGACGGCGGTGCGGCCGTGAACCCGGACGATCACAGGAACCGCGACTCGGACGGACTGTCTCACACGTAAACAGGCTCAGCAGCGTTCTGGTGCACCCAGCAGCGACACAGGTCAGACCATGACAGCACAAGCGCAATTTGCCATCGGGCAGGTGGTCCATCACCTCAAGTTCGACTACCGGGGCGTGATCGTGGACGTCGACGCCGAATTCGAGGGAACCGACGCGTGGTACGATGAGGTGGCGCGCAGTCGTCCACCCAGGGACAAACCCTGGTACCACGTCCTGGTGGACGATTCGGACCGCATCACCTACGTCGCCGAGCGGCATCTGGAACCCGACACGTCCAGCGAGCCCGTGGTTCACCCGGCCCTCGCCACCTTCTTTGTCGGATTCGAGGACGGCAGTTACCGCTTGCGTCAGCGGGCCAACTGAGCTCCGCCGCCCCGCAATTCTCCTGAAGCGCTCCAGAGTAGTGCAGATCGGGCCTCGAGCGCACCGGCTCGGCCCAGCGAAGGGACACGCCGGGTTGCTCGACGCCTCAAAACAGGGCTTCCGCGGTCCCCGCTGAAGCGGCGCCACCGGTCTGGCATGCAGGCTGCGCGAAGGTTTCCCGAGGGCCACGGATCAGGCCCTATACTTTTGCCCCGTATCGGGGTAAAAAGGCACCCAGCCATTATAGGGAAGCCAAGGATCAGTCATGCAAACTACAACATCTCATAGCGACTTAGAAAGAATTGTTCAGGCTAGACATCACGATCCCTTCGCGGTCCTCGGCCGGCACTGCGACGAAGAGCGCGACATGATCCGCGCCTACCTGCCCGGCGCCGACGAGGTCACGATCGCGGAGGGGAACCTGCGCCTGCAGCGCGTCGGCGACACCGACCTCTTTGAATGGACCGGAAACCGCGGCACGGTGCCCGACCGCTACCGTCTGATCTGGCGCGACGGAGGCCACCGGGAGCACATTGCCCACGATCCCTACAGCTTTCCGCCCCAGCTTTCTGATTTCGACCTGCACCTGTTCGGCGAGGGCCGGCACCGCCATGCCTACCGCTTTCTCGGCGCCCATCCGCACGAGATCGAGGGCATCGCCGGTGTCCTGTTCGCCGTGTGGGCGCCCAATGCCGAGCGCGTCAGCGTGGTCGGGGATTTCAATCAGTGGGACGGACGACGCCATCCGCTGCGGGTTCGCGGTGGCAGCGGGGTGTGGGAACTGTTCATTCCCGACCTGCCGACCGGCGGACTGTACAAGTACGAGATCCGCAACCGCGACACCGGCGAGATCGTGCTGAAGTCCGACCCTTACGCCCAGGCCTTCGAGGTGCGTCCGAGCACCGCTTCGCTCATTCATGCGCCGTCCGGCTATGCGTGGCAGGACCAGACTTGGATGGAGCAGCGCAGAATTCGGGACTGGCAGCACGGCCCGATGTCGGTCTATGAGGTGCACCTGGGCTCGTGGCAGCGCGGCCCCGAAGGCGAGTTTCTGGGCTACCGCGAGCTGGCGGAAAAACTGGTCGACTACGTGAGCCGGATGGGCTTCACCCACATCGAGTTGCTGCCCGTCACCGAGCACCCCTACGATCCCTCCTGGGGATACCAGACCACCGGCTATTTCGCGCCGACCAGCCGCTACGGCAGCCCGGACGATTTTCGCTATTTCATCGACTGCTGTCACCGGCACAACATCGGAGTGCTGCTGGACTGGGTACCGGCCCATTTTCCCAAGGACAGTCACGGCCTGGCCCGCTTCGATGGCACGCCGCTGTACGAGCACGCCGACCCGCGGCGCGGCGAGCACCTCGACTGGTCGACGCTGATCTACAACTACGGCCGCAACGAGGTGCGCAATTTCCTGCTCTCCAGCGCGGTGTACTGGCTGGAGGAAATGCACATCGACGGCCTGCGCGTGGACGCCGTGGCCTCCATGCTGTACCTGGACTATTCCCGCAAGGAAGGTGAATGGATACCCAACCAGTACGGCGGCCGCGAAAACCTCGAAGCGCTCGATTTTCTGCGCGAGCTGAATGTCGTGTTGCACGAGGAGCAGCCCGGCATCCTGATGATCGCCGAGGAATCGACGTCCTGGCCTCAGGTCAGCCGACCCACCTGGACCGGCGGCCTCGGCTTCGACATGAAGTGGAACATGGGCTGGATGAACGACACCCTGCAGTACATGAGCCACGAGCCCATCCACCGGCGCTACCACCAGGATCTGCTCACCTTCAGCATGCTGTACGCCTTCACCGAAAACTTCCTGCTGCCGTTCTCACACGACGAAGTGGTACACGGCAAGCAGTCGATGCTGCACAAGATGCCCGGCGACGAATGGCAGCGCTTTGCCAACCTGCGCGCGCTCTACACCTATATGTTCTGCCACCCCGGAAAGAAGCTGCTGTTCATGGGAACCGAGTTCGGCCAGGGCCTGGAATGGAACAGCGCTCAGGTGCTGGACTGGTACGTGCTCGATTACCCCTTCCATCAGGGTGTGCTGCGGCTGGTGCGCGACCTCAATCGCCTCTACCGGGAGACCCCGGCGCTGTATGGATATGAATTCGACTGGCGCGGCTTCGAATGGATCGACTGCCACGATTCCGAAAACTCGGTGCTGAGCTTCCAGCGCCGTTACGAAGACGAATCTGTCGTGGTCGTGATCAACCTGACGCCGGTGCCGCGCCAGGGCTATCGCATTGGCGTGCCGGGCGGCGGCGAGTATGTCGAGATCTTCAACTCCGATTCGATGTACTACGGCGGCAGCAACCTCGGCAACGGCGGCGAAGCGCTGATTGCCGACGACCTGCCCTGGATGAACCAGCCGCATTCGCTCAGCCTGACGCTGCCTCCGCTTGCCGGTATTGTGCTGAGACAGAAATAGCACGGATGAACGGGGCCTCGACTGCGGTCTGGCCGGGCCATCCTTACCCCCTGGGCGCGACCTGGGACGGGGAAGGCGTCAACTTCGCGCTGTTTTCGGAGCACGCGGAGAAGATCGAGCTGTGCCTGTTCGACCGCCGGGGCCGGCGCGAAACCGCGCGCATCCCGCTCAACTGGCGAACCGACCAGGTCTGGCACTGCTATCTGCCCGAGGCCCGGCCCGGCCAGCTGTACGGCTACCGCGTCCACGGCCCCTATGCCCCCGAGCAGGGACACCGCTTCAATCCCAACAAGCTGCTCATCGACCCCTACGCCAAGGACATCGTGGGCGCGGTGCGCTGGAACGACGCGCTGTTCGGATACACCATCGGGGATTCGTCCGATGACCTGATGCCGGACCCGCGCAACAGCGCCCACGGCGTCCCCAAGTCGCGCGTTATCGACACCTCATTCACCTGGGGCGACGACCGACCACCCCAAACGGCCTGGCACGATACGGTCATCTATGAGCTGCACGTGAAGGGCTTCACGATTCAGCACCCGGAGGTGCCGCCGCCGTACCGTGGCACCTACGCCGGACTCGCCTCGGAACCGGTCATCGAGCACCTGCGACGCCTCGGCGTCACCGCCGTGGAGCTGATGCCCGTGCACAGCTTCATCAGCGATCGCCACCTAGTCCAACACGGGCTGGCCAACTACTGGGGCTACAACAGCATCGGTTTCTTCGCCCCCCACGCGGCCTACTCGGCCACCGGCGCGGTGAGCGAATTCAAGACCATGGTCAAGCGCCTGCATTCCAACGGCATCGAAGTCATTCTGGACGTGGTCTACAACCACACCGCCGAGGGCAATCACCTGGGCCCGACGCTGTGTTTCCGCGGCATCGACAACACCGCCTATTACCGGCTGGTGGCCGACGACGCACGCTATTACATGGACTACACCGGCTGCGGAAACAGCCTCAACATGATGCACCCGCGGGTGCTGCAGCTGATCATGGACAGCCTGCGCTACTGGGTGCTCGAGATGCACGTCGACGGGTTTCGCTTCGACCTGGCGCCCACCCTGGCGCGCGAGGCCCACGCCGTGGACCGCTTCGGGGCCTTTCTGGACATCATTCACCAGGACCCGGTGCTCTCGCAGGTGAAGCTGATCGCCGAACCCTGGGATCTGGGCGAAGGCGGCTACCAGGTGGGCAATTTCCCGGTCGGCTGGACCGAGTGGAACAGCCGCTACCGGGATACCCTGCGCGGTTACTGGAAGGGCGACGAGAGCCTGATCGGCGAGCTCGCCTACCGGCTGACCGGCTCGAGCGATCTCTACGCCCACAGCGGCCGCCGGCCCTACGCGAGCATCAATTTCGTGGCCTGCCACGACGGCTTCACGCTGCAGGACCTGGTCAGCTACAACGAAAAGCACAATCTGGACAATCTCGAGGACAACCGCGACGGCGAGAATCACAACCTGAGCTGGAACATGGGCGCGGAGGGGGCGACCCGCAACCTGCACATCATCAACGCCCGTGACCAGCAGAAGCGCAATTTCCTCACCACCCTGATGCTGTCCCAGGGCGTTCCCATGCTGTGCGCCGGCGACGAGCTGGGACGCACCCAGAACGGCAACAACAACGCCTACTGCCAGGACAACGAGATCAGCTGGGTACACTGGGTTCTGGACAGCCGAGAGCGCCAGTTTCTCGATTTCGTCTCCGGGGTGATCCGGCTGCGCAAGGAGCACCCGGTGTTCCGGCGCCGGCATTTCTTCCAGGGGCGGCGCATCAAGGGGGCCAACGTCAAGGACATATCCTGGCTGAATCCCGACGGCGAGGAGATGAGCGACGAGGAATGGAATTTCTTCTACGCGCGGTGCCTCGGCCTGCTGCTGCACGGCGATGCCATCGAGGAGCACGACGAGCGCGGTCGCCCCATCCAGGGCGACACCTTTCTTCTGCTGCTCAATGCCCACGCCGAGACGGTGCCCTTTCGCATGCCGCGTCTGGTGGGCATAGCGCGCTGGGGTGTGGTGATCGACACCTGTTTCGCCGACGGCAGGCGCACCGATCGGCGCACCTTCAACACGGGTGAGAGCTACCCCCTCCAGGCCCGCTCCAGCGCACTGCTGCATCTGATGCGGAAACCGCTCTAGCCAGATTCATAATAAGCATTAGAAGAGTTTTATAACTCATCTCATATTAAATATTTTTATCCGATTAAAACCAACGTTGGAGTGGAGCGCCAGCGGGCGGCGGACAGACCGACCGGCACGTCGGGGGGGCCGACCGCTCTATCTATGACAGGGCTGTGGCAAGCATGTACGCGACGCCGGCGATCACCATGGTGGCGCCCCAGAACGCGATCCAGCGCTGGCGACCGCGCAGGCCGAACAGCACGAAGGCGATGCCGAGCAGCAGGGTGTAGCCGGCGGTGCCCGCCATCATACCGGGGCTGACGCCGGCGGCAGGCTGCCCGGGCTGAGTGGTTTCCCGGTAGCGCATGGGGCGATTGTACCCACAGGCGCCCCTGAGGTGTTGCGCCGCGAGGCGCGGCGCGCAGCCAATGACCGAGCCCCCGTCAAGCGCGGCAACGCCGCGGCGGAGCACCTCAGGGGCGCTGGATCCAGCGATATCCCGTTGCAAGACTCCTACAGATGCCGGATCGCCTTGATCTTGCGCTGCTGCGTCAGGCGGTAGAAGCGCCTCAGGGTGTTGACCAGGCCGCCGCGCGCGCCGGGCTGGAGGAATTCCTTTTCGATATAGGAGCAAAACCGCCCTGCAAAATAATTGGCGCTGCGGTAGCGGTGTCGCTCGGCGGCATCGAGCCGGTGATCGAAGCTGGCGTTGTGAAACAGGTGCCCGTGGAGCGTCTTCGGCACCACACCCTGCATCTGCCGCCCGAACAGGAAAGCCGCCAGGATGTACTTGTCGACCTCGGCCTGCAGCTCCATTTCCAGCAGCGAGACGCTGCGCGCATGGCCGGCATTCCAGGTGAGGTAGAGGAAGTGGCTGATCCCTTCGAGCGCCATCCAGAAGTCATGCAGGTTGTGCCCGTGCAGCGACTCGGTGGGGTCGTCGGCGTCGAGACGCCGCAGCAGGTCCGGATCCAGGTACAACGCCACATTGAGCGACTCGCCGTCCTCGTGGATCAACAGTTTCTCGGGGAGCTCGCGCGCATTGGGCGTGGTGTCGAGGCGCCGGGCCAAACCGGGATCGTCGATCACGAAGTCGGCAACGCGGTAGCTGCTCTGCACCTCGTAGATGTTCTCCAGATGGCGCTGCAGCCGGTTCAGGAGCATGGTGCAGCCGTCAGTGACGGAAATCGGCCATGCCGGCGTCCAGAGGTTCGATGCCGAGGTGGCGCAGCCGCCGCCTGGCACGCTTGCTGCCGGTGCGTAGCCAGACTTCGTAGAGACGCAGCACGTCGACGTCGCTCGAAAGCCGCGAGCGCTCGCTCACCTCGCTCAGCACGTCGACAAAATCGGTGAATTTGCGCGTCAGCTCCTCGAACAGAAACGCCGCCCGGCCGGCGGCACGGTAACCGCGCATGGAATCGGACAGACAGGAATAGGCGCTCCCGCCCATGGCGATGTAATAATCCACGTCAACCAGCTTGGTCTTGAGGCTGTCGGAAAACACACCCGCGATGAACAGCGCCGTATCGCCCAGCTTCTGCAACAATCGGGTGCGCTCCAGCGCACTGTTTTCGTTCAGGGCCTCGCCGTAGGTGAGCGCCAGCGGCCGGATTGTCACCCCGTTTTCGGTCTGCTCGAACAGCGCTTCGCTGCGCGTGAATACCGTGAGCAGATTGGTGAGATAGTGAACCGTCTCGTGTTCCGCGCTGATCTGCTGACGGTTGAGCGCCTCGCTGAGCTCGCTGTGAAAGTATTCCCGCAGCGAGGTCTGGGCGATGACCGTCCCGGCATTGGAATCTGAAATCATCTCGTCACCACCTGTGCTGTTGTTCCACCCCAGTCTCCAAGCAAGCTTTGCGCCACGAACCGCCGCAACGACCGGGCTCGACGCTCCCTTGAGTATAAGAAACGGCTCGGCCATTAACAGGTTATATCCCGGCACCCGTTCTGCTATGTTTGTCTTTTCGACGCAATCCCACCGCTTCCTGAGCGCCTCCTCCCGTCAAGGCGCGTCGAAAAAAATTTCCCCCCTCCCCTTGAAACCGCGGCGGATGCCCCCAATTTGCCGCTTCAGCTTCCTTCGACGGGAAGCCCATACGTTTACTTTATTGTTTTAAGACAATGAGTTGTCTCTATCTTTGGAGGTTAACGCGGTGAAAATCAAACCCTTGCAGGATCGCGTTCTGATCAAGCGGCTGGACAAGCAAAACACCTCGCCCGGCGGGATCGTGATTCCCGACTCGGCGGCTGACAAGCCCATCCTGGGCGAAGTGATCGCCGCCGGGGCGGGCAAGCTGCTGGACAACGGCGAAGTGCGCAAGCTCGCGGTCAATGTGGGCGATCGCGTGCTGTTCGCAAAGTACGCCGGTACGGAAGTGCGCCTGGACGACGTGGACTATCTCGTGATGCGCGAAGACGACATCATGGGAATCATCGAATAACGATCGGCTGGATCCGATTCAAGACCTTAGAGGTAAACAGAATATGACTGCCAAGCAGGTCAGCTTTTCCGAGAATGCCCGGCATCGCATGATGCACGGTGTGAATATCCTCGCCGAGGCGGTGAAGGCCACCCTCGGGCCCAAAGGGCGCAACGTGGTGCTGGAAAAGAGCTTCGGTGCCCCGGTCGTCACCAAGGACGGCGTCAGTGTCGCCAAGGAAATCGAGCTGAGCGACAAGCTGGAGAACATGGGTGCCCAGATGGTCAAGGAAGTCGCCTCCAAGACCGCGGACGTCGCCGGTGACGGCACCACCACCGCGACGGTGCTCGCGCAGGCGATCCTGCGCGAGGGTCTGAAATCCGTGGCCGCCGGGATGAATCCCATGGATCTCAAGCGCGGTATCGACAAGGCCGTGACCGCTGCCGTAGAGGAGCTGAAGACGCTCTCGACACCCTGCAAGGACAGCAAGGCGATCGGTCAGGTGGGCACCATTTCCGCCAACGCCGATGAGTCCATCGGCAGGCTCATCGCCGACGCCATGGAGAAAGTGGGTAAGGAAGGCGTGATAACCGTTGAGGAAGGCTCCGGTTTTCAAAACGAGCTGGACGTGGTGGAAGGCATGCAGTTCGACCGCGGCTATCTGTCGCCCTACTTCGTCAACAATCAGCAGAACATGACCGCGGAGCTGGAAGATCCCTATGTTCTCATCCACGACAAGAAGATCTCCAACATCCGCGATCTGTTGCCGGCGCTGGAAGCCGTAGCGAAGGCCGGCCGTCCGCTGCTGATCGTCGCCGAAGACGTCGAAGGCGAAGCGCTGGCTACCCTGGTGGTCAACAGCCTGCGCGGGATCGTCAAGGTGGCCGCCGTCAAGGCGCCCGGCTTTGGCGACCGGCGCAAGGCGATGCTGCAGGATATCGCCATCCTGAGCGGCGGCACCGTGATCTCCGAGGAGGTCGGTGTTTCGCTGGAGAAGGCTACTTTGGACCACCTGGGTACCGCCAGGAAGGTCATCATCAGCAAGGACGAAACCACCATCATCGACGGCGCGGGCAGCAAGCAGGATATCGAGGCGCGCACCGAGCAGATCCGCCGCCAGATCGACGATGCCACCTCCGACTACGACAAGGAGAAGCTGCAGGAGCGGCTGGCCAAGCTCGCCGGCGGCGTCGCGGTAATCAAGGTCGGGGCGGCGACCGAGGTGGAAATGAAGGAGAAAAAGGCACGGGTGGGAGACGCGCTGCACGCGACCCGCGCCGCGGTTGAAGAAGGGGTGGTCGCCGGCGGCGGCGTTGCCCTGCTGCGGGCCTGCGCCGCGATCGGCGCGCTCAAGGGCGACAACGCCGATCAGGACGTCGGCATCCGGATCGCCCGCCGTGCCATGGAAGAGCCGCTGCGCCAGATCGTGGCCAACGCCGGAGATGAGGCGTCCGTGATTGTTGCCCGAGTACAGGACGGTAAGGGTAACTTCGGTTACAACGCCGCCACTGCCGAGTACGGCGACATGATCAAGATGGGTATTCTCGACCCGACCAAGGTCACCCGCACCGCGCTGCAGAATGCGGCTTCCATCGCGGGTCTGATGATCACTACCGAGGCCATGGTCGCCGAGGTGCCCAAGGAGGAAAAACCGGCCGCTGCGGGCATGGGCGGTATGGACGAAATGATTTAGACGGGCTATCTCTGTCAGGGCGCCGGCCGTTTAGCGGACGGCGCTTTTTTTTCAAAGCGCCCTGCCCGCCGGGTGAGCCCACCGTGAGCCCGGCGAACACTCACCGGCCGGTGACCCCCGGGGCGAGAGGCTCGAAGGCAAGAATATAGAAAGGGGGCTCGGCGGTCCGCTCGCCGGCGTTGAGAAGGGCCGAGCGGTGCAACTGGTTGCTGACGGTGTAGAGCCTGCCGTCCGGACCGAAGCTCAAGGCGTCGGGCCATGACAACCGCTCGTCCTGCAGATAAACCCGGTACTCCCGCGACGCATCGATAACGCCGATGGCATTGTTTGCGATGTCCGTTACGTAGATGTTGTCGTCACGATCGACGGCGATACCGTCGCAGATCGGTTTGCGACCGTAGCGTTCGACCATGGACGCCAGCGTCTCGGGCGTCAGGGTGTCGTCCACCAGATCTTCCACGCGGACACGGTACAACGAGGTGGCGTGCATGGGCCCGTAGTAGAGCCACTCGTCGCGAACATCCAGCGCGATGGGATTCACGCCGATGCGCGGGCGAAGAACGGATCCGTCGGGCTGGTTGATCTGTATAGGCTTGCCATCGACCACCAGGTCGAGGTCCTCGGGCACGACACTCTTGTGGCCCTGCAGCACGCGTCGCGCATAGCCTGAATCATAGTTGACGACAATCAGCGCGGCGTTGCTGCCACCCGCCGGGTCGGCGATGTAGATATAGCCGCGGCTCTCGTCAACGGCGAGATCATTGACGAAAGCGTTGGCCGGCGCAATCGGCTCGGGCAGGACGATGATCCTGTGCAGCTGCCCGGCGCGGGTGTCCCACGCCACCACTTTGGGCAGGGCACCACCACGCAATCCGTTGTCCAGCATCCATACAATGCCCCGGCTGTCGCTCTGTATCCCCAGCACCGAGTACAGCTCGAGCTCCGCGCTGCCGGTGGTCGCCAGCCTGGCGGTCGGAAAAGGCTGCAATCCGCCGGGGGTCCATTCGGCGACCCGCCACTCCGGCGTGAAAAACTGATGCAGGCTGACGATGATTCGCTTGTCCGGCGTAACCGTGATATTGCCCGGGGCCTGATCGAGGCTGGAAATGACGTCCAGCTGGCGCTGCGGCTCGTTGCTGCAGGCCTGAATGCCGAGCACCGTCAGGCCGGTCAGCAACAGCACGCAAATTGACTGGCGATACACCATTGTATGCTCCCTTTCCGGTCGGCGCCGGGACCCACGCCGCCTCACTCCATCTCCGAGCCAGCGTAGCGCCCGAGTTTCCTGTCGTACGGCTTCGCGAATTGTAGAACCGCTGCCCTGGGCGGGACAGCCTTTCACCGCCACCTATAGCGGCGGCCCGCGCTGCTCCTGCAGTGGCCGGTTCCGCCGCCAGCCCCGCCTGTCGCTGCTGTGCCGTTCAGCACTCGGCCATGATGAAGGGAACATACATCTCCGCCGAGCTCAGCCCCCCGTGAAAGCCCGTCATGTGGACCGGCTTCTCGCCGGGGATGGGATCCTGAATGACGTGGCCCGGCTTCATGACCAAGACGTAGTCCCCAATGCGCGATGCCAGCTCCGGGTGTGGCTCGCCCAGCCCGAACAGATTCCGCTCCAGCAGCGCCGCGCTGGGCCGGCAGTCCATGAGGTGGGACAAGTGATTCTGCACGTAGCGCTCGAAGAAGCGCCGCCGGTCGGCCCGGACATAGGCATAGCTCAGGCGCTGCTCGCCGCACAGCGGCAGGATCAGACAGTCCTTCAGCTCGGGATGGTCCGCCAGCTCGATACGCTGCTGGGGGGGCACGTCCACGAAACCATGATCGGCGGTCACCATCACCAGCGTGTCGGTTCCGGAAAGTGACTGCAGCAGGCGGGCAAAGCCCGCGTCCAGATCGGCAAAATGCTCGCTCACCGCCTCGCTCGCCACCCCCTGCTCGTGGGCGAGCCGATCGAAACCCGGCCAATAGGCGTAGATGTAGCCGGGCTCATCGGTCTGCCGCACCAGGCGCACGATTTCGCCGAAACAGTGTTCGAGGTTGCGGTAGGGGACGGGCGTGGCGCGGCCGAGGTGGGCGCGGTTGAAATCCGAGTGAACGATCCATTCCGGGCTCACCGACCAGCTCTCACGCGCCAGACGATCGAACACCGGCACGTGATCGAACAGCCTGGCCGCGCTGACGCCGGCCTTGCCCAGGGGCTGATCACTGCAGCGAGGCGTGAACGGCAGCACCGCGAGCACGGTGCCCAGCTCGCGAAACCAGGTGAACCATCCGGTGAGCCCGTGCTGCTGGGGTGCCTGGCCGGTCAGGAAGCCGGTGATGGCCGTGGCGGTCGTCGGCGGCGCGACCGAGGTCATGCGTCTGCGCAGGTGACGCCACAGCACGCTGTGCTGCCCGTGCGTGCTCAGGTACTCATACCCCAGCCCGTCCAGCACCAGCAGCACCAGGCTGCGAGCCTCACGCAGCGGGCCGGTATCGAGCCCCACGAGCGGCGGATACGGTTCCGGCGTGTCCCCGCAGGCGGTCAGGATCGAGCTCATGAGGTTGACGATGCTGCCCCCCCGATAGTCGGGCAAAACCCATCCCGCCGGGTCTCGCGCCGGGCTCACGATTGACCCGACGCGCCGCCGGCTTGCGGCAGCAGCCTGCGAGCCTGCTCATCGATCGGGCCCTGGATGGAGCTTTTCGTCATGATGCGAATACTGTATCCAAAAAGCCCGCCGTTGCGAAATGTCCCGGCAGGAGTGCGGGATCTATAATTTTCTCAAGACCGGGGCAAAATAAACCGCCATTCAATACCGAGGCGACGAGGAGCCATGCGGTGTACTGGTTTTCACGTAAAAAGAAGCAGCTGCCCCCCATCAACGGGCTGATATTGCCGGGCGGCGGCGCACGCAACGCCTACCAGGCCGGCGTGCTCAAAGCCATCGCGGAGCTTCTGCCGCCCGGTGGGCGCAATCCCTTTCCCGTCATGTGCGGCACCTCCTCGGGTGCCCTGAACGCCGCGATACTGGCCAGCAACGCCATGCAGTTTGTCGAAGGCATCGCGCGCATGACCGGGATCTGGGAAAACTTCCATTCGGCCAAGGTCTTCCGGACCGACTGGTGGACGGCACTGAAGACGGCCTCGCGCTGGGGAGGAGCTTCCGCCACGGCCCGGCTGGGCACCGCCGCTCCCCGGGCGCTGCTCGACACCAGCCCGCTGCGGGCGTTGATCGAGAGCCATATCCGCCTGGCGCGGGTGCAGCAGGCGATCGACAGCGGCGCGCTGCGCGCCCTGGCGATCACCGCTTCAAGCTACACCAGCGGCCACTCCATCAGCTACTATCAGGGCATCGACACGCTGCTCCCGTGGCAACGTGCCCGGCGCATGGGCGTCGCGCAGGAGATCACCCTCGATCACCTCATGGCTTCGACGGCGATCCCCCTGGTGTTCCCCGCCGTGTGGCTGAACAACGAATACCACGGGGATGGATCCATGCGCCAGACGGCACCGCTGAGCCCGGCCATTCACCTGGGCGCCAACCGGCTGCTGATCATCGGCGTGCGCAATCCCTACCTCGACGCGGTGCCGCCGGAAGGCGAGGAGGTGCCCTATCCCAGCATCGGCCAGATCACCGGGTACATGCTGGACACCCTGTTCATGGACAGCCTGGACGCCGACATCGAGCGCATGAACCGCATCAACCACACGCTCACGCATACCCGCCAGAACTGCGTGGAGTTCCAGGACACGGTCCTCAGGCCCATCGATTTTCTGGTTATCACGCCGACCGAGGATATCCGCGACATCGCTGAGCGCCACGCCCGCCAGTTCCCCCGCTCGGTGCGGCTGTTACTCAGGGGGCTGGGTGCCCTCAAGCCCGAGGGCCGCCCCCTGATCAGTTACCTGCTGTTCGAATCGGACTTCTGCCGGGACCTGATCGAGCTGGGCTACCGGGACGGTCTGAACGCAAGGGCTGAGATCACGCAGCTACTGGACCTGGAGATGGCAGCCGCGGCCGGCGCAGGGAGCTGAGCGCCGGGAAACGGACCGGCCGTTCGGGAGGCGGCAGCGGCGGACCGCCCGCACCCCGCCGCTGTCACGGCGCGAGCGCCTGCTGCAGGATCAGCACCAGATCAGCCGCATCGATCAGGTCGTCGGGCACCCCGGCGGGGACCATGTCGCAGTGCGCCAGCTCCAGCGCGGTGGCCGGCTGCAACTGCACGGCGATACGTGTTGCCACAACCAGATCCGCCGCGTTGACCTGCCCGTCCGGAGCATCCAGTGGCCCGCAGTCCGCGTCTGCCAGCTGCGGCCAGCTGGCGGCATCGTTCGGATCGCTGTCATTGGCGACCTCCAGTCCGTCGTCCAGTCGATCACCGTCGGTGTCGGCCTGGAACGGATCGGTCTCCCAGGACTCCTCGCTGTCGACGAAGCCGTCACCGTCGCCGTCCGCCCCGTTGCCGAGGGTGCCGACCGGCACCACATCGGCATCGCTATCAACCAGGCCGTCGCCGTCGGTATCCACGGTCTCCCAGGTTGCCGTGGCCATCGGGTACGGCTCAGCCATGTAGCCATCAACCAGGTCGTCGCCGTCGAGATCCACGCCGGTGTTCAGCCACGCGTCGAGCAGGTTAGCTCCCTCATTGGCCAGAAAAGCGACACTGCCGTTATTGGCGAGGTCGAGAAACTGGATGTATTCCCAGCTGGTCGGTTGATACATGAGCCGGATCTCCGCCGTCACCGCACCGGCCGGCGGCGACATCAGAAAATCATCCCAGTAATTGAATGTACCGCCCGGTCCGGTATCTCCGTACTGCGTGGCCGGCACCGGCAGGATGGATCGCTTCAGCGCTTCGTCGTAAGCCATACCGTAGGGCGGGATGCGGTTGTCTTTGACCACCTTGTTGTTCAAGACAAAGTGGAAGGTCTCATGGTACTCGCCGGGGTCGAGCGCCGCGATGTCACCGACGGTGTGGGTAATCGCTCCCGTCATGCGGTCGAAGGCCACGGGCACGCTCGCGTATTCCGCCGACACGCTGAGGAGTTTCTGTGCCCATTCCTGTGTAATTGCGCCGTGGGCTTCGTACACCTTGCTGTTGGGGTCACTGAGGTCGAGCAGCGTCCGTACGGTATCGTTGGCACCATCACCGTTGGCGTCGTACTGGAGCTGGAGATCGCCGTAGGCACCGTCTTCGCGCGGCAGGATAGCCCCGTTTGTGTCGTACCACTTGATGTTGAGCCACATGCGCCGCCCTTCGGGATAACCCGAAATCAGCTTATGGCCAGTGAGATTCACGACGCGCACCGTGTTGCCGGTCACCGTCAGCGATGCCGCGTTTTTCAGGTTGGTCTGCGCGCGTGCGATCCCGGATTCCATGCCGCTGATTTCGGCGCTGCTGAGCCCGTCACCGAGCAGCAGAGTCCCCGCGCTGTCCATGTACTGAATGACCTCCGGCATCCAGTAGTTGCCCCCGGTGAGATCGTGCTTGGGCTGATCGCTGCGCAGCGGCACACCATTCTTGTTACAGCCCAGCGCGCTCGTCGCGGCCATGTGACAGGTCTGACAACTGAAATAGCGCGGCGCGCCGTCCGCGTAGTTACCGCCGGTGCCCGCGCCCAGCGCCGCATCACGCGCGATCTGGATCGCACCGTCCTGCAAGTCCGCCGGCAATGCCGCATAGTCGGAAACCAGTGTCTGAGATAACAGGCCAGCCTTGTATTCGCTGTAGGTGCGCTCGACCACACCGTATTTGTAGGGCGGATTGTTGAACGCCGCCTTGTCCTCCAGGTTGCGTGGATTCTCGGCGGTGTTCAACTGACCGTCGAAGGTCGCCGGGTCCAGCGGCTGCTGCGCACCGTTGTTTGGCGCGAGGTCGCCGACGACAGGATTGGAGACGTCGTGGCAGGCGCCACAGAAGTCGACCGAGCGGTGAAACAGCGAGTGCATCCACTGATGCTTGGGCACCGCATCGCCGTAAGGCCCGAGCTTATCGGCGGAGTCCCAGAGCGACAGCTGCGCGCTTCCGTAATAGCCTTCGGGGGGCGTGCCGCCGTCGTTGGCGACAAAAGGCGCGAACTGCGCGCCCGCGTGCTCGGAATCATCGGTGTTGGTCATCTTGTGGCAGACGTCGCAGCCCACGCCGTCTGCCGCCTCGCCGGCGCTCAGCGCCGAGCCGTCGGTCGGTGTGGAGCTTCCCGCCTGCCAGCCCCCCATCATGTGACAGCGAATGCAGAGATCACCGGCGCCGTCGAAGTCCTGCTCGGCAATCGCCATGGTTGCCCACAGAAGTGGATCGCGACCGGCGTGCGACATCATGCTGCCGCGCCAGTCGTGGGCGATGCTCACCACCGGGTCGTCGTCCTGGTGGCAGTTGTCGCATTTGTCTACCGTCTCGAGGTTGCCGGCCTCGCCAGGTTGCGTGCCGGGCATCTGCACTTCCATCGGGACCGTATCCGCCGCCTGCCCCGCTGCGGGAAGGCAGAAACAGGCGCAAAGCACAATCCACAGCAGGGACACAAGCGAGTAGCCGACCGGAAACGGCAACGTGACCACCCCTGAGTGTCGCAGACCCATACCATATCCTCCGTTAATCCTCGCTATTTGCAGGAAATTTTCTCACACCTGGAGCCAGCGCCGCCATTGATCCAGATCAACAGTCCAGCCTGGATCAGGAAGCCGAGAACCTCGCCCGTGGCTCAGAGCCTTTTCCACCGCACTCGCCAGGGTGTCAAAGCCTATCAGCTTTCAGCCGGCAGCCCGGTTGCCCTTCGGTGATACGCAGGGCAACGGTTCTGACAGCTCGTAGCACGGGGCCCGGACACGGCTGCCTGGCAATTGTAGGGGATACAGGAATTCTAGTAGCCGTTCAGCGCGCGTGCTCGCGAGGTGGCAGACCAGTGGCTTATCGCCGGCCGGCTCCGCCGGCCCAGCCAAGGCCTGTCAGCAGGCCCTACTCAATCGGAG
>JASFKW010000030.1:0-31679 GCA_050118435.1 Gammaproteobacteria bacterium | reverse complement strand
CGCCCGGTCAGGAACTCGCTATTGGATTCTAGGGTCTTGGGGGTAGGATGGTCAACGCCCCGGAGAACCGGGGCGCGAAGAGGGTTCAATCGCAGTTACGTGTGCAGCGATGAATCAGTTTGATGGTGGTCGCCACAAATACCAGGACAACCACCGCCCCGCCAATTGTGAATGCGTCCCATACCATGGTGACCTCCTCGCGTTACCGCTGCTTCAGACGGTAGTAATATTACCAGACTCTAATATACTAGTCAAAACCTCGCACACGCTTAGACAATCAGTGGAACTATCAGACGCTTATGATTCGAGTGCAGCCCTATGGATTGAAACCTCCGGGCGATCGTGCCTCCGCTTCAATCGTCCGCATCACATGCAACCCGTTAATTTATGGATTTTTAAGTAAGCTCTTACACCCAGCCCACATCACGACGTGCGTCTGGGCCAATCCCCCTCTCATACCGATATTGCCGGGTCTGGTGGGACGCACGGACTGCGGGAGGCTTGGAGCCGATGTATGCCAGCTCGGATTTCCGTCAGATGATGTTCAACCGATGCATCCGTCGCCAAAGGGTGCTGCGGTCAATCCCGAGGAGCCTTGCCGCCTCAGCCCGATTACCGCCCGTCTGATCTAGGGTATCGAGGATCTCCTTGCGGTGGGGGTCGATCTCGCCATGACCATGAGCTCCGCCGGAACCCGGACGCGGTCTGGAATGGTAATGGCGGATGGCATAGGGCAGTGAGGCTGGTGTTACTCTGCTGTTTTCGGCCAGGATCATGCCGTGCTCAACGGCGTTGGAAAGCTCGCGAACGTTCCCAGGCCATGGATAGTCCATCATCAGGCGCATGGCTTCCTGATCGCATCGCAGGTTGTCCGGGTATCCGCGATTCGTGAGCTGGTCGCAGATGTAATGGATGAGCAACGGGATGTCGCCGGGCCGATCGCGCAGCGCCGGGATTTCCATGGGGATCACGGCGAGACGATAGTACAGGTCACCGCGAAAACTGCCTTCATCGACCAGCTTACGCAGATTCTGGTTGGACGCGGCGATGATGCGCACATCGACGGTGACGTTGCGGTCCGAGCCAACCATCTGGAAGGACTGATCCTCGATGGCCTTCAGCAGCTTTGGCTGCAGATGCATCGGGAGCTCACTCACCTCATCCAGAAACAGGGTGCCGCCGTGGGCCGCCTGAAAACGGCCCGAGCGGTCCTGTGTGGCGCCCGTGAAGGCCCCCTTGACGTGCCCGAACAGCTCGGATTCCAGCAGCGACTCGGGGATAGCGGCGCAGTTCACCTCGAGGATCGGTTTGTCATGGCGCGGGCTTTTCTGATGAATCATGCGAGCCAGCAGGCTCTTGCCTGTGCCGGATTCCCCCTGCAGGAGAACCGACGCCTTGGTGAGCGCGATCTGATCGATCATGGCGGTGATTTCGAGCATGCGTGGGTCCTGGGTAACCAGTCCGGAGCTCTTGTGCTCGTTCAGAACGTGCTGCAGTCGGCGCTTGTCCGTGATGTCCGCCATTACCATGAGCTGAATCGGGTCGCGCTCGCCGGGCACGGGAACTGTGGTCGATTTGACCTCCAGAAACCGGACCACGCCATTGCGCTTGATCCGCTGCTCGAAACGGTGCTGGTCAATATAGGTGCGGTTGCTGACCAGATCGGTGGTTCCCGCCGAACGCAGCAGCGGGAGCTGCAGATCGACGCCCGTCGTCTCGTGGATTTCGCGCACCGACTCAAATTGCGGGAATCCCAGCAGCTCGTCGGCGGCGGGGTTGTGGAAAAGAACTTTGCCTTTGTAGTCGGTGAGAATTACACCTTCATTGATATGGGAAATAACAGCGTCCATCAAGGGAGTGAACTGTTCAAGCGCATTCATTTAAAACCTGCTCCTCTACCGCGTCTCGTTATAATTAATTAGTGTGTTCAGGCTGATCTAGCGGGCGTTTACGACTCCCCTTTAACTCCGTTCCGGCAACGCCCTGATCATTAAATCCTATTATGAGCCTAAATGTAGCACTTTGATATGAATCAGCTACCCGCCAGATACTGTTGCAATCCTGTTGAATTCGTTGCACCAGCGTTGCACCGAAGGTTTCTCATTTGACGTGATGAAGCCATTCAAGAGCTTGCAGGGCAAATTAGAAGTCAGTTTTCAAGAATCGTGTTGCAGTTAAACTTTTGTCCATCCTTGGCGAATATATTGAAAATCAACAATGTGACAGTTGGCACATGGATTGCGTTCGTATTATGAAAAATGAGTCCAACCCCCGCGGATGACGCACCAAGAGCACCAGTCGGGGGCGATAAACGACAGCGTTGAGGAGATGATCCGTGGTATCAGTATGTCATCTGCGGACGGTTCACAGCAGTGGCGCAGATGTACCCTGCGCACTGAAAAGTAGAGTCTCAGGCCGTCATCGTACGGCCTCATTTGTGAGTGGAGCTTTTCTCTCGGTCCTGCTGGGCCTGTGCAGTACGGCCAGCATCGCCCGAAACGGACCGGCGGAGGGCTCCCAGGTCATCACCGTTCAGGCCAGTCGTATCAGCAGCTCGGTCGCTCTGGGTGGCACGGTCGTCCCCTACCGCGAGGTCACGCTTACCGCGCAGATTCCCGGTCGCATTGAATTCCTTGCGGGGGAAGAAGGTGACCGCTTCCAGAAGGACGACATTCTGGTCGCCATCGACGACGATGACCTGCTTGCACAACGCCGTTCGGCCGTTGCACAGCTGTCCACTGCACAATCGGCGATCGCCAACGCCCAAGTGCAATACCAGCGCGAGCTCTGGTCGCCCCAGAGCCGAAGCCTCAGCCGTCAACAAACGCCTGGTGGCATGGGCATCCCCTCGATGTTCGACCAGATGTTCACTCAGCCATTCGCGCAGTCCTTCATGCCGGGTTCGGTCGGGGGTAACCGGTGGGTGGACCGCCAGGCCGATATCTACGGTTACGGTACCCAGCTTACGCAGGCGCAGAACCAGGCCCTCGCCGCCCAGTCCAAAATCGAGGAAATCGACGCCAAGCTGCGCGATGCGCGCTCCTTCGCGCCTTTCGACGGCGTGATCCTGGACAAACTCGTCGAGGAGGGTGATACGGTGCAACCCGGACAGCCGCTGCTCCAGTACGCCGACCTGACTTACCTGCAGGTCGAGGTGGACGTGCCCGTGCGACTGGTGCCGGGTCTGAAAAAAAGCATGCTGATTCCAGCGCGGATCGATGTCGGCAACATACGCGTGGATGTGCGGGTAGCGCAGATTTTCCCATCGGCTGATCCCATGCGGCACACCGTGACCGTGAAATTCGATCTGCCGGTAAACGTGCCCGGTGGACCCGGCATGTACGCCGAAGTCATGGTGCCCGATATCTCGGCCGGTGTCAGCGCCGTGCCGGTGATTCCCGACTCGGCGGTGGTGTGGCGAGGCAGTCTGCCGGCCGTCTACGTGGCCACCGAAGACAATCGTGCCGAGCTGCGTCTGGTGCGGCTTGGCGACTATGTCGGGGCGAACGAGGTCGCGGTGCTCTCCGGCCTGGAAGTCGGCGAGCGCATCTATGTTGCGCCGCCCGATGCTGGGGTTTCCGGCTGGAGTCATCAACAGAAATAAAACCCGGACTGCACCAGCTCAAAATCGCATGACAGAGCCCAAAGAAAACGGCACAACGCCAGAACCCAGCCCCGAGCTGCTCGAGCAGCGTGAGCGCCAGGAAATCGAGAGCAGGTCGCTCGGTATCGCCGGACGCCTGGCCTCGGTTTTCATCGATTCCCCCATTTCGCCGTTGCTGATGATGGCGGCTCTCGCAATCGGCCTTCTCGGCCTGATGTTTACGCCGCGTCAGGAGGACCCGCAGATTTCGGTTCCCATGATCGACATCTTTGTGCAGTATCCGGGTGCGTCGGCCGCCCAGGTGACGAGCCTGGTGACCGAGCCGCTCGAGCGCATCATGCACGAGATTCCCGGCGTCAGACACGTCTACTCGGCAACCGAGCGCGGCCGTGCCATGGTGACGGTGCGCTTCCTGGTGGGCGAAGAGCTGGGACCGTCTATCGTCAAGGTGCACGACAAGCTGCAGTCCAATCTCGACAAGATACCGCCCGGGGTCGCCATGCCGCTGGTGAAGCCCAAGGGTATTGACGATGTGCCGGTGGTGACCATCACGCTCTCATCGGACAGTGTGGACGACGCCGCGCTGCGCACCCTGGGAGTCGACGTGCTCCAGCACCTGCAGCAGGTTCCCAGTACTGGGCAAGGGTTCGTGGTCGGCGGCCGCTCCGAACAGGTCCGGGTCGAGGTACTCCCCGAGCGTCTGGCCGGATTCGGTCTGACTCTGGATCAGCTCGCGCAGACAATCCAGGCCGCGAACCAAGAGATCGAGGCGGGCTACGTCGAGGCGGCCAACACCAATTTCTCCGTCTACACCGGCTCTTTCCTGCGCACAGCCGACGAGATCTCGCGGCTGATCGTCGGTTCGCGCGGCGGCGTGCCGATCTATGTGCGTGACATTGCCAAAGTGACCCACGGTCCCGAAGAGGCGCGCCAGATGGTCGGGTACTACACCGGCAGGGCGGCGCCGGAGGACGAGTCCCCGGCCAGCGGGGAGGCGGCGGTGACCGTCGCACTGGCAAAAAAAGAGGGCACCAACGGCGTCACCGTCGCCAACGCCATCCTGGAGCAGCTGGATATCCTGCGCGGCCATCTGATCCCGGAAAATGTCCGGGTCAGCATCACCCGCGACTACGGCAAGACGGCCAACGACAAGGTCAACGAGCTGCTGACGGCGCTGTTCGAGGCCGCCATTGCGGTATCGATCCTGTGCCTTGTCGGACTCGGTTTCCGCGCCGCATTTGTGGTGATTACCGTCATCCCGATCGTCATTCTGATCACGGTCTGGTCGGCCTGGGTGCTGGAGTACACCATCGACCGTGTCAGCCTGTTCGCCCTGATTTTCTCGATCGGTATCCTCGTCGACGACGCGACCGTGGTGGTGGAGAACATCTTCCGGCGCTGGATGGAGGCCGGTCGCACCACGGTCGGCATCGCCATTGACGCGGTGCGCGAGGTCGGCAACCCGACGATTCTGGCAACCATGACAATCATTTCGGCCTTGCTGCCCATGGGCTTTGTCAGCGGGCTCATGGGACCGTACATGCGCCCCATTCCGGTGCTGGGGTCCTCGGCCATGTTCTTCTCTTTGGTGGCGGCGTTCATCTTCACGCCCTGGTTTGCCCTGCGCATGCGTCCGGCGACCGTGAGCTCGTTCAAGAAGGCCGCCGCGCGCGAGGAGCGGGTGCACAAGATCATCGGCAGGGTTTACGAGCCGATCATCTGGCCGTTGATCAAGTACCGTACGCTGGGCATCCTGTTCCTGGTCACCATCATCGCGCTGACGGCCGCGGTCTGCGCCCTGTTCTACTTCAAGGTGGTGGCGGTGAAGATGCTGCCGTTTGACAATAAACCCGAGTTCAACGTCGTGGTAAACATGCCGGAGGGCACGGCACTGCCGGTCACGGCGAATGTGGTGCAGCTGATGGCAGAGGAAATACGCGCGGAGATACCGGAGGTGACCGCGCTGCAGACCTACGTGGGTACGGCCTCGCCATTCAATTTCAATGGCCTGGTGCGGCATTACTACCTGCGCCAGAACCCCTGGGAAGGCGACATTCAGGTCATGCTGTTGGATAAGAACGATCGCGAGCGCAGCAGTCACCAAGTTTCCAATGCGGCGCGCGACCTACTCACGCCGATGGCGCAGAAACTCGGCGCCAGAATACAGGTAGTGGAGATGCCACCGGGGCCGCCGGTGCTGCAGACCGTGGTCGCGGAGATCTACGGGCCGGACAGGGCAACCCGTCAGCAGACCGCGCGCGACATGGAACAGATGTTCACGGACGTCGAGAATCTGGTCGACGTCGACACCTACATGGCGGAGCCCTACACCTTCTGGCAGTTCGAGGTGGATCGCGAAAAGGCCACGCGCAACAACGTGACGGTGGAAGCCATCAACCGAAATCTGGCCATGGCCATGGGCGGGCACAAGCTGGGAGATATCAAGCTGGGTGCGCCGCTGGAGCCGACCTACATCGTGATCCAGGCCCCGCTGTCGGTACGCTCCCAGGTCTCGCGCCTGTCGAACCTGCCGATCCCGACAACGGAGGGACAGACCATTCCGCTGGCCGAGCTGGGCCGTTTCGTGCAGCGGCCTTCCGAGGGCTATATCTTCCACAAGGACCTGCGCCCGATGGAGTATGTGACGGGCGAGATGACGGGCTTTCTGGGTGCGCCGATATACGGCATGTTTGGAGTTGAGGATCTGCTCGAAAACTACACCGCCCCCGATGGCGTGCAGATCACGGGCATGCCCTGGGGCCTCATCGGACCCCCGGCGAACGATCTGCAGTCCGGTTTCGAATGGGCGGGCGAGTGGACCGTGACCTACGAAACATTCCGCGACATGGGGTTGGCGTTCATCGCCGCGATGCTGCTGATTTATGGCCTCATCGTGCTGGAGTTCCGCGACTACGCGCTGGCCGGTCTGATCATGGCGCCCATACCCTTGACACTGATCGGCATCATCCCGGGGCACTGGATCACTGGGGCACAGTTCACGGCGACCTCGATGATCGGCCTGATCGCTCTGGGCGGGATCATTGTGCGTGTGTCAATCCTGCTGGTGGAGTTCGTCAAGAATGAGGTCGCCACCGGCAAGGATATCCGGGAAGCGGCGGTTGCCGCGGCCAAGACCCGCCTGCGGCCCATTCTCATCACTTCGCTGACACTCATGGCTGGCGCCGCGGCCATCATCTCCGACCCCATTTTCGAGGGCATGGCCGTGACCCTGCTGTTCGGCACCGGCGTGGCAACCCTGTTCACCATGGTGGTGATACCGATGGGCTGCATCAGTGCGGAGAAACGTTTCCTGGTGCACGGTCGTGTCGCGCTCGAGGAAGCTGTGGCCAAACAGGAGCAGTCGAGTGAAGCGTCAGCATGAAAACCGGTCACGCAGAGAGCGGTGCGTGGCGTCGGGTAGTTCGTGAATCGAGGGAGCTGTTTTTCCCGTAACGGATTCGGTCAGCTTGAAATACGGAGGGCATCATCGTGATCAGGGTTGCATCTATAGAAAAATCAGGACAAGGCTGGATGCCTTTGCTGGTAGCCGGTTCCATTGCCGCCGGTCTGCTGGTGGCTCCGGTGGTCCAGGCAGAAGAAGAGGTGGCTTTGGAACAGGCGACTTCGGAACAGGCGGCTTCGGCCGAAACGCAGGCTGAGGGGAGCGAGAGTTCCTATCCCGCGCCTGGCGCGGTCCCGCCACCACCCGGTCCGTATTCGGCGGGCCAGGGCGGGGTGCCCCCGCAGTTCCGGCCGGATCAGGAGCTGGAAACCGCGCCGGCAGATTATCCCGCCAGCCTGCCCCCCATGTTTCGGGGAGACAGCAGCCCCGGGCCGGTAACGCGAGAGGAGTTTCTCTCAGGGCAGGAAGAACGGCGTGAGCAGATGGATCAGTATCGCGCGCAGCACCAGGCGGAGATGGAGCAGTACCGGCAGCAGCGCGAGCAGGAGATGGAAGAGTACCAGAAGCAGCGTGAGCAGGAGCGGGAGCAGCGCAGGGGCGAAGCCGAAGCCAGGCGTGATGTGTGGCTGGAGCAGCGGGAAGAGGGGCCTTGCAGCAAGGAGCTTGCCCAGCTCAGAGAGCAGATGCAAAAAGAGTGGGAGCAGCGCAGGGCCGAGTACGACAAGCGGTGGGAGGAGATCGAAGCGGAACGCGAGCAGCGTCTTGGCAGTCGGCCCTATCCGGGTGCGCCGCTGACGCGGCCGAAACCGCCGGAGCCTCCGGCACCGCCGACACGGCCGTTTCGGGGTACAACGGAGCGGGGTCTGCCGTCCTACGGTTACCCTGCTCGAGCGCCAGGCTATCGCTACGGTTATCCGCCGCGTCCTGGCTATGGAGGGCCGGGCTGGAGGTATCCCGGTTATCAGACACCAGCGACTGGTGGCAAGACGCCTGCCAGGCAGGTCGAGTAGCGCATAACGAGGGGTGTAATGGCGGCCAATGGCGGGCAAAAAGCGCCACAGCAGCACGTTGGGTTTTGGAAGATTCGTCACGCTGTCATTGGAGTGGCCGTCCTTGGTCTCATTACCGTGCTCATGGTGCGAGCCTGCGGTGGAAACGGAGAAGATGAGGAAGACGAAGCAGCATCGGGAGACGAACAGCCGCGACAGGCGGTGGCTGTGCCGGTACCACAGACGGGCCAACGTTATGCGCCCGGGCAGCCGCGCTATGCCCCGGCGTACCCCCAGCAGCCACCGGGATACGGTTATGCTCAGCAGCAGCCGGGCTATCAGCAGCAGCCGGGCTATCAGCAGCAGCCCGGCTATCAGCAGCAGCCCGGCTATCAGCAGCAGCCCGGCTATCAGCAGCAGCCCGGCTATGCACAGCAGCCGCAACCCGGCTATTCGCAGCAGCAGCCGGCGTACGGCTACCAGCAGCAGCCGGGGTATGGCTCCCAGCAGCAGCCGGGGTATGGCTACGCACAGCAGCAACCCGGCGTTCCGCAGTATTACACACGGGACCCGGATAATCCCTGGGCCGCCGCGGTGCCAGGATACGGCCAGTACCCGCAGCCGCGGGGACAGCGGCTTCAGACGCCAGAGTGGGGACAACCCCAGCGTCAGCCGCCGGTGTATATGCAGCCTCCCGGTGACAGCCGGTACCGGCCGTTGGAGGAAGAGAGCCGCTCTGACAGCCGGAGTACAACACCTCAACCCCAGCCAGCCCAGCGCTGGGCCGTGCGACCCTATGACCGGCGGGCTGGAAGCAGTTTCGGTGAAAATGGTGCCGCGACGGGCGGCTATCCTTACGGTTCAGCGTACGGGGGGTATTATGGCACGCCGTACGGATCGCCGGGCACGTGGCCCGGCGGCTACGGGACTGGCTGGCCTTCCGCCGGCTATCCGACAACGGGATGGCCCATGGTCTGGTAGGCCGGTACAGGAGAGAGGAATAACAATAATGCGTTTCCCATGAAGGGAGGGATTGTGCCTGCTGACGAAGAACGTTTTCCCCTCGTTCCTCGTCGTCAAAAGCAAAAAACTAGGGGAATAACAGGTTGCATGGAATTCCCATGCATATGTGAAACGTTCATCTGATCGGAGGGTACCGAGATGAAATTCAGAAAAACCTTTGTTGCAGCAATTCTGACAGGTGCTGTTGCGGTGCCGCTGTCCTCGGCGCAGGCCTGGTGGGGTCCTGGCTGGGGTGGTCCCGGCTGGAATCGTGGCTGGGGTGACGGCTGGGGCGATGGCCTTGGCGATATGTTCGGCGACGGCGACTTCGACATGGGCTTCAGCGCCCGTGGCAGCGGTCGCGGTTACGGACGTGGTTATGGCCGCGGCTATGATGGCTATGGCTATGGCTATGGCCCCTATGGCTGGGGCGGCCCGTATGGCTATGGCGGCTATCCTGGCTATGGCGGCTGGGGCGGCTATCCTGGCGCCTACGGCGGCTATCCTGGCGCCTACGGCTATGCGCCTTACGGGGTTCAGCAGCAGGCCCCTGCCCAGCAGCAGTCCAGCGGTACCAAGTAAGCTCGTTGGGCCCGGGAACGGGCCCGCTCTCGTGGCGGGCCCGTCTTCCGGGAATTTGATCGAATTTCGAGGAGCAGGCTCGTGAAGAGGCCTAGAGGGATTCTATTTGCCGGTTGTCTGTGCTTTGCCGCGATGGGTGCGGTTGCAGCACCGTCGAACGTGCAGTTTTCAGCGCAGACCGTACAGTCCTCCCCGGACAAGACAACGCGTCACGCACAGATCTATGTCGGCGACAACAAGGTCCGGCTGGAGTACCAGCAGGATGATCAGAAAATGATCCAGATCTATGACATGAAAAATCAGCGGGCGCTGCTGCTGATGCCGGAGCAGCGCAGCTACATCCAGCGCAAGCTGCCCAAGGGTGGGATCGCCAACCCCATGCTGCCGCCAACCGACACCAGCCCGTGCGCGCAGATGCCGGGCGCCGAGTGCCATAAGCTGGGGCGCGAAACCATGTACGGGCGTCCGGTGGTGGAATGGGAAATGGTGGTGAAACAGGATGACCAGACCCTGCGCAGCCAGCACTGGATTGACGCGGAGCGCAATATGCCGCTGCGCCAGGTGTTTCCGGACGGCACGGTGTCGGAGATGCGCCTGCTGGGCAAGGAAAAGCTCCACGGCAGAAAGACCGAGCGGTGGGAGATAACCACGACCCGGCCGGATCAGGAATCCATGACCACCACGCAGTGGTACGACCCGGAGCTGAAGATTGCGATTCGCGAAGAGCTCCCGGGCGGTTATTTCCGCGAGCTGCGCAACATCGAGCTCGGACCACAGCCTGAGGATCTGTTCAAAGTGCCTGCTGGCTACCGGCAGACGACGGCGCCGCCCCAACCGCGTGCACGGCCCGAGGCACAACAGCGCTCTGCGCCCCAGCAGCGTGAACCGCAATCCGACCGGCCCTACCCGAAACAGTCCTATCCGGAAAGATGAGGGGGAACGTCAGGCCATGAAGCTGTTCCAGAAGATCTTGAGCCACGGACTGCTGATTGGGTTCTTCGTCGCTGCGTTTTTCCTGTACCTGTACCGGGTCGAGCTGTTCCCGCAATGGTTCGGCACTGAAATGCAGCCGGTAGCCGCGCGCTCTGGATCGGGAACAGTGGGCGGAGATCAGGATCCGGAGACAGTGACGCCGCCGGCACAGATCGAGCCCGTGACGGGAAGCACGGGCGGGCGCATCGCTGCGGACGCGGGCGCAGTGGCTCCTGCCACGGAAGAGGCGCCGCCTCCGGCTGGTGGGAGCGGTGCGCAGCCTCAGTCGGCGCCTGCTGCGGAACCGGGCGGTGAAGCGCCTACCGAGCTGCCGCCGGTGGTCGGTGCCGGAACGGAGGCAGAAGAGCCGGCGCAGGCGGACGCGGTTGCGCCGACCGGGCGGCCGCCCGCAGCAGGCACGTCGGATGATGGCACTGCGCTGCGCCAACCGGGCCTCGCTGCGGCACCCGAGCCGTCGTCGCCGGCGGGTACAGTAGAAGAGCAAGAACCTCAACCGGCATCCGTCGCAGAGCCTGAGGTACCGCCGCTGACCGGCACGCCCGACGAACCCGAAGCGGAAGGCGCAGAGGCGCCGGCTGTAGCACCCGAGCTGCCGCCGCTGGCGGACACGGGCGATGAGCAAGAGGGGCCGGCCGATGCGGCAGCGGCCGGAGCACCCGAGCTGCCGCCACTGACCGGAGCCGAAGAAGCCGAGGTGGAGGCGCAACGGGCAGCG
The DNA here is from genome assembly GCA_050118435.1 of Gammaproteobacteria bacterium. GTDB lineage: Bacteria > Pseudomonadota > Gammaproteobacteria > DSM-19610 > DSM-19610 > Thiogranum. Next base: position 20,391 of record JASFKW010000030.1, on the reverse strand, counting down.
GCTGGGGCGCCGGAAGTAACGCCGCTGGCGAGCGCAGCCGACGAAGCTCCGACTGAGACACAACCGGAGCCTGAAGCGGCGAGGGCGTTGCCGCCACTGGTGGAGACAGCCGAAGAGACTGGTACCGAGACGCAGCCGGAATCCCCTGCGACGACAGAGCCGCCCTCCCCAGCAGGTGCAGCCGATCAGTCCGCCGCACAGGCGCCGCAGGGTGCACCGGCGTCGGCGGAAATGCCACCGGCGGCGGATATTCCGGCTCGAGCGGCGCAGGTGGGCGAAGCCGAAACGGACGAGTCCGCGGAAGCGCCTACTGCGGCTGGTGTGTCGGAGGGGGGTGGAGACGCGGTCGCAGCGACGCCGGAAACAGCAGAGTCCTCTGGTACTGAGCCCCCGACGTACAGGGACGTCCCCACGAGGGAGCCGGCAGTGACCTGGCAGCCGCCGGAAGAGCCCTTGTCGCCGGAGTACGGACCCCTGCACCAGCCGAGGCGCTCGGAGGCGAGCTGGCCGGCACCAAGCGAGCAGACTGGAACCGGCGCCCAGGCGACGCCGGGGACCGCCACGCAGGAGCGGCAGTACCGTCCCGAAAAGCCGCGCAGACGTGCCGCGCCGGTGCCGGGCCGTGCACCCGCCTGGACGGGCACCAGCCCCGCTGCGGTACCTGGCGCAACTCCGGGAGGTTCGAATTACGAGCGACTGCTGGCTGAAGCGCGGCGCCATTTCTGGCAGCAGGATCTGGTCGGCGCGGTGGTGGCGTATGAAAAACTGACCCGCGGCTATCCCGATCGGGCCGATGCCTGGGGCGAGTTCGGGAACGTGAATTTCAGGCTGGGGAACTGGTCCGCGGCCGCGGACGCCTATTACACGGCAATCGGTCTGCTCGCCGATCAAGGCGAAGACGCACGCGCCCGGCAGCTGTTGAAGGTTCTGTACGGGCTGGATGCCGAGAAGGCCGGTGAGCTCGAAGAACGTCTGAGGTAGAACGGTGGCGGTCTCATTGCCGGCACCCTGTGGCTGGAGTGGTCGTAAATGACAGACGAGCGCAAAGCGGAAGGGCGCGGCGGAGAGGACCATCCCGGGAAGGAGAACCCGGACGAGCTGGCTAAGGAGACCGAGCAACTTCTGTTCAAGGACATGGCTCAGTACATGAGCCAGTTCGCCCGCAGCTTCGAGGCCAGCGCCAGGCGCTGGGAGCTGGTGGTGTATCCGTCGATGCTTGCGTTCATCATTCTGGCGGCATACGGGTTTTTCCTGATCTACAAACTGACCAGTGACATAGACAGGATTACGGTACAGATGGAAGCGATTTCGGTGAGCATGGTGAACATCAATAAGAACTTCTCATCGACGACCAACAACATGAACACGGTGACGAAGAATATGGTGAAGCTCACGGGATACATCGAGAGCATGACCGGCGACATGGACAGTCAGAACGTCTCCATGCGCGGCATCGCCAAGAGCATGGAACGCATGAATACATCGATCGATACCATGGCATTCACCGTATACGAAATGCGCATGGACACCGCCTCGATGGGACGAAACCTGCGCAGCACCACTGGGCCGATGCGTTTTATGAATAGCTTTGTGCCCTGGTGACCAGGCACATGCGTGAGAGGCTTTAATGCCCGGACCTGACAAGACAATTCGCAAACGGCTGAAAAGCCTCGAGCTGCACCTGCAGGAGGAAAACCCCATCCTCGTCTCTGCGGTGGAAGGCTTCAGGCAGCTTTCGCGCATTGGCTATGCCACCGGCTTGCTGAGCAAGCACGAATCCTACGCCACTCAGATTCCCTGGTGGCCGTTGATTTCCGTCCTGGGCACCTTTTCGGCCGGCAAGTCGACCTTTGTCAACCAGTATCTGTCCTATCCGCTCCAGGATACGGGCAACCAGGCGGTGGACGACAAGTTCACCGTGATCTGTTTCACGGGCGAGCGCGAGGTGCGTACGCTTCCGGGGCTGGCCCTGGACGCCGATCCGCGTTTTCCCTTCTATCAGACCAGCGAAGAGCTGGACAAGGTCGAGTCCGGCCAGGGGCGCCGCATCGACGCCTATCTTCAGTTGAAGACCTGCAGCAGCGACCAGCTCAAGGGACGCATCCTGATCGACTCGCCCGGCTTCGACGCCGATGCCCAGCGTTCGGCGACGCTGCGCCTGACCAACCACATCATCGATCTGTCCGATCTGGTGCTGGTGTTCTTCGATGCCCGCCACCCCGAGCCGGGGGCCATGAGCGACACGCTCGCCCACCTGGTGAGGGCCACCAAGGATCGTGCCGACAGCAGCAAGTTTCTTTACATCCTCAACCAGATGGACACGACGGCGCGCGAGGACAATCCGGAGGAGGTGGTGGGCGCCTGGCAGCGGGCTCTGGCGCGCGAAGGCCTGACCTCGGGACGGTTCTACTGCATCTACGACCCCGAAGCCTCGGTGCCCATCGACGATGAAGGTCTGCGCCGCCGTTTCGAGTGGAAGCGTGATCAGGATGTCGCCGAGATCACAAACCGCATCGAACAGGTGAGTGTCGAGCGTGCCTACCGGATCGTGGGTGCACTGGAAAAACGCGCCCAGGAGCTCGAAGATCACTATGTGCCGCTGATCCGGGATCTGATCGGTCGCTGGCGGCGGCTGGTACTGCGCTGGGACTTCGGGCTGCTGTTGCTGGTGGGGCTGGTGGTCGCCCTGGTGGTCGTCTTGTCTCCGTCCACGGCGGACTCGATCCGCGCCGCAGGGGCTCGGCTCATGGACAATCCGCCCTGGGCGGTGGCCGCCGCGACCGCGGTGGTAGCCGTCGCGCTGTATCTGCATTTTTCCGCACGCCGTTGGGCGAAACGGAGAATCCTGCGTGCGATCAGGGAGGAAAACACGGACGAGGAGGCCGAACGCCTGAGCCGCGCATTTCAGCGCAACACCCGCATCTGGCGGAGCATTTTTGCACCGGATCCAGTGGGCTGGTCGGGACGCAACCGCAAGCTGCTCAGGCGCATCGTCGCCAGTGCCAACCGGCTGGTACAGACCCTGAACGACCGGTTTACCGACCCGTCGGGCAAACGACCGACTGTTGAAGAAAAGAAGAAACCCGAAGAACTCCAGGTGATCACCGGCGAGGTGCTGCCGCGTGGGGAATCGGCCTGAACAGAACGAAAATGCACGGAGGCTGGCAAGCCACGGGAGGACGCTGCTCGCATTGCTGCTCGGCGTCGCGCTGATGCCGCCGCCTGTGCTGGGCTGGTACCGGAATCCGGCGTCCACGCCGCTGCGGAGCGACCTGCCCAACGCGGTCGATCTGATGGAATCCGGTCTGTACTGGCTGCAGGATCTGTCCGGCATCGACAACCTCCGCGATCCCGCGTCCATCATCGCCCTGATGGAAGATCAGGCGGCGCGCTATTTCGATTTCGCCTATATCGCCTACCTGGTCGCGGGCCCGGAGTACGCGCAGCGCAACCTGATGCAGCGGGCCCACTTCCAGAACCGGATCCGCGACCAGCTGTTCACCGATCTGGCCCGCAAGATGGGCCTGTTCGATGTGCGGATGCCGACCATGGTGCCGCTGGTCCCGCGACAGACCAGCACCTACACCGGGATCGCCGGCGGGATCTTCTACCACCGCGGCGGGCCCAGGACGAAGCTGGTATTCCACTTCTACCTTTCTCCGCAGGGCTGGCGGATCTACGACGTCACCAGCAACGGCGTCAGCGCCGTGGACGGGTTGCGCCGCGCCTATCTGGCGGAACTCTTCGAGGACGAGCCGATACCTGGAAGACTGCGCTGAAGGCCGCCGGTCTTCCTGTGCGAGCCCCCAGGGCCTGCTGTTTCCTGCACCCCCACTGCAGTTGCGCTGTGCCCGTGCGATGCGCCCCGCGACCTCGCGCCGGTGGGTCGGTTCGGGATACAATGCGCGTCTTGCATTGCAGTCCGTGTTCAAGGATGCCATGACAGTTCGTACCCGCTTTGCACCCAGCCCCACCGGCTACCTGCATATCGGCGGCGCCCGCACCGCGCTGTTCTCCTGGCTGTATGCCCGCCGCCACGGCGGCCAGTTCGTGCTGCGCATCGAGGATACCGATCTGGAGCGCTCCACGGCGGAGTCGGTCAATGCCATCCTGGAAGGCATGACCTGGCTGGGGCTGGAGTACGACGAGGGGCCGATCTACCAGACCCGGCGCTTCGAGCGCTACAAGGTGATCATCGAGCAACTGCTGGAGACCGGCCACGCCTACAGGTGTTACTGCTCCAGGGAGCGCCTGGAAAAGCTGCGCGAGCACCAGATGGCCAACAAGCTCAAGCCGCGCTACGACGGCCACTGCCGCGACAGGGCCGCCCCGCCATCGGCCGACGCGCCTTACGTGGTCCGGTTCAGAAACCCTCTCGAAGGGACGGTGGTGGTCGACGATCTGATCCGCGGGCGCATCGCTTTCAGCAACACGGAACTCAACGACCTCATTATCGCGCGTTCCGACGGCTCGCCGACCTATAATCTGACCGTGGTCGTCGACGACAGCGACATGGATATCACCCACGTGATCCGCGGCGACGACCATGTCAATAACACCCCGCGCCAGGTCAATATCCTGCGCGCGCTCGGCGCCGAGCTGCCGGCATATGCACACGTGCCCATGATCCTCGGCCCCGACGGCAAGCGCCTGTCCAAGCGACACGGCGCGATGAGCGTCATCCAGTACCGCGAACAAGGCTTCCTTCCCCAGGCCCTGTTGAACTACCTGGTGCGGTTGGGCTGGTCGCACGGCGACCGCGAGATCTTTTCTGTCGACGAGCTGATCGAGCTGTTCGACATCGCCGACGTCAACAAGGCCCCCTCGGTTTTCAATCCCGAGAAGCTGCTGTGGCTGAACCAGCAACACCTCATGACTACGGACACGCTCCACATCGCCCGTCATTTCAGCCACCATTTGGGCCTGCGCGGCATCGACCCGGCACCCGAGCCGGACCTGCACAGGGTCGTCGAGGTGCAGAAGGAGCGCGCCCGGACCCTGGTGGAGATGGCGGAAATCAGTGAATTCTTTTACCGCGATTTCGAGCACTATGAGCCACAGTCGGCGAAGAAGCACCTCACCGCGGAGGCTCTTGCGCCGCTGCAGCAGGTGCGCGCCGCCCTGTCGGCGCTGGAGGAATGGTCGCCGGAGGCAATATGGGCGTCCGTCAAAGCCATCAGCGCATCGCTCGGTTTGAAGGTCGGCAAGGTGGCGCAGCCGCTGCGGGTCGCGGTAGTCGGGCGTGCCGCATCCCCGAGCATCGATGTCACGCTGCACCTGGTGGGACCTGAAGCCTGCCTGCGCCGCATTGACCGGGCTATCGACTTCGTGCGCCAGCGGGGAGCAAAGGGGTGACCATGGGCGAGCCGGAGAGGGTTGCACCGTCGAATTTTATCCGCAACATCATTGATGCAGACATTGCCTCCGGCAAGCACGGGGGGCGTGTGGCGACCCGCTTCCCACCGGAACCCAATGGCTATCTGCACATCGGCCACGCCAAATCCATCTGTCTTAATTTCGGTGTGGCGCAGGATTACGGCGGGACCTGCAACCTGCGCTTCGACGACACCAATCCGCACAAGGAAAACATCGAATATGTCGAAGCCATCAAGCAGGACGTGCGCTGGCTCGGCTACGACTGGGGCGGGCGCCTGTACTACGCCTCGGATTATTTCGAAAAGCTCTACCGCTTTGCCGTGGAGCTGATCCGAAAGGGGAAGGCTTACGTCTGCGATCTCACGGCAGAGCAGATCCGCGAGTTTCGCGGCACTCTCACCGAGCCGGGCAGGGACAGCCCCTATCGCAAACGCTCGGTGGAGGAGAACCTCGATCTCTTCGCGCGTATGCGCAACGGCGAGTTTCCGGACGGCTCGCGCATTCTGCGGGCGAAAATCGATATGGCCTCGCCCAACATCAACATGCGCGACCCGACGATTTACCGCATCCGGCACGGTGTGATCCACCACCAGACGGGGGAGGAGTGGTGCATCTATCCGATGTATGATTTCACCCACTGCCTTTCCGATGCCCTTGAAGGGATCACCCATTCGTTGTGCACCCTGGAGTTCGAGGATCACCGTCCCCTGTACGACTGGTTCCTGGACCTGCTGGAGACCGACTGTCACCCCCAGCAGATCGAGTTTTCGCGCCTGGAGCTTCAGTACACCGTGACCAGCAAGCGCAGGCTCACCGAGCTGGTGGACCAGGGACACGTGGAGGACTGGGACGATCCGCGCATGCCCACCATCGCTGGGATGCGCCGGCGCGGCTACACGCCGACAGCGATCCGGGATTTCTGCGAGCGCATCGGGGTGACCAAGTCCGAGAACCGCATCGAAATGAGCCTGCTGGAGACCTGCGTGCGCGACGATCTGAACCGGATGGCCCCCAGGCGCATGGCTGTATTGCATCCTCTGAAGGTGGTGATTGAGAACTATCCGGAGCAGCGCACGGAGGAGTTGCAGGCCGCCAACCATCCCAAAAACGAGACGCTCGGGACCCGGACCCTGGCGTTCACGCGCGAGCTCTACATCGACCGGGACGACTTCCGCGAGGAGGCCCCCAGCAAGTTCAAACGCCTGGTGACGGGCGGGGAAGTGCGGCTGCGCAATGCCTACGTGATCCGCTGCGACGAGGTGATCAGGGACAGCCGGGGCGAGATCGTCGAGCTGCGCTGCAGCTATGACCCTGACACTCTGCAGGCAAATCCGGAGGGACGCAAGGTCAGAGGCGTCATCCACTGGGTCTCCGCCCGCCTCGGCATCGCGGCCGAGGTGCGTCTCTATGACCGCCTGTTCAGCCATCCCACCCCGGACGCGGCGGAGGAAGACGGCGATTACAAAGCGTACCTCAACCCGGATTGCCTGCGCACTCTGACGCAGTGTCGGCTGGAGCCGAGCCTGGCGAGCGCCCAGCCGGGGGAATGTTTCCAGTTCGAGCGCGAGGGCTACTTCTGCGTCGATCCGGATCACAGTCACGACAAACCGGTGTTCAACCGTACCGTCACGCTGCGCGACTCCTGGGCCAAGATCGAACAGAAGACTGCTTGAAAAACAGGCGGCTTGAGAGCCGGTCCGCCGGGAGCGTATCATTGACAGAACAGCGAGGCTGGCGTAAAGTTCGCGCTTCGCTTTTCGGGGCTATAGCTCAGCTGGGAGAGCGCTTGCATGGCATGCAAGAGGTCGGCGGTTCGATCCCGCCTAGCTCCACCAGACCCCCGGGTACGCGAGCCCGAGAGCAGGGCCCAGCGTCGCAGCGGAGCAACCTGGTCGCCGCACCGTGGCAACCTCGTCGGGACCGGATGGATCGGTAGGTTCGCGGTGCTGGGTCCGGACGCCGATGCTGGCGCAGCGAGACGCCCGGCGTTGCCGGGGCTGGCGCACCCGCTAATCGGGACCACGATATCCCAGTTGCTCGTCGAGCGAGACCAACAATAAGTTTCTGTCCCCATCGTCTAGAGGCCTAGGACACCGCCCTTTCACGGCGGTAACAGGGGTTCGACTCCCCTTGGGGACGCCATATTTATCAGACAGTTAAATGGTACTGCCGACATACCGAATCAATCATCTCTAGAATATCTCTAGAAATCGCTGCGGCACTGCTTCAAATGCCGGCTGGCAGTTCCCCTTTTGCGACTGCGCCTTTGCTCATCCTGGCTCGAGCGCCACCTCTATTTATCTTGCCGCTTTCCGCTGCGTCTTGGCCATTCCATCCAGCCCGCCGTGCTCTACTTCGCCAAGGCTGACGCTGACCGTACCGACGAACCCAGCTTGCGGGAAAGGTGATGGCTCTGATTCAGGAAACTATCGCGCGCTAAACGAGATCAGCATTTCTGAGTGGGGAGACAAATAGAAGCACTAATTCAGGTAAAGTAATGAGTTATTTGAGTCAGACTTTCATTTGCATTGAACCTGAGATAGCAAAAACATGATTACGGGCGAACTCAAGTCCAAGGTTGATCGCATATGGGACACGATGTGGTCGGGTGGCATATCCAACCCGCTGTCAGTGATCGAGCAGCTCACCTATCTGCTGTTCATTAAGTGGCTCGACGAACTGCACACGTTGAAGGAGCGCAAAGCCGCACGCACTGGCGAACCCATCGACGAATCGGTATTTGCCAACGACCAAGATCACCTGCGCTGGTCGCGCTTCAAGGAAACCGCGCCGGAGAAGATGTTCGTTACGGTGCGCGACGAGGTTTTCCCCTTCATCAAGACTCTGGGGCGCAATGGCGGCGACGGCGACCCGGAGGACTCGACCTACACCCACCACATGAAAGACGCCCTGTTCATGATGCCCACTCCGCGGGTGCTGGCTAACGTGGTGGACCAGCTAGTGTAGTGCGGCATAGTTGTTGGAACTTAATAATGGAGCTACTCTCTCATTCCGATGCGCCGAGTCGGGAGACGATCCATGCGAAGAGCAACGCCGATAGTGTTGGACAAAAAGGAACGCGCGAGGTTGACCAAGCTGGCCCATTCGCAGACCAGCCCGGTGCGTCTGGCCCGACGTGCGCGCATCGTGCTTCTGGCAGCCGAAGGCTATGAGAATATCGAAATCGCCAAGAAGCTGGATGTCGGTCGTGTCCAGGTGGGGCGGTGGCGTGACCGCTATCGGCAAGGAGGTTTGGCGGCCATCGAACGCGATCGGCCTCGGGGTGGCCGTCACGCGACGGTGGACGCACAAAAGATCGTGCAGCTTACCACCCAAAGCACGCCGCCGAATGCGACACACTGGAGCGCACGCACGATGGCTCGCGCGGTGGGCACGAGCGAACGCAGCGTGCGGCGCGTCTGGCGTGCCCATGGTCTCAAACCGCACCTCATCGAAACCTTCAAGGTCTCACGCGATCCGCTGTTTATCGAGAAGCTTACGGACGTTGTGGGGCTGTATCTGGATCCCCCAGAGCACGCCTTGGTGCTGTGCTGCGATGAAAAAAGCCAGGTGCAGGCGCTGGATCGCACGCAGCCGGGTCTTCCCTTGAAAAAAGGCCGTGCCGCCACGCTCACCCACGACTACAAGCGCCACGGCACCACGACACTTTTTGCCGCCCTGAATGTCTTGGACGGGAAAGTCATCTCCTGTTGCCAGCCCCGTCATCGCCACGAAGAGTGGCTGAAGTTCTTGCGTCGCATTGATCGTCAAACTCCGAAGGACAAGGCGCTGCACCTGATTGTCGACAACTACGCGACACACAAACACCCGAAGGTTCAGGCGTGGCTTAAAAAACACCCCCGCTTTCACATGCATTTTACGCCCACGTCCGCCTCGTGGCTGAATATGGTCGAGCGCTTCTTCCGTGACCTGACCACCGAGCGTTTACGCCGCGGCGTGTTCACCAGCGTGCCGGAATTGATCAGCGCGATTGGGGACTACATTGACCAGCATAACGAAAACCCCAAGCCCTTCATCTGGACCGCCAAGGCCAATGACATCCTCGAGAAAGTCATTCGCGCCAATCGGCGCTTAAGTTCCAAACAGAATGACGCACTACACTAGGTAGCCTATCAGCTCAGCTCAACCCGGCAAAAGGAGATTGCCATGCTCGTCGTTACCCGCCGTCCTAGGGAATCCATCGTTATTGAACTATCCACCGGAGAAGAAATCGAGATTGTGGTGCTGGCCGTGAAGGGGAACCAGGTGAGGCTGGGGACCGATGCGCCCGACCATCTGTTAGTGCTGCGGAAAGAGTTGTTGGCAGATTCTGCAACGCGCCATTAAGAAAGCCAGCGCCACTTGGACGCTGGCTCGTCGGTGGTGAGAGAAGTCGGACAAACAACATACACGGCGTCCCCCGCGCCGTGGTATGTCGTTTGTCGGACACTCTCCAAGACTAGCTATCGGGGATTCGCTGACCATTGCGTGTCAAAGCTCAGTGTGAATTTGCACAAAAGGCTCGCGGGAAATTCGTCGAACACCTATACTAGTTAGTGTTCCGCCAGACACACAATCTTCAGCTAGACGGGATAAGCGGTGCATCCGCCCGCTGACTGAGGAGTCCCCGCCAGCCGGCATGTCGGGTGTACAGCCACACACGGACGATAAAGGCTTACACCATGAAGACACTTATAGAACAACGATCCAGTCATTCTGGTCCGACCAACTGGGTATTTGCTGCCCTCTTTTTAATGACTGTTTCGCCATCGCTGACGATGGCGGACGATGTTGACGAGGCGCTTCAGCAAGCGGAGCAACGCTTTCAGTTCAACGCACTGTTCAACCCCTCCGATAGCGAGCTGAGAGCCGAAGAGCGCGGTCGCGTGATGATCTACAGCGGCTTGGATGAAGCAATGGTTGAGAAGGCGCTCGACGATCAGTTCGAACGAATCGAGCACATGATGTTCGTCAATACCAAGAGAAAAGAGCCGGCTGATCAAGTCAGCTCCTATGAGGATGACTGTTAGTTGGCATCAGTGCTATCTCGCTCGCTGTTAAAAGCCCCGCGGGAGCGCGACTGTGCCGTGAGGACTACCCACAAAAAAAGCCACCGTCACTTGGACGCTGGCTCGTCGCCGGTCGGAGGAGTTGGACTTAGCGACACCAAAACCGGTGCTTCCGCTGCTCTTGTTGTCCAGCTCGTCGACCAGTTCGCAGAAATCTTTATTGCGGTATTAGCAATCCAGGCTTTGTCGTTTGGCGACCGAGCCTGAAACAAAGAAAGCCCGGGAAGCGTATACCCGGGCCTTGCATCGTACTGGAACAGTGTGTCAGAACGTTACGACGGACTCGTTGGAGCAGGTGCTTGTACCGGTCTCGCAGAGCTGGTAGGTGTAGCTACCGCCACCCCTCTGGTCGATGTTGTCGGTTAAGGCACCGTCGTTATCCTCGTTCGATGCAATTACACTGCCATCGCGCTTCACATCGACATTGGTCGTCGTGGCGCCCTGCCAGCTCAAATCGACCTTTTGCAGACCCTTCACCTTGTAGCCGGTGGCGTTAAGGGTGAATCCGCCACCGCCTGCGACCGCTTCGACCACAACCGTCACTGTTGCTTCGTTGCTGTTGGCCATGCCGTCGGTGGCGGTGTAGGTGAAGCTGTCTTCCCCGGTAAAGCCGCTATCCGGCGTGTAGGTCACCGTGTTGTCGCCGTTGATTCCGACTGAGCCGTTGGCGCCCTGTGTGACCAAAGCGATCGTCAGTGCATCGCCATCGCCGTCGGTATCGTTTGCCAATACATCAATCGCTACCGCGGTGCCCTCGGGCGTCGATGCGGGGTCATCATTTGCGACTGGCGCGGTGTTTCCGCGGCCGCCATCGCCAGCGCCGGTGGATACGAGAGTGGGGGCGAACCCGGTGTTGATGTCCAGCAGGGGTTCGTGGTCGCCGTCTCCCGAATCATCCGTCCAGTAGAAGTTGCCTGAATTCACTAGCGCTTCGCGGATCTGCTGTGGCCCGTTGCCCCTGCTCGCCAGCAACGCCGCCGCGCCGGCAACATGCGGGGAGGCCATCGAAGTCCCGCTGATAGTCCCGTACTCACCTTGCTCAATGGGGTAGGTCGAGAGGATGCAAACGCCGGGGGCCGCGATGTCGACGGTTTCCCCCCAGTTGCTGAAGTCTGCCAGCGTGTCGTCCTGATCCAGCCGGCAGGTCGGCGAACCGTTGGCGCCGGCGGCGCCGTCGAAATCGGCAAGCGCTGATACCGTGATCGCGTCCGGGGCGTTGGCGGGGGTGTGATTGGCGGCATCGTCATCATCGTTGCCGGCGGCTACCACGACCGTGACTCCGCTGGCGACAGCACTCTGCACCGCTTCGTTCATTGCCGTGCTGCTGCCGGAACCGCCGAGGCTCATATTGATTACCTCGATGACGCCGGTACCCACCACCCAGTCGATACCTGCGATGATGCCCGATAGCGAGCCGGAACCCTGCTGATCGAGCACCTTCACCGCCCACAGACGGGCCCCCGGGGCAACACCGACGACGCCGATGTCGTTATCAAGCGCACCAATCGTGCCTGCGACATGAGTGCCATGATAGTGATCGTCGTCGCCATCCAAGGTGTCGTCGCAGAAGTAGGTGCGCGCCCAAGGTGGGCCGCCACCGGTGCTTTGAAGGCAGTTCGCGCCGCCGACGACGTTCAGATCCAGATGTTGGCGGTCGATGCCGGTATCGAGCACCGCCGCGTCGACGTCCACCCGGTAGTCGTCTGTCCCGTCTATATCGAGCTCCCCGAAATCGGCGAGGATTCGTTGCACGCCCGTTGGGGGCGTCTGCGCAAAGGCCGTCACCGGGAGGTCTTCCTCAACGTGGGCGATGCGCGGATCAGCAGCGACGCGTGCACGTGCCGCACGCGGCATGGTAATGGAGAAGCCTTGCAGTACTTTATCGTAGGTGTAGCCGATACGACCGTTGGCGCCAATCGCAATCTCGGCGGCGACATCCGCGGGGACACCCGCGCCTGCATTCAACACGACGATGTACCGGTCCTGCGGTGGACCCGGCTGCGCGGAAGTGGTCGCGGAGACTGCACACGCTGCAAGCAAGCCAAAACGAAGGAAGCGAAATCTATTCTTCATATTATTGCCCCCATTTATTATTATCACGCCCCTTCAAAAAGGGCTTAGAACAAACAAAAGATTAGCATATCGGACTCCACTATCCCAAGCACCTGGAGCCAGTTACGGCCGGATTGCCCGTTGTCGACTTATCGCCAATTCTCATTGACGACGGCATCGAACGGCAGTTTACTACCCGAAGGTGCTCGTCCAGTCATAGCTTATATTAGCGGTCACTGAACAGGCATTTACGACCCGAATGCGACGTTCGCCGGATTCCTGGGAACGGCAAGAACGTACTGTAGCCGATGATTTCCCGGCACCGCTAAAAACTGCCTTTACTGGGTGATACGCGAAATTGGAATTCCGTGCTTGGCCGGCCATTCAAGCTTCTAGCCCAACTTCGCGGATTCGGCGCCATGAAGGCGCCAAGCCCTTGATTGCTATAGGGGCGACCTTCAAAGGTCTGCACTACACGAGGGTGGCGGTTTCGGCCTGCGCAGGAGTGATCTTCGGCGGTGGCTGAGCCGGCAGTTCGAGCCGCAGCCGCTCCAGCAGCAGCTTGAGCTCGGGTTCGGGCTCCGTGTAGCGGGTCAACGTAATCGTACGACCGTCGGTGGTCGGGATTTCGACATCGATCATCTGCACGGCAGCGAACGTTTCGAGCACGCTGCGCGGCGTCAATCCGGGCGCATGCGCTCGCAGTTGCTGGGCGAGCGTGACGTGCAGGCAGTAGGCCAGAAAGGCGATGAAGATGTGCGCCTCAATGCGCGATTCTTTCTGGTGGTAAATCGGCCGGATCGCAAGATCACCTTTGAGATTTTTGAACGCTTCTTCGACCTGCGTGAGCTGAATGTAGTAGCGCCACAGCTCGGCGGGATCGCTGGCGATGAGATTGGTGCGCAGCAGATAGCGGCCCTCGCGACGCCGGACCTGCTTGAGCTTGTGGCGGTTGAGCCGGTAGGTGAACGTCGGGTCTTGATCGTGAGCCTTCACCTCGACGAGCCGCCAGGCGGAGGGATAGCGGCTGCGCGCAGCGCCGAGTTTCATCAGCAGCTCTTTGTGCGTGAGCGTCATGCCGGCGAGCTGTTTCAGGCGCGCCCACAGGCGCTTGAGCTGGCGTTTGCGCATCGCCCGTTCCTTGGCGATACGATCGGCGCTCTGGGCGAAGACGTACAGCTCGTCGTCGGCAGGCAGAAGTTTGACCTGCACGCCGGGCCTGGCGTCCTGCCAAGGCTTGAGCAGCAGGTCTTTCTCCAGCTTCGACAGGCGGCCCTTGGGCGTGCCGACCAGGTAATGCACCGGCGGATCGGCTTCGCGCATTTCCTCAAGCGTCGCCTCGGTCGGGATGCCGCGGTCCATGACCCAGATTCTTCGCGCTTTGCCGTACTGGCGTTCGATGCGCGCGAGAAAATCACGCAGCCTGGTGCTGTCGGCCGTGTTGCCCGGCAGCACCTCGTAGGCCAGCGGCAAGCCCTCGGGGGTGACCACCAGCGCGATGACCACTTGCACGCAGTCGCTCCTGCGATCCCGCGAGTAGCCGTACTGGCGCTTGTCATCCTCGGCAAACGGCGGACTGGCCTCGAAGTAGGTGCTGGTCAGGTCATAGAGCAGCACGTCAAATTCGACGTTGAACAGATCGCGCCAGCGTCGCACCAGATGATCGAAGACCGCCGTCTTGTGTTCCAGGAGGCGGTCGTGACAAGCATAGAGCTTGTGGATGTCGGCCAGGCCGTCGTCGGCGCCGAGCAGATCGGGCAAGGCGCTGTGCTCGAACCAGTGCCGGTGCAGGCGCCATTCGCTGCCGGGCGACAGCAGCCGATACGCCACCAGCACGAACAGCACCTGATTCCAGCGCGTGCCCTTGCGGCTGTTGGGCAGACGCTCAGCCCAGAACCGATCCAGCTCCAAGGTCTCCCACAGCTTCAGCGCCAGCCAGCACGCGCCCCACACCCGCGGGCGGCACAGGCGCAACTGCGACAGACACAGTCGCACGACTGAGGTGTCCACCACGCCTTCGTCGATGCGCTCTTCGGGAAACAGCGATAGGGTGCGCGATTGCTCGGCGCGCTCGTCGAACACCTCGACCGACTTGCGCCATGCCCGCTCCTGCGAGGAATTGATCTCACCCAGATAGAGGAGGTGGCGCTGCCGCACACGACCATCGGGCAGGCGGCGATTCTCCACGATGCTCCAATAGCGGTGCACCTTGCCATCCTTCTTGCGTGTGGTCGCGCGCAGAAACATGGCCACCCATTATCCGCACGCGCTCACCAAAGAAAACAAGCAAGGTCTTCACTACAACGGCGTTTCAGGGCTTATCCACAGTCCGCCCTCTGATTTCCAAGCAAATCTTTTTGCACCATCCGGGAAATCGAGGGCGAATCCGCGAAGTTGGGCTAGGTTGCCATGCTCGTCGTCACCCGCCGCGGCAGCGAAGCTGTCGTTATTGAATTGCCCACCAGAGAGCGCGTCAGCATGGCTGTCGTGCGTATTCGAGCTAATCAGGTCAGGCTGGGTGTTAAGGCACCGCAGCACTTGCCTCTTGTGCGAGAAGAGCTGGTGAAAGAATCAGCAGACGATCAATAGAGGCAGCGCCAGTTTGTCGCCGATTCGTTGCCCAGCGCTTTCGCCTATGCGGCTTTCCCCTTACGCAATACAAGCTAATCCCCTATACCGATCTCGCGTCTGGTGAACTATACGAGCACTTGAGGCCTTATTGGGGCTTTTAACCTTATGCGCCAGTAAATGAGCAGCAAAGCGCCGGGTGTAGCCTGGAGCCTGTCGTGTAAGAGGCCGAGAATGATCCGGACAGGAGGTGCAGAATGAAGCCGTTAAAGCCTTTATGGATAATCAACATCTTTGCAGTCTCACTTGGGGCCACAGCCGTATGCGCAGCCCCCCCAAGCTAATATCCCCGACATTTCAATTCGTCGAGTACAGCGAGGTGACAACCGACGGTAATGCGGGTGGACCGGACGGCATGAACGAGATATGCCAAAAGGATTACGGTCCCACCGCCCGCATGTGTACCAGTAAGGAATGGTGGACAACGCACCATATGGTACCCGTTGAGTTTGATAGAGTAGCGTGGGCATGGGTCCACCCCTCAACTGTAACCACGTTTCAAGGTCCTACATATGCCACAACAGTCGACTGGACAGGACTCCACACATTGCTCATCTCGCAAGTGGACCCAGGTATAGGCATTACATGTGACCTTTGGTCGACGCCTAGACCTAGGCAAACTGGACTCGCCATCCGTGTAAATCTAGGTGGTTATTTGATACAACGGTCTTGCGCTTTAGAAGCCCATGTGGCCTGTTGTGTGCCTGCAGAAATATTGAAAATAGGCTCCCCGTAGGCGTCATCAGCGTCGGGAATCCGAGCAACTAGCCAACCAACACAGCACATCGTCCACAACGACCGCCTCTCACAGAGAGGCGGTTTTCTTTGATATTCTCAAAGAAAAGCCCCGGACTCGGCGGGGTTGTGTCGTTACAGGGTAACGTCGTTTCAGGCCGCAGCGGCTCCGCTAAGGACGCGGTAACTCTTGATTGTCAGAAAAGGCTGGCAGACACTCATGCAGGCCGCTGCTACAGTACCGCGCCACTCGGCAAAAGGAGATTGCCAATGCTCGTCGCCACCCGCCGTCCTGGCGAATCCATCGTTATTGAATTACCAACGGGTGAGCGAATCGAGGTTGCTGTGTTGGCTGTGAAAGGGAATCAGGTCAGGGTGGGCACGGATGCGCCGGAGCACCTGCCTGTGATGCGGTCGGAACTGCTGGAGTGTGCTGCGGACCGGGATGAAAAAGCCAGCGCCACTTGAACGCTGGCTCCCGCCGGTCGGCAGACCGGCGGTCCGCAGCGCTGGGGTTACCCGTTGACCCCTAACACTGCGCTTCTTGATTGTCCGGCAAACTGCGTAATTGGCCTATCGGCGTCTAGATGAATTCAGGATCAGGGATTTGAATGAAAAGCTCCGCCAGAGCGGGGCTGTGTCGTTACACTGTAACGGTCGTAACAACCTGCCGTTTGGCTGTCTGCTCCTCCAACCAATCCAGAATTAGATCGGTCTGCTCAGGCGTCAGATAATACCGCCAGCGGTCCAGGGCCTGGAGCAGGTGCCGCTCTGTCTAAATCCTCGAAACATCCTCGGATATCTCCAGCCTGACAGTAAGCCGCCCGACTCGGGTTTCCATGCGACACCTCCGACAACTAGAGCAGGCTCAAATCTTGCGGAAGTCGGCGGTACCGGCGAACGCATCGCCGCATCAAAGGCAACCAAGCCAGTCACTGCCGGTAGATAAATCCCCTTGCCAAACTATACTTTTGAGTTCTCAAGGGACAAATCGGGCGCGGGGGCGCCCGCAGGGGGAGGAATCATGCGCATTCAGTTCACAGCATTGCTATGTCTTGTGGTCGGCCACGCCATCGCGGCGCCGATCGTGGATCAGGAACAGGTGGAGGTCGCACCACTCTCCGAAATCGGCGCGATTGTGGTGGGCGGCCCGGACCTCCAACGCGTCGCACAGGTGATTACAGCCGGCGTAACCGGCGATCTGGTACAGGTGGATTTGGCGGTAGCGTGTCCATCGGGCGATGATCTGGTGCTGCAAGTTTATGAGGTGGTGGTGGATGACCGGGGGATGTTCACGCCAGGTCTCGGCCTCCTAGCCACTGAGGTCATTCCCGGCATGCAGTTGCCGCCGTTTCCGGATCCTTTAAATCCCGACTTCCGCAGCCTGTCCCTCAGCCGGCCGGTCGCCTTCACCGCCGGCGAGATGTTCGCGGTGGTAGTAGTCTCCCCAGGTACGTGTGCGATGCCGTACGGGCCGGTGGGCGATCCCTATCTAGGCGGTGACGGCTGGACACACAGTAATAGCCAGCCGATCTGGGTGCCGGTCGGTGGGGCAACTGGTCGCGCTGATCTTGGGTTTCGCACGTGGATGGATGTACCCGATGCTGTTCGGCCGGCAAGGGCGACGAAATTATATACGCCACCCATCCTTGTCCGTGATGGATCTCTGTCTTGCGCGGCAACAAACGTATCAACGCGGGAGCGAGACGTGGTTATCACCATCTACCAGTCAGTCACGGCAGGTGGAGCTGATAACACCGGCACACCAGCTCCCTATCGAGTTGAGCCGGATCAGACGGTAGCGGCGACGACGACGCGTACCGACCCAGGAACATATCGCTGTGAACTCTCTGGTCCCAGGGTAAACCGAAACGATTGGCGGTTCTCCATTTGTATTGACTCTGCCACCGCGGGATCCAGCTGCCTTAGTGGAGAGTAGTCCGTACTGCCATGTCAGATGATCATTATCATTGTGCGCCACAAAAATAGGAAGGCCAGCGCCCGGAGTACCGGGGCGCTGGCTCCCCGCTGGTCGGAGGAGTTGGACCCCCGACACACAACGTCGGCGCTTCGGTGCGCACCGTGTTCCGCGTTATCGGCGTCGGATCGTTACGCTTCAACGGGGTGCGGACATGAAAAGGCTCGCCGGAGCAGGCTGTGTCGTCAGGCACCGCACCGAACTCCGAGACCACTGAGCCTCCCTGAAGCAACTTGCTGGAGCGTTACAGAGCGACGCCCTCAGCCACAAAAAAGCCCCGCCGGGGCATCTTGACGACACATGCGCAGGCAAGGTCGGGTAATCGGTCGCGGATTTCCGCTAGCGCTTTTTCGGCGTCCGCTTTCTTGCGGTACTCGTGGCCAAGCGGAATTTTCGTCAGGTTGCCACCGTCGACGGCAACCTGAAGGACGATGTCCCAAGACGGGGTGTTCGGGGTTATGCTTTGCGTGTCCATTGGCGACTCCAAACAGTCGGCTAATGGAAGATCCGTCTGGCGTTCTTTCTGTGAGTCCTCTTTTCTAACTGCGCTCCGAATCTTCGTCTATCGGGGATTCCCTGATTCTCGCTCAGGCCGGTTACTTCTGATCCTTGGATTTGTTAGCGTCGGGACTGTCGCCAGGACGGCATAAGGCGACTGGGAGTCAGAATAACCACGGAGGAGGAGCTTTCATGGAATCACGTTTCAACCGCTGGAGCGGCGCGTTCGCCTTGGCCTTAGCCGGATTCTTTTCTGCTGCTGCGCAAGCCAATCTGATCGTCAATGGTGGGTTCGAGGATCCAGCCGCCCCAATAGGCGGTACAGTTCACGGCAGACTCCTTGACCACAACGCTGCAATTCAAGAATTTGTATGATGGTGATGCATGGGGTAACTATCCGCACCTAGACAACGTATCGGTAAACGCAGTCCCACTCCCCGCCGCAGTCTACCTCTTCGGCCCTGGTCTGCTCGGGTTGGTTGGGATGGCGAGACGGAAAGCCGGATAGCCCATCAGAACTAAAGCCAGTGGGGAAAAACATGAAAGCACCTCGGATAGCATTGTCTTTGACGCTCGGATTCGCAGCGATAGCAACTGTTGCCGCACCGCCCACGCAGAATGTTAACGTCGTCAATACCCCTTTACTGATAACGGTCGAGAATCCCTCAAGTGAAGTGACAGTTAACAACGACGCAACAAACCCTGTACCCGTGACAGTGCAGAATCAAACAGCTGGACCTGCAAAATACCAATTCGTAGGTTTTACTGCAGCAACATATGACGGTGGCCAAGGAATAGTCACATATACGAACACCTGCAATGGGGAGTTTCTGGGCAGTCGTATGTGCACGTATGGTGAGTTTTACACTACTTCGCCATTTCCGGACCTTGATGCAAATGCAATCGCATGGATTTGGCCATGGGATAACAAAACCTCGTCAACAGCACCCAATAATCGCGATTGTTCCGTCTGGATAAGCACTCTCGCGAGTGAATCTGGTGCGGTTATCCGGGGTGATGGACGCGCGACCACAGCACCATGCTCAAGCACTCTGCCCATCGCTTGTTGCGCTCCCGCCCCGTAAGAAACGGTGTTGCCATAATAATGCACCATCCGGCCTGCTCGGGTTGGTTGGGGTGGCGAGAAGGCGCAGCATAATCACCTCAGAGTGCGGTCTCCGCTTCGCCGCTGAATCAGCGCGTTAGAAGACCAGCGGCTAGCCGCTACAAGAACGGGGCATCCATGCCCAAAAACGCGGGGGCGCTTAGAGCACCCCAATGCGGTTTCGGCTATGGTTCCGGTTTCGGTTTGACCGCTGACTGCCTCCAGGCCTGCAGGACGCTGGTATCGCCATTACTGTCTACCCTGCAGTTGCATGAATCCGACGCCAGTGATCCCTCGTCTTTGATGTTCAATGTTCGCGCGCTATACTTTCCATGTAATACCCCTTATATGGAAAGATAGAGGGCCGCCGCCATGGCAAATCAAGTCGTTACACTCGATCTCAAGAAGGCAAAACTCACTGAAACGTGGAAAGTCCCTCGGTCACGCAAGACGAACGACGAACTCCGCGGCAAGCGCCACCTGACACCGGCGGAAATCCGGACGGTCTGCAAGACGCTCCGCCAGCGCTCCCGTCACAAGGATCGGGACGAGTGCATGGTTCTGGTGGCGTTCCACCATGGCCTCAGGGTCAGCGAGCTTACCAACATCAAATGGCAGCACATCGACCTCAAGGCCGGCCAGATCGCCATCAAGCGGCTCAAGAACGGGATTGACACTGTGCACCCGATATCCGATGCCCGGGAGTTGATGCTGCTCAAGCGCCTGCACCAGGCGCAGGACAAGCCGAAGACGGGCTTTGTGTTCCGGAATGAACGCGGAGGTGCAGTGTCGACGAACGGCTTCCAGAAGCTCTTTGCCGCAGCCTCAGAGCACGCCTTGGGCGTGAAGTGGAACGCTCATGCCCTCCGGCATGCCTGCGGCACCGCACTGGTGGACAAGGGCCTGGATCTGCGCACCATTCAGGTCTACATGGGACACCGGAGTATCCA
>JASFKW010000029.1:0-31827 GCA_050118435.1 Gammaproteobacteria bacterium | reverse complement strand
TGGCACATGGGTATCGAGCTGTTCAACCTGTTCGCCGCCCGTCGGGAAGTGCCCAGTCTGCGAATCCTGCAGAATATCCGCATTCCCTACCGCGACGATAACCGTTACGCCTGGGAATTCGAGGAGTTCGACTGGGCCACCGAGGTCGAATACGTGCCGGCCAGCCAGCGCCAGGTGCGGCGCAAGGTCAGCATTATCGAGATGGCCAACGAAATCGATGTTGAAGGTGCCGGCGACGACGCGCAGGAAATCTGGACCTGCGAGACCGAGGTGTTTCCCTACGAGGACATGGGCGTCAGTTACAACGAGATGGAGGGCAAGGAACCGGTTTCGGAGCCTTTCCACTATCAGGAGTGGGACTACCAGGTCCAGCTGCATCGACCCGACTGGGTGACGGTGTTCGAACGCCGCCAGCCGATGGGTGACCCGGAAACCATCGAGGACATACTCACCGAATACAAGCCGGTCGCGCATCGCATCAAGCAGATCATCGATCTGCTGACGCCCGAAGGCGTGCAACGTGTGCGTAACATGGAAGACGGGGACGAGATCGATCTGAATGCGGCGGTGGATGCCATGGTGGCGATTCGCATGGGTGAGCAGCCGAACCCGCGCATCACCATGCGTAACGTGATCAAGAGCCGCGATCTGGCCGTGGTGGTGTTGCTGGATCTGTCCGAATCAACCAACGAGTCCGTGCAGGGGACCGACAAAACCGTGCTGGAGCTCACACGCGAAGCGGCCTCGCTGGTGGCCGTCGCCATCCACGGCATCGGCGATCCTTTCGCGATTCACGGCTTCGCGTCCGACGGCCGTCATGATGTCCAGTACTACCGCTTCAAGGATTTCACTCAGCATTTCGACGACGAAGCCAAGGCGCGGCTGGCAGGGATGCGGGGTGGGCTGTCGACCCGCATGGGCGCGGCCATGCGCCACGCGGCACGCCACCTGCTCAGGCAGCCCGAGCGCCGGAAGCTGCTGCTGCTGGTGACGGACGGAGAGCCGGCGGATGTCGATGAGCGCGATCCTCAGCATCTGCGTCACGACACCAGAAAGGCGGTCGAGGAGCTCTACAGCCAAGGCATCGTGACCTATTGCCTGACCCTGGATGCAGACGCCGATCAGTACGTGAAGCGTATTTTCGGCGAGAATCACTACACCATCATCGACCACGTGCAGCGGCTCCCGGAGAAATTGCCGACCTTGTTTGCAAGTCTGACTTCGTAGCAGACGGGAGACAGCATGAGCAGCCGCAAAGCAGATCAGCGATATGTCGGCGTTGATAAGGATATCGACGGTGGCATGACGGACACTGGCAGGATTATTCGTGACGCCTGGGCGTTTGGTTTGATCGACGAATCCGAAACATGCGCTGGGTGGATGCGGCAAGGCATCGAGGACCTGTGGCGCAAGGTCGATGCCGAGTGGGAAAAGTACGGTTTCCGCGTATCCAGCCTGCCTGACGAGCTGCGCGAACGCTATCTGCGGATTCAGCGCCAGGCCGTGGAGCGCGCGCGGGCCAGCGGCTGGGACCCGGAGCTGGGCGATGAAGACTAGTGCTAGGGTGTACCGACCTCAGCCGGGACAAGCCGGCAGGAGCCGCTGTGGATACGGGCCTGTAGGCTCGACGCCCGCGTCCCTGCGGCCGACGGTGCTGCCGGCTTGTCTCGGCCGACCTGCACTGGGCACACTTCAGTCATGTACCTGAGCTTCGAGCGCGGGCGCGAAATCGGACGGGAAAGCCGTCAGCTGCCCGCGGGGCATTACCGTAAAATCCGCCTTCTGCACGGGCGGACCCGAGGCGAGCCCCTGTTCGTGCCGATGCGCGGCATGCAATACCTGGCCATCGTCGACGCAGAGGAAATCGTCTTCGTCGATGGTCAGGGTCCGCGCGTCATCGAGGTTTCCTGGCGGGATTTCCGCACCAGCGAGCGTGAAGATCTGCGCGACCCGGTGGGCTACACCTGCGTCTACTACAGCGAAAAGGGCGTGCAGGCCATGTCGCGCCTGCAGGGCGAGTTTCTCAAGGGGCTGGAGCTGCTCGAGCAGCGGCAGCCTCGCGCGGAAGGTGCAACGGTCTCCCGTATCGAGCGTGACTGATCACGGATGACCGACACCAGGATCGATTTTCTACGTCATGGGGAGCCGGTCGGCGGGCGTCGCTATCGCGGCGACGGTGTGGACGATCCGTTGAGCGAAACCGGCTGGCAGCAGATGTGGGACGCCGTGGGCGACGCGGCGCCCTGGTCGCGGATCGTCAGCTCGCCGCTGCAGCGTTGCCGGGCATTCGCACGGGCGCTGTCCGAGCGCCAGCGGTTGCCGCTGTCCGTCGAGGCGCGTTTCCGCGAGGTCGGGCTGGGTGCCTGGGAGGGTCTCAGCCCGGACGACATTCTGCGCGACGAGCCGGACGCCTACGCGGCCTTCTATCGCGACCCCAGCCGTAACCGTCCCCGCGGGGCAGAGCCGCTGGAGGCGTTTGGTGCGCGTGTCGCCTCGGCGCTCGAAGAGCTGTTCGCCGGATTCGCCGGAGAACATCTGCTGGTGGTGGCGCACGCCGGCGTGATTCGCGCCGTCCTCGGGCACGTGCTGCAGTCCGAGCCGGCGGCCTGGTATCGGACCCGTATCGACAACGCCGGCCTGACCCGGGTTCGCCGGGGGCGCTACGGTGCCCGCCTCGAATTTCATAACCGCCGCACACTGGGCTGAGGGCGGCCGGCCGCGGGCTGCCCGGCACTAACCGGTGTACAGCCGCGGATACTCCATGCGGGCGAGGCGGCCGAGCCCGGGATGCACGGCAGACCATTCGTCGAGGTCGAATTCGATCACGGCCACCGCACAGGTCGGCAGATTGTCGATTCCCGCCCCGCTCAGATCATTGCAGAACTGGGTCAGGCCGGGGTTGTGTCCCACCAGGGCCACGCGGGTGACGCCCTTTTCCAGAGCCTGGACGCACCGCAGCAGCTGCTCGCTGCCGGCGGCGTACAGCTCGTCCAGCTGCTCGATCTGTCGCTCGGGGTAGCCGAGCTCCGCGGCGATCAAGCGTGCCGTGGTGATGGCGCGCTCGGCCGGGCTGCTCAGGATGCGCTCGGCGGTGAGTCCGTTCTTCTTCATCACCCGGCCCATGAGCGGCGCGTTGTGTCGCCCGCGTTTGTTGAGCGGGCGGTCGAAGTCCCTGAGATCGGGGTCCTTCCAGCTCGATTTCGCGTGCCTTATGAGTGTGAGATAGCGCATGCTCCCCTCCCGTCGTCGCTGCTACGACCGTTCCAGGGTCTGTCAGTAGAACTCTGATCAGGGTCTGTAGGCATTTACCAGGGCATGGCACTGCCTGGCAAAATAATAACAACCCATTATTATAGACACTTATACTATAAGGGCTGCCCTTTGAACCTGACTCTCCGGCAACTTAAGATCTTCGAGGCCGTGGCCAGGCACCTGAGCTTCACCCGCGCCTCGGAGGAGCTGCACCTCACCCAGCCGGCCGTGTCCATGCAGGTCAAGCAGCTCGAGCAGGCGGTCGGTCTGCCCCTGTTCGAGCAGGTGGGCAAACGGATCTACCTCACCGACGCCGGCGAAGAAATGGAGCGCTACTCGCGCTCCGTGCTCGCCACGCTGGACGAGGCCAGCCTGGTCTTCGATGAGATGAAGGGGCTGGAGCGCGGGCGGCTGCGGATCGCGGTGGCCAGCACCGCCAACTATTTTGTCCCCCAGTTGCTGGCCGCCTTCTGCCAGCGTTATCCGGGGGTCAAGGTCAGTCTCGACGTCACCAACCGGGAACGGCTGCTGGAAGCTCTGCACGACAACGAGACCGACCTGGTCATCATGGGCCAGCCGCCGCAGAGCATCGAGCTGGTGGCGGAAAGCTTTATGGACAACCCGCTGGTGGCCATCGCACCGCCGTTCCATCCTCTGGCCGGGCAACAACGCATTCCGCTCAAGCGCCTGCAGCGCGAAACCTTTCTGATCCGCGAAAAGGGCTCTGGCACCCGGTCCGCGACCGAGCGTTTTTTCGTGGAGCACGGTCTGTCGCTGTCTTCGACCATGGAGATGAGCAGCTCCGAGGCGATCAAGCAGGGGGTCGAGGCCGGTCTCGGCCTGGGGCTGCTGTCGCTCCACACCCTGGAGATGGAGCTCGCGCTCAAGCGCCTGGTGATCCTCGACGTCGAGGAGCTGCCGATCCTGCGCAAATGGTATGTGATGCACCGGGCGGGCAAACGCCTGTCGGCCGTGGCGCAGAGCTTCAAGGAGTTCGTGATCCGTGAGTCGGGACAGATTCTGCACCTGCCGACGCTGGATGGGCGCTGAGCCGTTGCTTCGAGTGAGGGTGGCTGAAGGATCTTTTACCACCAAGGAACACAAAGGCGCACGAAGGAAAATCTTTTTCGTGTGTTCGGCGCCTTCGCGGTAGGGGCGGGTTTTCAGGCGTTACTGCAGGGCTTCGCGAATCTCTTCTGCCATCGCGACGGCCGAGTCCAGGTCATCGGCCAGGCAGTTGTAGTGCCCCATCTTGCGGCCGGGGCGCGCGTGGCGCTTGCCGTAGAGATGCAGCTTCGCACCCGGGTGCCGCAGCAGGTGTTGCCAGGGTGGACTCCCGGCGTCCCAGAGCTCGCCCATGAGGTTCACCATGACCACGGGGGAGAGCAGGGCCGGGGAGCCGGGCGGCAGACCGCAAAGGGTGCGCACCTGCTGCTCGAACTGGGAGGTCAGGCAGGCGTCGACGGTGTAGTGCCCGCTGTTATGCGGCCGGGGCGCGATTTCATTGATCAACAGCTCTCCGTCCGTGGTCTGGAACAGCTCCACGGCGAGCACGCCGCAATAATCCAGTGCGTCGGCCAGCGCCCGGGCCATGCGGCTGGCCTGCTCGGCCACCGCGGGCTCGACGCGTGCCGGTACAAAGCTGGTGTCCAGGATGCCGCCGACATGGACATTCTCCCCCACGGGAAACACGGCGGTTTCGCCCGTGGCGCTGCGCGCGAGGATGACCGACAGCTCCAGCGCCAGGTCCACACGCGCCTCCAGGACGCAGGGCGCCTCCCGGAGGCGGGCGAAGCCCTCCCGGGCCTGCTCGAGCCCGTTGACCGGCATCTGCCCCTTGCCGTCGTAACCCAGCTGCGCGGTCTTCAGCAGCGCCGGCGTGCGCAGCTGCGCGCAGGCCGGCTCCAGGTGCTCGGGCCGCTCGATGGCGAAGAAGTCCGCCGTGGGCAGGCTCTGGGCACGGATGAAGGTCTTTTCCCGGATGCGGTCGCGGGCGATGGCCACGGCCGCCGAGCCCGGTCGCACCGGCAGTCGGGCCTCCATAAATTCCAGCGTTTCGGCGGGAACGTTCTCGAACTCGGTGGTCACCGCCGCGCAGCTGGCACCCATCTCCGCGAGCGCGGCCTCGTCCCGGTAGTCGGCCCGGAGGTGGCGGTCGGCCATGGCCCCGGCGGGGCTGTGCGGATCGGGGTCGAGCACCCACACCCGGTAGCCCATGCTGCGCGCGGCAATGGCGAACATGCGTCCGAGCTGACCGCCGCCCAGGACGCCCAGTATGGCATCGGGCAGGATCACGGTGCGGGTGGCAGCTCCATGCTCAGTGCCCGCTCGGTCTGCGCGGCGCGAAACGCTTCGAGCTTGCGCGCCAGCTCCGGATCGTGCAGCGCCAGCAGGGCGACCGCGTACAGGGCGGCGTTGACGGCGCCGGCGCTGCCGATGGCGAAGGTGGCGACCGGGACGCCGCGCGGCATCTGCACGATGGACAGCAGCGAATCCACGCCCTTCAGATGCCTGGACGGCACCGGCACGCCCAGCACCGGCAGGGTGGTTTTGGCGGCCAGCATGCCGGGGAGGTGGGCCGCACCGCCGGCGCCGGCGATGATGCAGGCCAGCCCGCGCTGGCGGGCCCCGGCGGCGTATTCGAACAGGAGGTCGGGAGTGCGGTGCGCCGAGACCACGCGCGACTCGAAATCGACGCCGAAATGCTCCAGCTGCTCGGCGGCAGCGCGCATCACCTCCCAGTCGCTGTCGCTGCCCATCACCAAACCGACTTTCGTGGGTCCCATGGCCTGCCTCGGAAATGGGGAAAGCGCGCATTGTACCATCGCGCCAGGTGCCCGCCAGCCGCGGTATCGGTACAATGGCGCCGTTCCCCGGGAGCCAGACATGCGCGACGCGGTGTACCAGACCGACCTGAAGAGTCTGCCACTGGTGGGCAGGGGCAAGGTGCGGGACATCTACGCGGTGGGCGACGAGCACCTGCTCATCGTGACCACCGACCGGCTGTCGGCCTTCGATGTGGTGCTGCCCGATCCGATTCCGGGGAAGGGGGCGGTGCTGACCGCGGTGTCCAATTTCTGGTTCGACTGGAGCCGTGCCCTGGTGCCGAACCATCTGTGCGATATCTCCCTGGAAGCCGTCCTGCCGGACGCCGGGGAGCGCGAACAGGTGGAGGGGCGTGCCGTCGTGGTGCGCCGGCTCGAGCCGCTGCCGGTGGAGGCCATCGTGCGCGGCTATCTGGTCGGATCCGGCTGGAAGGACTATGAGCGGAGCGGCGCGGTCTGCGGTATCGGCCTGCCCCGGGGATTGCGCCTGGCCGAAGCCCTCCCCGAGGCGATATTCACGCCCTCCACCAAGGCCGAGGTCGGCGGCCACGACGTCAACATCGACTTTGCGGGTGTCGAGCAGCTGCTGGGTCAAGAGGACGCGGCCCGGGTGCGCGACCTGAGCCTGCGGATCTATACCGAGGCGGCCCGCTACGCGCGCCAGCGCGGCATCATCATCGCCGATACCAAGTTCGAGTTTGGCCGGGATGCCGACGGCGGGGTGGTGCTGATCGACGAAGTGCTCACGCCGGACTCATCGCGGTTCTGGCCGGTGGAGGAGTACCAGGTCGGAATCAGCCCGCCCAGCTTTGACAAGCAGTATGTGCGGGATTACCTGGAGACGCTGGACTGGAACAAGACCTCGCCGGGACCGCACCTGTCCGACGAGGTCGTCCGGCGCACCGCCGAGAAATACCGGGAGGCGCTGAACAGGCTGACCGGCCCTTCCGGCCCCCGGGGCAGCCCGATTCTGTGAATGGATTCATCAATATTTTCAGTCAGGTGCCGATAGCCCCCCAAGGATGGAGATCCGGCGTGCCCAGGGGGCGGAAATACGCCTACAAACCGCCCGGATCACTTATAATCGCGTTCAATCCGGGGACAGTCTTCGATAGGAGGGACGAGTCATGCGGACGATCTCAAGAAAAGTGACAAGTTATCTGGTGGCCGGCGCATTAGTGGCATCATCCCTCGGGCTTCCCGCTGTCGCTGGTGCCAGCGCCTACGCCTATGAGTACAACGGTGTCGAACCGAGCGGCGGGGAGATGCTCGCCGATGCCTTTCTGGTTCGGCCATTCATGCTGGTGGGAACGGTGCTCACCACCGCCACTTTCATTGTGACGCTGCCTTTCAGCGCCTTGGGCGGCAACGTCGACGAAGCCGCGACCAAGCTGGTTGCAGAGCCCGCCAGCTACACCTTCGTGCGGCCGCTGGGCGAGATGTAGCGCGGCAGGCAGCACGCGGGAGTCGAAAAACGGGGCCACGGGCCCCGTTTTTTATTGGCCGAACAGCCAGAAGTAACCGCTGTTGTAGAACACGTGCAGCAGGATCGGGGCTGCGAGCCGCCCGGTGCGATCCTTGAAGAATCCGAATATGAGCGAAGGCGCCAGCACCGCCGCTGCCCAGAGCGGCGGGTGATTGACGAAGTGCAGGGCGGTGAACAGGAGGGAAGTCAGGATGTTGGCATGGCTCAGCGGGCCCAGGTGCCAGGGCCGCAGGTGGCGATGTGCCAGATCCTGAACCAGGCCACGGAACACCAGCTCCTCGACGATCGGGTAGATCAGGGCCGGGTAGACGAACCGCGCCGGATCGCGCAGCGGCCATCCCGGGTCCGGCCCCGCGCCGCTGGTCCGGTACAGCACCACCCAGTAGACGACCGCCGCAGCCAGGGCGGCGAAAAACAGGGGATCCACCCAGAAGCGGCGGCCGGAGTTGGGCATGGCCGCAAGTCTACAGGCAATGCCCCGATCCGGTACAATGGCCGACCCGATCGAGACGAGGAGCAGATCGATGTACGGATTCAGTTTACAGATGTCCTGCGGCTTCGACGAAGCCGTGGAGCGGGTGACCGACGCCCTGAAAACCGAGGGCTTCGGGGTGCTCACGGAAATCGACGTCAAGGCGACGCTCAAGCAGAAGCTGGATGTGGATCGTAGTCCCTACAAGATTCTCGGGGCCTGCAATCCGAAGCTGGCCCACCAGGCCCTGGAGGCCGACCCGGACATCGGAGTGTTGCTGCCCTGTAACGTGGTGGTGCGCGAAGAGCCGGACGGCGCGATCACGGTCGCCTTCATGGATCCCAAGGCGGTGCTCTCTCTGGTGGACCAGAGCGGCATAGAAGCGCTCGCGGATCAGGTGCGCGGCAAGCTGGACAAGGTGCGCGATCAGCTCGCCGGCCAGTGACCGGTCGGTCCGGTGAGGAGATCACGGCCATGATGAAACCTTTGACGGCAGCAGTGGCCGGCCTGCTGTTGGCGTACAGTTCCGGCGGCCTGGCCGCCGATATTGCGGCCGGCAAAGCCAAGTCGGCGCGTTGTGCCGGCTGCCACGGCAGCAACGGTGTCAGCGCGAATCCCCTGTGGCCGAACCTGGCCGGTCAGAAGATGACGTATCTGGTCAAACAGCTGAAAGCGTTTCGCGAAGGAACGCGCCAGGATCCCATGATGTCGCCGATGGCCCGCCCGCTGAGCGATGCCGACATCGAAGACCTTGCGGCCTATTACGCGAGCCTCGAATGAGCCGGGGCGCTGCACCGGCCGGCACCTCGCCGCTCTAATGCCTGCGCAGGCGGTGGGTGGTGAAAATCATCAGGGTCAGCAGCGTGAGAGCCCCCGCCTGGTGGGTCGCGGCCACCGCCACCGGTACGTGCAGGAGCAGGGTCGCGATGCCCAGGCCGACCTGGGCGATGGCGGCGATCAGCAGCAGGTGGGCGCCGAGGCGGATCGTGGAAGACGACGGCCGCCGTACCACATAGACCCAGAGCGCCATCACCGAAAGCAGGGTCAGGGTCGCCAGAAGGCGATGATCGAACTGGACCGTGGCGATATTCTCGAACAGATTGCGCCAGCCGGGCTCCAGCATCCACCCGGCGGGCGGCAGCCACTGGTCGCCCATTTTCGGAAAGGTGTTGTAAGCGAGGCCCGCTTTGAGGCCGGCCACGAAACCGCCGGACAGGATGGTCAGGCCGATCAGTCCCAGCAGGGCCACGGCCGACCTGCGCAACCCCGCGGAGGCCGACGTGCCGCCGGGCCGCGGAAACAGCAGGTCGAACAGCAGCCACAGCAGGTAGCCATAGATCAGCAGCGCCAGCCCCAGATGGGCGGTGAGCCGGTACTGGCTGACGTGCGGCCGGTCCACCAGCCCGCTCTTGACCATGTACCACCCCAGCACACCCTGCAGACCGCCCAGCACGAAAGCCGCCGCCAGCCGCAGTCCCAGCGGTCGGCTCAACATGCCCCGCACTGCGAACCAGAGCAGCGGCAGCAGGAACACCATGCCGATGGAGCGGCCCAGCAGCCGGTGCGCATACTCGAACCAGTAGATCGACTTGAAGCCGTGCAGGTCCATGCCGATGTTGACCTTCCGATACTCCGGGGATTCTCGGTATTTGGCGAATACCGCTTCCCACTGCGCCTCGTTGAGCGGCGGCAGCCATCCGAAGATCGGATCCCACTCCACCATGGAAAGGCCGGAGCCGGTCAGGCGCGTGACGCCGCCGAGACTGACCATGGCGAAAATCATCGCGCAGCACAACAGCAGCCAGACGGCTACCTTCCTGCGCGCGCTGTCATCCATCTGTCGGGCGTATTCTGGCATGGTGCTGTGGCCGTCTGGGAAAAGGCGCGGCCATTGTAGCGGATGTGCGTGTGCTATGCTGCGGGTGGTGTGACCGGTCCTCATGTCTGTCAGCGGGAGGCCGTAAATGCGTCCCTGAGGCTTGACGGCCGCATGCCTGCGGCCGACACCCGCTGACGGACACGAGGCCCTGTGAGTGCAGGCCTGTAGGGAGGTAGAGAGGGCAGTCTGGCCGATCGCTCGTCCCGGCTGACGCCTGCCGTCACGGGTGTTCCCGGGTTCACCAGCGGGATGTGATGATGTTGCGACAGTTGCTGATTCTGGCGATGGCGGTGCTGGCACTGGGCCTGGTTGCGGGTCTCGTGCTGCACGATCGTCCCCACGTCGGTCAGGCGCCACCCGCCGGGCCCGCGGCGCGGGTGGCGCAGCTCGAGCCCATCGTTCCGGTGCCCGAGCAGGCGCCGGCCGGCTATGTTGCCGACGTCAACCTGCACACCGTCGAAGAGCTGAAAACCTTGTTCCGGCGCGTGGAGGCGTTGCTGGACCGGCCCCGCGCCTCGGAGGAAGTGCCCCTGGTGTCGCTGGTGCTCCACGGACCCGAGGTTGAATTCTTTGCCTTCGAGAATTATCAGCGCTATCGCGACATCGTGGATCAGGCGGCCAAGCTGGCCGCGCTGGGTGCGGTGGACATCAGCATCTGCCAGACACAGATGCGCAACCGCGGAATCGCCGATGACCAGGTGCCCGGATTCCTGCGCCTGGTTCCCTACGGCCCGGACGAGGTCGAGCGGCTGCTGGGCAGCGGCTACGTCTACATGTGAGCGCGCCGGTGAGCCGCCTCCCTAAAGACGCCCTTCGCGCTGCAGCTTTGCCAGCACCGGACCCACCAGCGGTGCCTGCACGAACAGCGAAAACACTACGACACCGTAGGCGATGGACTGCACGGTCCACCAGGCTTCCAGCTCCACCGGCAGCGACAGGGCCAGCGCCAGCGTCACGGCTCCTCGGACACCGCCGATGCTCATCACCAGGCGGTGCGCCGGCGAAACCGGCTCCTGAGCCGGAATCAGTGATGTCAGCCAACCGGTGAGCCATACGCCGATGAAGCGCGCCGTCAGCACGGCCGCCACGCCGATCAGCATCGCCAGCCAGCGCTGCTCGAACATGCCCAGGGTGATGGTGGCACCGGCCAGCAGGTAAAGCCCACTGTTGGCGATCCAGCCCAGCTCCGCCCACCATGCATCGAGCGCTGCCAGTGGCTGGCGGCCGGCGCTGCGGATGCGCTGGCCGATCAGCAGACCACAGGCGAGGCAGGCCATGATGCCCGACACTTCGAACCAGGTTTCGGCAATCAGGTAGCTGGCGTAGGCCGCCATCAGACTCACAACCGGGGCACGTCCAAGCCAGCCGATCAGCAGCGCGGCCAGCAGGCCGCCCACCGCGCCGACGACCGCGCCCCCTGCCATCAGCTTCAGGAACTCCGTCCCCGCATCGCTCCAGTCCGGCCCCGTCCCCGGCGTGATCGCCATGGCCAGCAGCAGGGTGAACAGGACGATGGTGGTGGCGTCGTTGAACAGGCTTTCGCCTTCCATCAGGGTAACCAGCCGCTCCGGCACGGGCAGACGACGGGCGACCTCGGTGACGGCGACCGGGTCGGTCGCCGAAAGCAGTGCGCCGCACACCAGCGCGGTGATCCAGGGAAATCCCTCCGGGTGGGCGATACCGGCAAACACCAGGGCCGCTGTCAGCAGTGTGGAGAGCAGCAGCACGGGCAGGGCCAGCAGCAGGATCGGTACCAGGTTGTGCAGCAGCAGACGGGAGCTCATGCCGTAGGCTGACTGGAAGATGAGGGCCGGGAGAAACACGAAAAATACCAGGTCGCGAAAGTGGTGCCATCGCAGTCCGGTGTCGATGCCCATGCCCACGATGATTTCGGATCCCGCAAATCCGCCTGCCACCAGCGCGGCGCTCACCGGCAGCCGCAGCAGGCGCGCCACCGGCTCCAGCAACAGGGCGGCCAGCAGCATGCCCATGAACAGCAGAACCAGGGCGCTGATCGTCATCGACGGTGGATGCCCCGGGCGGGCCACCGCGGGTTCAGGGAGGCTCGGTGACGGCGGTGGTGCCGCTTCACAGCAGCTCGGCGTGGCTCACCTGTCCGTAGCGATCCAGCGTCAGGCGCAGGCGACCCTGACAGGGCAGGCGGGCGGCGACGCTCCCGGTGCCCTGCACCAGGATTTCATCGAACTGGACCAGGGCGATGATGTGCCGGTCGCTCTGCTCGAGGATCTCGTAGTACAGGGAGCGGTTGTCGATCCAGCCGTTGTGAGAGCAGAACGCCTCCAGCTCCCGACAGGACATCAGGTAGCGTGCTATGTCTTGCATCAGGTAGTGCATGATCAGGCGCGGCAGGATGACCTCGAGGGGTGGACCCGCGCGGCGTCATTCCAGGCCAGCGTCATGTTCCTTACTCCTTCCGTGCCTGCGCGGGATTGCAGGCAGGAGCCGCTGTCAGCATCCCAGAGTATAGGCGGGTTGTGGGCGTGCGCAAGCACACCAGTGAGCGCATGAGTCGGCCGATATAAGCTCGCGTGACCCTCCGGCGGCACGGGCGCGGCCGTCGAGCGGATAGGGAGGCATTCACGGCGTGTCCCGACAGCTCATGTCGGCCGACTCACGCACGTTTGCCGGGCCTCCGGGTCGGTCGAGCAGGCGAAGCGCGACGCTCAGACGAACAGCGTCAGCACGCCGGTATAACCGTACAGGCGTTGGTTGGAGATCTCGCCGTTGGCGAAGAAGCCGACCAGCGGGAAATCGCCCAGCGTCCGGCGGATCATTTGCAGCTCGGCCGAGTCTTCTCCGAACAGCTCCCTGCCGCGGCCCAGGCAGGAGAAGTACAGGCCTCCACGCGGGCGCTCGCCACCGGTGCGCTCGCGCAGGTCCTCCAGCATGCGTTGCATGTCTTGGTGGGCGGTCTCCCCATCGCGACGGCAGAACTGGATCTGTTGTCCTTCGTGGACGACGTCGCCGATCGCCAGCCGCTTGCCCTTTACATCGATTCCGATCAGGTTGCGCACCAGGTAATCGCCGGTGTCCGAGCCCCGTACCGGCAGTCCGGCAAAGATATAGCCGGCGGCCCGGCTCAGGTCGCGTGCGAGGATTTCGCCGATGTCCTGCTTGAAAACGTCGAGTGCCGGCAGGCCATCGATGCTGTTGACGACGTTGCCGTCGCAGTCGGTGACCCTGTGCTTGCCCGCGATGGGGCTGCAGCCCTGGGTCAGCCCCGTCACCACGCGAGCCTCGCGGTTGAAGACGACGCCGGACAGCCCGCCGTCGAGCACGGCGTCGGCGACCTGTGGGCGCGCGCCGTGGGAGGACGTCAGGCCTCCGACCAGATAACCGCCCGGCAGCTCGTGGCTGAGCTGCAGCAGAAGCTGCGGCAGCAGGCCGTTGGCCGGGTCGCCGTGGACGACCGCGAGATGCGTGCTCGAGCTCGCGAGCCAGCCGTCCCAGCTGCCCGGCAGGTTGTCCGCGGCACGGTTGTAGAAGGGCAGTATCCGGAAACTGTCCCGGGGCAGGGCGCCGACCATGACGGCCATTGCCGGACTCTCGTAGTATTCCCTGCCGGTGACACAGATGGCCACGCCGACGGTGCCCGTCCAGTGCTCGATCCCGGTGGCGGCCCGCAGATACTCGACCAGGGGCGCCAGGTGCTGCGCGTGGACATCACTGGTGTACACAAAGCCCAGGTTCGCTCGACCGGACACCTCACCCATCTGCCGCAGACAGGCATCGGCCGCCTCTTGCCAGTCGGATGCCTCGGCGTGCCCGACTTGAAACTGCGCACGGGTGTTCATCGATTCCGTCCCGAGCAAAAGAAAAAGGGAAGGCCCGACCGGGTCATCGGGCGCTCCCCCTTTTATTTAGCACAGCTGAGTGGCTCAGAGCATGGCTTTCCGGTCGCGCATCATCCTCTGGATGATCGGCGCCAGAATGATTTCCATGGCAAACCCCATCTTTCCGCCCGGCACCACCAGCGAGTTGCGCCGGGACATGGATGAGCCCTGCAGCATGGCGAGCAGATAAGGGAAGTCCACCTCCAGTTTCGTCGGATCGCGGAAGCGGATCACCACGAAGCTTTCATCCGGCGTGGGGATGTCGCGCGCGATGAAGGGGTTGGAGGTGTCGACCGTCGGCACGCGCTGGAAGTTGATGTCGGTGCGCGAGAACTGCGGCGTGATGTAGTGCACATAGTCGTACATGCGGCGCAGGATGGTATCCGTGACCGCCTCGGCGGAATAGCCCCGCTGGGCGCAGTCGCGGTGAATCTTCTGGATCCACTCCAGGTTGACGATCGGCACGACGCCGATCAACAGGTCGACATACTGGGCGACATTGGTGTTGCCATCGACGACGCCGCCGTGCAGGCCTTCGTAGAACAGCAGGTCCGTCCCGGCCGGAATGGTCTCCCAGGGCGTGAATTCGCCGGGCTTCTGACCGAAGGGTGCGGCTTCCTCGTCGCTGTGCAGGTAGTAGCGCTGCTCGCAGCTGCCCGATTCGCTGTAGCGCCGGAAGCTGTCTTCGATCTTGTCGAACAGATTCGCTTCGGGGCCGAAATGGCTGAAATGCCGGTTACCCTCGGCTTCGGCCTTCTTCATGGCCTCTTTCATGGCCGCGCGGTCGTAGCGGTGGTAGCTGTCTCCCTCGATGATGGCGGGATTGACCCCTTCGCGGAGAAAAATGTGCTCGAAAGCGACCTTGACCGTGCTCGTGCCGGCGCCGGATGACCCGGTGACCGCGATGATCGGGTGTTTCCTGGACATGCCAATCTCCTCGAAACGTTTACTGATAAAGCGCTGGCACCGCGCCGGGAGGTCCCCTGGCACGGTCCCGGAATCCTGGGTCGCCACGTACGGGATGTCGATTAATATGCCGCGGCCACCGGGCGTCAGCCGGAACGGCGTATTGAACCACTTTTCCGCCGCGGCCGACAACCACGGGCTAACACTCTGTATTGGGGTCTGTTTCGCTGCGGCCGGCCGCCTCGAAGGGCGACATCGGCGGGCTCGCGGTCGCCGGCGATTCGAGAACTCCGGCGAAAACCGTTATACTTTCGAGGTCTTGTCCATGGCGCCCTGACTTGGGGCGGCTGCCGGCACCTCTGGTATATTTAGCACAAATCACACCGTCGGGGACCTGGGTACCTATGGCTGGCGCTGGTGAAATCGTGGCCAATGTGCGGCGCATGCTCGTGCCTTTTTCGGACTGGGTCGGCGAAGCCCGCAACCCGGAAAGACTGCGGGCGGATATCATCGCCGGTATTACCGTGGCGCTGGTGCTGGTTCCTCAGTCCATGGCCTACGCTCAGCTCGCGGGTTTGCCCGCCTACATCGGGCTGTATGCGTCCTTTGTCCCGGTGATGATCGCCGCCTTCTGGGGATCCTCGCGGCAGCTGGCGACCGGCCCGGTGGCGGTGGTGTCTCTGATGACGGCGGCGGCGCTGGGGCCCCTGGTGATGGGCATGGAGCTGCCGCCGGATCAGCGGGCCACGGTGTATCTCGGCCTCGCCGCCCTGCTGGCGATCATGGTCGGCGTCTTCCAGATGATGCTCGGCGTGCTGAGGCTCGGCGTGCTGGTCGACTTTCTCTCGCACCCGGTGGTGGTGGGCTTCACCAACGGCGCGGCCATCATCATCGCCACCTCCCAGCTCAGCAAGCTGTTCGGCGTCACCGTGGAAAAAGCCGAGCACCACTACGAGACCGTGTGGCGGGTCCTGGTGGCCGCCGGCGAGGACACGCACCTGGTCACGCTGGTGATGGGTGTGGCGGCGCTCGCCATTATGGTGCTGATGAGAAAGTACCTGCCGAAGATTCCCACGGTGCTCACCGCCGTGGCCATTACCACGCTTGCCTCCTGGCTGCTCGGTTTTCAAACGGCCGGCGGCAAGGTGGTCGGGGAAATCCCGCAAGGCCTGCCGGGGATCGGCTTTCCCGCGTTCGATCTGCAGACGGCAAGCAGCCTCGTCGCGGCGGCCATCACCATCTCGCTGATCGGCTTCATGGAGGCCGTTGCAATCGCCAAGGCCATGGCCGCCCAGACCCGGCAGCGGCTGGACACCAACCAGGAGCTGTTCGGTCAGGGGCTGTCCAACGTCAGTGCCGGGCTGTTCGGCGCCTATCCTGTCTCGGGTTCTTTTTCCCGGTCCGCGGTCAATATCGCCGCCGGCGCCCAGACCGGCTTCTCGTCGGTGGTGACCGGGTCGGTCGTGGCGATCACCCTGCTGTTCCTCACGCCGTTGCTCTACCATCTGCCCCAGGCCACACTGGCGGCAGTCATCATCATGGCGGTCATCAATCTGGTGAAGATCAAGCCCATCGTGCACGCACTCAAGGTGCAGAAACACGACGGCGCCGTGGCCATCGTCACCTTTGCGCTCACGCTGGCGATGGCGCCGCACCTGGAGACGAGCATTATCGTGGGCGTGCTGCTGTCGCTCGGTCTGTTCGTCTACCGCAGCATGCGGCCGCGGTTTGCCGAGCTCTCCCTGCACTCCGACGGCACCTTCCGGGACGCTGACGTGCATCGCCTGCCCAAGTGCAAGGATATCTCACTGCTGCGCTTCGACGGCTCGCTGTATTTCGCCAACGCCGGTTATTTCGAGACCCGGGTGCTGCAGAACGTGGCGAGCAAGCCGGATCTGAAATTCGTGGTGCTGGACATCGAGGGGGTCAACGAAATCGACGCCACCGGAGAAGAAGTGATCGGTGCGCTGCACGAGCGCCTCGGCCACGCCGGGATCAACGTCCTGATCGCCCGACCCAAGCGGCAGACCATGGAGATTTTCGACCGCTCCGGCCTGACCGAGAAGATCGGCAGGGAGCATTTCTTCCGCACCCGCACCGATGCGATCGAGTACGCGCGCGAGCAGCTGGGTGACCGGGCCGACCCGGATTCGCCCCTGAACCCGGAGAAGTCCACGCGGCGGATCCGTCTGGTGCCTCAGACCTCCTGATGTCCGCTTCGGCGGGTCAGGCGCGCCGAAAGATCAGATCGCGAACGGGGTGGCCGAGCCGCTGACCGCGCCGCTCAAAGCGCGTGACGGGCCGGTAGCCGGGCCGCGCGGAATAGCCGCCACCCTCCTGACAGTTGATGAAGGCATCGGAGGCCTGCATCAGCTCGAGCGCCTGCGCTGCGTAGGGCTCCCAGTCGGTTGCCATGTGGAAGCATCCACCCGATATCAGCTTTCGCGCCAGCAGCGCCACGAATGCCGGCTTCACCAGACGTCGCTTGTGGTGCTTCTTCTTGGGCCAGGGGTCGGGAAACAGAAGCAGCACCCGGTCGAGCGATGCATCCGCAACGGCGTCTTCCAGCACGTCCTCCGCGTCCCGACAGCAGACCCTGACGTTGTGCAGCCCGCGCTCGTCGAGCTCCATCAGCAGGCGCCCGACGCCGGGGCGGTGCACCTCGATGCCGATGAAATCGCTGTCCGGATTCTGCGCCGCCATCTCGGCCAGACTGCTGCCGCTGCCGAACCCGATCTCGAGCGTCACAGGTGCGCGCCGGCCGAACACGGCCTCGAAGTCCATGGTCTCCGTGCAGGCAAGCCCGTAGACCGGCCAGAGCGTCTCGAGGGCGCGTTGCTGGCCGGGCGTCAGCCGTCCCTGCCTGCGCACGAAGGAGCGGATCGGTCTGCCCTCTGGCCTTGACTCGGGTTTGTTCTGGCTCATGGATTCACCCGCTGCAGGGGCGCGATTATACGGGTCTGATGAAGAGTGATTCGAAACCTGCCGACCGCCGGACTGGGCTGGCAGGTGTTCCCGGGCATTGGTGCGCTCAATGCTGGCGCTTACCTCTCGCACCAACGCCCGGGATCACCTGTCAAAAGTGGCTGAGGTATGGGCCAGGGAGACACAGGTGGAAGAAGCTCCCCTTGGCATTCTTCAGCGCAGGGCTGGTTCCGGTAAGGGGGTTGGGAGGTAAGCGCCAGCGTCGAGCAACCCCCTTACCGGAACCAGCCCGATCGTCGTGACTACGCCAAGGGTGTATTCCGATGGAATGTCCGAATCTCGCCTCGTTCGCTGATCGGATTCAGAAAAAGGTGCCGTCCAGCGGCGACGAGGCGCTGGCGAAACGTTTTCTGGGAATGCGCCCCGCCAGATAGGATTCGCGACCCGCTTCGATCGCCTTCTTCATCGCGGAAGCCATCAGGACCGGATCTCTGGCGCCGGCGATGGCCGTGTTCATCAGCACGCCGTCGCAGCCGAGCTCCATCGCGATGGCGGCATCCGAGGCGCAGCCGACCCCGGCGTCGACCAGAATCGGGACGCCGGCGTTCTCGACGATCGTGATGATGTTGTAGGGGTTGCGAATCCCCAGCCCGGAGCCGATGGGGGCGGCCAGCGGCATGACCGCAACGCAGCCCATCTCCTCGAAGCGCCGGGCGACGACGGGGTCGTCATTGGTATACACCATCACGCGGAAGCCGTCCGCGATCAGCGTTTCGGCGGCGCCGAGGGTCTGGGTGATATCGGGGAACAGGGTCTTCTCGTCGCCCAGGACCTCCAGCTTGACCAGGTCGTGTCCGTCGAGCAGCTCCCGCGCCAGCCGACAGGTGCGCACGGCGTCCTCGGCGCTGTAGCAGCCCGCCGTGTTCGGCAGGTAGGTGTAGCGGTCAGGGGGGAGTACGTCCAGCAAGTTGGGCTCGTCGGCGTTCTGGCCGATGTTGGTGCGGCGAATGGCGACGGTTATGATTTCCGCCCCGCTGGCTTCGATGGCCAGACGGGTCTCTTCCAGATCCCTGTATTTGCCGGTGCCGACCAGCAGGCGCGACTGATATTCGACCCCGTCGATGACGAGCGGGTCGGCCGTCCGGCGGCTTGCGGTTTTCATTACGGTGGACATGCAATACTCCTGCGAGGCGTGTTTCTCTAGCGACATCCGCCGCCGATGGCGCGCACGATCTCGATCTCGTCACCCGGCCTCAGGGTGTGGGTGGCAAAGTTGCTGCGCGGCACGATTTCCCGATTGACCTCCATGGCCAGGCGCTGTCCGGCCAGCCCCAGATGGTCGATGAGTTGAGCGGCGGTGGTGCCCTCCGGCAGCTGCTCCGGCTTGCCGTTGATCATCAATTCCATGGCGCCGTATTCTAACCGAAAAGTTGCACAGGCGCAGATTCCATGCACAAATAGCCGGTTATGAACGACTGGCAGGAAGATCTGATTACCGCCGAGGCGGCCGGGACGCTCGACGGGCTTTTCCGCGAGCGGGTCCACCGTACGCCCGATCTGCCGGCCTACCGCGACTTCGATCCTTCGAGCCGCTGCTGGGTCGAAACCACCTGGAGTGAGGCGGCGGCGCGCGTGGCGCGCTGGCGCGCCGCGCTGGCCGGGGGAGGGCTGGAGCGCGGTGACCGCGCCGCGATCCAGCTGCGCAACAGCATCGAGTGGGTCTACTTCGATCAGGCAGTGCTGGCCGAGGGCCTAGTGTCGGTCCCGCTGTACACCGAAGACCGGCCCGACAGCGTCGCCTATATTCTGCGGGACGCGGCGGTGAAGCTGCTGCTGGTCCAGAACCTGAAGCAGTGGCAAAGGCTGGCGCCGGCGCTGGAGGGCGACGATGTGCTGCGCCGCGTGCTGATCCTGCAAAAGCCGCGCGCGCCGGACGACGCGCACACGGCGCTCGCCGCCGATCCGCGGCTGTGTTTCGTCGACGACTGGCTCCCCGCATCGGGGCCCGAGCCGGCGCATCGTCCGGGCGAGCCGCACGCCCTGGCCTCGATCGTCTATACCTCCGGCACCACCGGGCGCCCCAAGGGCGTGATGCTGAGCCATCACAACATGCTCGGAGTGGCTCACGCGGCTGCTGCTTCGGTCGACTGCTATCAGCAGGACGTCTTTTTGTCCTTTCTCCCGCTGTCCCATACGCTGGAGCGGACCGCCGGCTATTACCTGCCGATGATGGCCGGCGCGACTGTGGCGCACGCGCGCTCGGTGCCGCAGCTCGCCGAGGACCTGCTGCGGATCCGGCCGACCGTCATGATTGCGGTGCCGCGCATCTTCGAGCGGGTGCACAGCCGCGTCCTGGAGCAGCTCGAAAAGCAGTCTCCCGCGGCGCGTGCGCTGTTTCGGGCCACGGTGGGCACCGGCTGGCGGCACTTTCTTTACCG
The DNA here is from genome assembly GCA_050118435.1 of Gammaproteobacteria bacterium. Classification (GTDB taxonomy): domain Bacteria; phylum Pseudomonadota; class Gammaproteobacteria; order DSM-19610; family DSM-19610; genus Thiogranum. The sequence continues at coordinate 11,790 of JASFKW010000029.1, read as the reverse complement.
CCAGGGCCGGGGCTCCCGGACACCGGACCTGCTGTTGTACCCGCTGCTGAAGAAGCTGGTCGGCGAGAAGGTCACGGGCAAGCTCGGCGGGCGGCTGCGCTATGCGGTCAGCGGTGGCGCCGCCCTGCCGCTTCCGGTGGCGAAGACCTTTATCGGGCTGGGCCTGGAGGTGCTGCAGGGCTACGGGTTGACCGAGACCAGCCCGGTGATCAGCGTCAACCGCCCCGGCCACAACGATCCGGCCAGTGTCGGGGAGCCTCTGCGCGGGATCGAGGTGCGCATCGGCGAGCAGGACGAGCTGCTGGTCAAGAGTCCCGGCGTCATGCTGGGCTACTGGAACAATCATGCCGCGACCGCGGCCATGATCGACCCCGACGGCTGGCTTCACACCGGCGACCAGGCCCGCATCGAAGATGGTCTGATCTACATCACCGGGCGCATCAAGGACATCCTGGTGCTGTCAAACGGCGAGAAGGTGCCGCCGGCCGACATGGAGGCGGCGATCTGCATGGATCCCCTGTTCGATCAGGCGCTGGTGTTGGGAGAGGGCCGGCCCTCCCTGTCCGCGCTGGTGGTGCTCAATTCCGACCACTGGTTCGGCTTTGCCCGGGAGTTCGGTCTCGACCCCTTCGCGCGCGAGAGCCTGAGCGCCGAGCACCTGCAGAAAAAAGTGCTCGCCCGGATCCAGCGGCAGTTGCACGATTTCCCCGGCTACGCGAAGATCCGGCGGGTGGCGTTGACCCTGGAGCCCTGGACGGTGGAGAACGGATTCCAGACACCGACGCTCAAGGTCAGGCGGGCCCGCGTCCTGGAGGCATTCGCCGATCAGGTGGAGGCCCTTTACGCGACGGCTTAAGGCGGGTTGGCACTTGTCACCTGTCAGGCTCGGGTCGCCGATCAGTCGGCCGACTCCCTCGCGCGCCGTCGCTTTTCCCTGAGCTCCTCCAGACCGCCGAAGGAGGCTTCCAGTCTGAGCTCGATCCCCGGCGTGTAGCGGAAGTCGTCGTCGTTTCTGAATGCCAACTGCGGGTTGATTTCGAAGAACAGCCACTTGCGCCAGATGCGCTGGCGGTAGCGGGCACGCAGTGTGGTTTCGTCGAGGCGAACGCTGGGCTTGGTCTTGAACACATTATTCCACTGGTAATCGATCGCGGCCTTGCGGCCCAGACGCAGGGTGAGGGTGGGCCCCGCCTCGAGGCGGAAACCGTCATCGTTATAGTCTTCCTCGCGCCACCGTAGGTCTGCGGTGGTACGGAAAAACAGGTCAGCGTCGAACAGGCGCTCGAAGTCGAAGCGGGTGCGGGATTCCCAGCCGATGTCGGTGTACCAGCGCACCCGCTCCGTAAAACGGATCTGCCAGACCTCGAACGGCCAGGTTTTCCTCAGCCGGGGGCCGGCGAAGAAGTCCACCACGTGGCCGCTGCCGATCTTGATGCCGGCGGTGACGCTGGTATTGAGCTTCCGCTTGGTGCGGAGAAAATACTGAAGACCGATGGCCGTCGCATCGTTTTCCGTCTGCCGCGCCTCGGGGAAGGTCTCCGGCGTCAGGACCGCTTCTTCGTCCTCGCTGGTGTCGGCGACCACCACCCGCAGGCGCTTGCTGAGCCGGGGGACCTTGACCTTGGCGTTGACCCTGAATTTGTAGTCGGGGGCTTCCCCTTCTTCGAAAAAAGCGCTCGGCGTCAGCCGGATGCGCGAGTAGGCCTCCTCTGAGACATAGCGCTCGTCACCGAAAAACGCGTCGAACCACCGGGCCGCCTCGTTGACCGAGTCGCTCATCGCGTCCTGGGCGCGGTCGATGTCGGTGGTCTCTTCCGGTTCGAGATCAGGCTCGACAGGGACGGGCACGTCGCCCGCGGTATAGTGGAGGAGGGGCTCGGCAAGTGGCTGGGCCGCAACAGAGGCCAAAGTGAGGATGCTCAATGCCTTCGCGAGCGCAAGCAGTGGCCGTTGCAGAAGTCCGTTCCTTAAAATCTGGTCAGTAAGGCATTGGTTATTTTCGAGAACTAATGTATCACCTCGGGAGTGGGCGCGAAATCGAACGTCGCGCTATTGGTTCATCTGTCACGAATCGCAGGCGTGAAGCCGGAAACGATTTGTCGAGTTAGCTGACAAGGCCTTCTCGACTCTAGCCTTAGGGTTAACACATTGATTTATAAAAGTTAAATAGCGAATGCTTGGCCCCTTGGGATAAGCTTCGCCTGTCGGAATTCTTGGCAAACAGGATTTCCACGCCAAGGGGGAAAAATGTAACCCACCGAATTTATGAGAATTGTGTTCGACAAGCGAAAATGGTCTGTACTTTGCTTCATCAGTCGTTGGATGAACGAGGCTTAGGAAGCAGGGTGCAGTGGTCTCGTTGAGAATAATTCAGGAGCAGATAGGGAATGTATCGAAATAAGTTGGCCATAGCGGCTTTATTTGGGGGGATTCTGGTCAGCTCTAGCGTTTCTGCCTTCTCGTTGACTTTCTCCGGGGCTTCTAGTGACTCCACAAATGTGGACTTTCTGGATGCGACCCTGGATCTCAGCGTCAGCAATGCCGGCGGTAATGACTTGCTCAGTCTGACCCTTACGAACCTGTCGGATACCAGTTCGACTGGCACGGATCCCGATGACGGATTTACGATCTCACAAGTCTTTTTCAACTTTTCGGGCACATCCACGTTAACTATCGACACCGATCCTTTGGGCGCGGCAAGCTTGGCCTTTGATCAGCCCGCAGATGGGTTCGGCACGTTTGATGTTCTGCTCGACCTGGGTGCAGGCAACGACGGTCTGCTTCCGAATCCACCGGCGGGTAACACGGCGACTTGGATCATCGATCTCGGTGGCACAGGCTTCACGGAAAATGACTTTGACCTGGAGTCGGACCCGTTAGGTCCTGGAGGGATGACGTCGACTGCCGCTCTGTTCTTTACTCAAGGTCCGTGCGATCCGGAAATCACCGACTCGTGCGTAGAGGACAGTGCTTTCGGATCGGTCGTTCCTGTGCCGGCAGCCGTCTGGCTGTTCGGCTCCGGGCTGTTGGGCCTGCTCGGACTGAGCCGCAGGCGTAGCCGGTAGCCAGAACAAAACGCGTTCGACTTCTGATACGGCCGCTCTTGAGCGGCCGTATTCTTTCTCTATGCAAGACTGCAAGTGAGCGTGGTGCAAAGCCGTCTCAAAGGGGTACCGCCAAGCCCTCGTTCCTCTGGTAGTGACACCCAACCCTGCTATTCTGTAAACTCCTGTCCCCCAAGAACTACGCGGGTGTAGTTCAATGGTAGAACCTCAGCTTCCCAAGCTGATGACGTGGGTTCGATTCCCATCACCCGCTCCATTCTCTGGCAATTGGCGACCAGCAATTGGCTGACGAACCGGCCGGGTTTCCTGTCCGTCGTCCCTGCTGCGCCTAGACAATCAAATCGGGATCAGAGGGATCACAATGGGGAAATTGCTGCGGATTGTCGCTTACCTGCTGGCCGGCCTGGTCTTGCTCATTGTGGCGGCGGTCATCATCATTCCCCTGGTCGTCGACCCCAATGACTTCAAGCCCCAGATCGCCGAGGCCGTCGAATCCGCGACGGGGCGGAAGCTGAACATCGAGGGCGACCTCGGTCTGTCGGTGTTCCCCTGGCTGGGGCTGGAGGTCGGACCCACCTCGCTTTCCAATGCGCCCGGCTTCTCCGAGCGGGCCTTCGTGCAGGTCGAGGCGGTGGAAGTCAGCGTCAAGCTGATGCCGCTGCTGCGCAAGGAGCTGCAGATGGACACCATCCTGCTGCAGGGGCTGAAGCTCTCCCTGGAAACCGACGCCGCCGGCAAAACCAACTGGGCCGATTTGGCGGCCGGCGCCGAAGGCGAGGCGCCGCCGCCCGAGCAGCCGCCCGAGGAAGCAGGGGGGCAGCTCGCCCTTGCCGGCCTGGCGATCGGCGGGGTGGAGATCACGGATGCGGCGGTGCTCTGGGACGACCGCCAGGCGGGGACCCAGTACCGCATCGAGCGGGTGAACCTCGAAACCGGGGCTATCGCGCCGGGCGAGGCGGTGCCGGTCCACCTGGAGATGCAGCTCGCCGCGAGTGACCCGGAAATCAGCGGACCGGTCGAGCTCGACGCGACCGTTGCGCTGTCCGCCGACCGGCAGGTCGTACAGATCGACGACGCGCGCTTCAGCGCCGGCCTGTCGGGCGCCGGGCTGCCGGGGGGCGCCCTGAAGCCGGAGCTGAGCTTCCATTCGCGCATCGATCTGGGCGCGCAGACGCTGGATGTGAGCGAGCTCAAGATGGCGGCTCTCGAGATCACGATCGAAGGAGGGCTCAGCGGCACGCAGATTCTGGACGATCCCACCTTCGGCGGCGAGCTGCGCATCGGAGAATTCGTGCCGCGCGAGGTGATTCAGGCCCTCGGACAGCCGGTGCCGGAGGTGTCCGACCCGAAGGTGCTGACTCGCGCGGACGGGCGGCTCCAGCTCGCGGCCACCACGGACAGCCTGGCGGTGCCCCAGCTGCAGCTGCGCCTGGACGACTCCACGCTCAAAGGGGATGTAAAAGTCAGTAACTTCGCCAAGCCGGCGATCCGCTTCGGCTTGCAGCTCGACCAGATCGACGTCGACCGCTATCTGCCGCCGCGCAGCGAAGCGCCGGCGCCGGCCGCGCCGGCCCCGGCCGCGGCCGCTGGGGGCCAGATGATTCCCGTGGAGGCGCTGCGCGGGCTCGACGTCGACGGCAAGCTGACCATCGGGCGGCTCAAAGCCGCGCAGATGCTCAGCACCGACATCGTGATGCAGTTAGTCGCCAAGGACGGCCTGGTCCGGGTCCACCCGGCCAGCGCCCGGATGTACGAAGGACAGTACCAGGGTGACGTGACGCTGGACGTGCGCGGCGGCCAACCCAAAATTTCGCTGAACGAAAAGCTGGCCGGTGTCCAGGTCGGACCCCTGCTCGAGGACATGCTGGGCGAGGCACGCCTGTCCGGGGCCACCCAGGCTACGGCCCAACTGACCGCCGTCGGACAAACGCCGGATGAATTCAAGAGGACGCTCAACGGCCAGCTGGCTTTTGCATTCAACGAGGGTGCCGTCCAGGGTTTCAACCTGGCTGCGATGATCCGCAAGGCGCGGGCGCGTCTCAAAGGCGAGCCACCGCCGGCGGACACCGGACCGAACCAGACCGACTTCAGCGAGCTCGCGGGGACGGCGACAGTCACCAACGGTGTGATCCGAAACCAGGATCTGAGCGCCAAGAGCCCGCTGCTGCGTGTCGAGGGCGAAGGCACCGTCAACCTGCCGCAGGAGACGCTCGATTACCGGGTGACCGCCAAGGTGGTCGGCTCCCTGGAAGGCCAGGGCGGCAAGGAGCTGACCGACCTGCGCGGCGTCGCAATTCCGATTCAGGTGGCCGGAACCTTCGCCGAGCCGAGCTACAAGATCCGCCTGGACGAGGCCGTGCGCGAAGTGGCCGAGGAGAAGGTCAAGGAAAAGGTTCAGGAAGAGGTCGAGGAAAAAATTGGGGACAAGCTGGAGAAGCAGTTCGGGGATTCGATCAAGGGGCTGTTCAGGTGACGCGATCCGGTATGATCGCAGGGACCCGCGGGGATCGCTCTGACCAGGCGAAATACAGAAGGCGTGGCGGGCGGAGGGAAACCGCCTCCGCGGGTAGGCGGGGTTCGAATCTGCGCCCCCAAAAGCAGAGAGCATAACAACGCATGAAAGTGCTGATCACCGGTGCGGCCGGATTCATCGGAAGCGCCCTGGCGCTGCGCCTGCTGGCGCGCGGCGATCAGGTCATTGGCATCGATAATCTGAACGACTACTACGATCCGGAGCTGAAGCGGGCCCGACTGGCGCGCACGGTGTCCGAGCCCGAGTTTACGGATCTCCGTATCAGTCTCGAAGACCGGTCGGCAGTCGCCGAAGCTTTCGCAAAACACAGTCCGGAGGCGGTGGTCAACTTGGCGGCGCAGGCCGGCGTGCGCTACTCGCTGGAAAATCCGCACGCCTATGTGGACACCAACCTGGTCGGCTTCATGAACGTGCTGGAAGGCTGCCGCCACAATGGCGTCGAGCACCTGGTCTACGCCTCGAGCAGCTCGGTGTACGGATCGAACACCCGCATGCCGTTCTCGGTGCACGACAACGTCGACCATCCGGTCAGCATCTACGCGGCCACGAAGAAAGCCAACGAGCTCATGGCCCACACCTACAGCCACCTCTATCGGCTGCCCACCACGGGGCTGCGGTTCTTTACCGTTTACGGTCCCTGGGGACGGCCGGACATGGCGCTGTTTCTGTTTACACGCAAGATGCTGGCCGGGGAACCGATCGACGTCTTCAACTACGGCAAGCACCGCCGCGACTTCACCTACATCGACGACATCGTCGAGGGCGTCGTTCGGGTGCTGGACCGGATTCCGGAGCCCAACCCGGGCTGGTCCGGCGACCATCCGGATTCGGCGACCAGCTCGGCCCCCTATGTGCTCTACAACATCGGCAACAACCGGCCAGTGGAGCTCATGCACTACATCGAGGTCCTGGAAGACTGCCTGGGGCGGAAGGCGGAGAAAAATCTGCTGCCGCTGCAGCCCGGAGATGTGCCGGACACCTACGCCGACGTGCAGGATCTGGTGCGTGACGTCGGCTACCAGCCGAGCACATCCGTCGAAGACGGCGTGGCCAGCTTCGTGGCCTGGTACAGGGAGTACTACAAGGTCTGATGTGACTTCAGCCACGGATGTCACGGAAAGCACGGACATATGGCGTGATGGGGGTAGCCGATCAGCACGGCTTTGATGAATCGACGTCAGCCAATTTGCAGATCGAGCGTTGGCGCTGGTGTTACTTTATATAGATTTGTTCCGTGCTTTCGGTGCCTTCCGTGGCTGATGACCAAAACCGCAGCGGGCGCTGGTCTTACTTGGAATAGATTTGTTCCGTGTTTTCGGTGTCTTCCGTGGCTGATAATCAAAACCGCTTCGCCGCCGCCGTGCTCGCCTGGTACGACCGACACGGCCGCAGGGACCTGCCCTGGCAGCAGGATCCGACGCCCTACCGAGTGTGGATCTCCGAGATCATGCTGCAGCAGACTCAGGTCAGAACCGTGGTCCCTTACTACCAGCGCTTCATGCAGGCCTTCCCGGAGGTCCTGGCGCTGGCGGCCGCACCGCTCGACGCGGTGCTGCACCACTGGTCCGGCCTTGGCTACTACGCGCGTGCCCGCAACCTGCACCGCGCGGCGCAGCAGATACGCGACCTGCACGGCGGCCGGTTCCCCGACGCCATGGATGCGGTGAGCCGCCTGCCGGGGGTGGGCCGTTCGACGGCCGGCGCCGTATTGTCGCTGGCCCTGGGCCAGCGGCATGCCATCCTCGACGGCAACGTCAAGCGCGTGCTGGCGCGGTTTCACGCCGTCGAGGGGTGGCCTGGGAAACAGGCCGTGCTGGATCGTCTGTGGGCGCTGGCCGAGGCGGCCACACCCGGGCGACGGGTCGCCGCCTACAACCAGGCCATGATGGATCTGGGCGCTACGGTGTGCCGGCGCGGGACGCCGGACTGCGCGCGTTGTCCCCTGCAGACGGACTGCCGCGCCCGCCAGCAGGGGCGCCAGTCGGAGCTTCCGGCACCGCGGCCGCGGCGCGCGCTTCCGGTGCGCGGCGTCCACATGCTTCTGCTCAGCACTCCGGACGGCGCCGTTTACCTGGAGAAGCGTCCCGCGAGTGGCGTCTGGGGCGGGTTGTGGAGCCTGCCGGAGTTCGACGGCGAAGCGGCGCTGCTCGCCTGGTGTGACCGCCACCGGGTGCCGGTGCCGCCGCGGCTCGAGCTCGGCCCGAGGTTGCGCCACACCTTCAGCCACTATCATCTGGATATCACGCCGTGCCGGTTGCAGCTGCAAAGCCCCCCGGTTTCGGTGATGGAAGGGGGGAGGGCTCTCTGGTATAACACGGACCAACCGACCACCCTGGGACTGGCGGCACCCGTGAAGCGCTTGTTGTCGCAGTTGCAGGATTCGAAACGAGGAGGCCGCAGCAATGGCTCGAATGGTAAAGTGCGTAAAACTGGGTAAGGAAGCCGAGGGGCTCGACCGGCCGCCTTACCCGGGCGACCTCGGCAAGCGCATCTTTGAACAGGCGTCCAAAGAGGCCTGGCAGATGTGGCTGCGCCAACAGACCATGCTGATCAACGAGTACCGCCTGTCACCGGTCGATCCCAAGGCACGCAAATTCCTCGAAGAGCAGATGGAGAAGTTCTTTTTCGGGGAGGGCGCCGAAACGCCGCCGGACTATGTGCCCGAGGAGCAGTGATTCCTGGAAAACAAACGCGCTGCGCGCAGGATTACAAAATCAAGGGGGCTTTCATTCCTCGGTCATTGCGAGGGGCATAGCGCCCTAGATTATACCCATCGGTAACGGAGCAAGCTCCCGGTGACGGATTGTGGGCTGGGAGATTGCCTCCGGCCTCGCGGCTAAAGGCTGATGCACGCGCCACGGCGAATGTGTTTGAATTAATGAGTTTTGTTAGGCAATGAAAGGCATCATTCTCGCCGGCGGGTCAGGCACGCGGCTCTATCCCGTGACCCGGGTGGTCAGCAAACAGTTGCTGCCCGTCTACGATAAGCCGATGATCTATTATCCGTTATCGGTGCTGATGCTGGCCGGTATCCGCGAAATCCTGATCATCTCCACACCCCACCATCTGCCGCTGTTCCAGGAGCTCCTCGGTGACGGCAACCAGTTTGGCTTGAGTCTCGCCTACGAGGTCCAGCCGACACCCGGCGGGCTGGCACAGGCCTTTCTTATCGGTCGGCGGTTTGTTGAGGGCTCGCCCTCCTGTCTGATCCTCGGGGACAATATTTTTTATGGCCATGGACTCGCCGGTCTGCTGCAGCGTGCAGCAACGCTGAGTCGCGGCGCAACCATATTCGGTTACCGGGTCCGGGATCCCCAGCGTTATGGGGTCGTCGAATTCGATGAGCACCGGCGGGTGCTGAGCATCGAGGAGAAGCCCCAGCGTCCCAAAAGCAGTTATGCGGTGACCGGTGTCTACTTCTACGATGAGCAGGTCGTCGAGGTGGCATCGATGCTGAAGCCGTCCCACCGTGGTGAGCTCGAGATCACGGATCTCAACCGCGCCTACATGGAGCGCGGCGAGCTGCAGCTGGAGCTGCTGGGGCGCGGCTCGGCCTGGCTGGACACCGGCACCCATGCCTCCCTGCTGCAGGCGGCCAGCTACATCGAGACCATCGAGCAGCGGCAGGGATTGAAGGTTTCCTGCGTGGAGGAAATCGCCTACCGCATGGGCTACATCGACGCGGCCCAGCTGCGCCGGCTGGCCGCGGAGCTGGACAGCAACGACTACGGGCGCTACCTGTTGGAGGTCCTCGAGCCCGTGCAGCCATGAAGGTGACGCCGACCCGACTCCCCGAGGTGCTTCTCCTGGAATCCGATGTGCACGGCGACCAGCGTGGTTTCTTCATCGAATACTTCAACGGACCGCGTTTTCGTCAGGAGGGACTGGACCTGTCGTTTGCGCAGCTCAACCATTCCCGCTCTGGCCGCGGCGTGCTGCGGGGCCTGCACTACCAGTTGCGACAGCCGCAGGGCAAGCTGGTGCAGGTAATCACCGGCGAGGTGTTCGATGTGGCGGTCGATATCAGAACCGGATCGCCGCGCTTTGGCGAATGGACGGGGGAAATTCTGTCGGAAGACAATCACCGGCAACTCTATGTGCCGCCGGGTTTCGCGCACGGCTTCTGCGTGCTGAGCGAGCGCGCCGATTTCCTGTACCTCTGCACCGACGTTTACCGACCGGATGATGAGTATGGTGTGGCCTGGAACGACCCCGACGTGGACATCGCCTGGCCGGGTTCCGACTTCAGTGTGTCGAAAAAGGACCTGGCCCTGCCCAGGCTCGCAGACGCGGGCGCCGCTTTGCCACGGTTTGGTGCCTCCTGATGCGGGTCCTCATTGCGGGGGCGACCGGCCAGCTGGGCGTCGACCTGGCCGATTTCCTGCGCCGGCAGGGGGTCGAGATCAGCAGCCCGAACCGACAGCAGATGGATCTGCGGCGAGCGCAGTCGGTCAGGGACGCCGTCCGCGACGCCGCTCCGCACTGGGTGATCAACTGTGCCGCCTATACCCAGGTCGACCGCGCCGAGCAGGAGCCCGACATGGCGGTCGCCGTCAACAGTGACGGCGCACGGGCGCTGGCGGAGGCGGCGGACTCGGCTCAGGCATGGTTCATTCAGGTATCAACGGATTTTGTCTTTTCCGGTCACGGCTCGGTCCCCTATACCGAGCAAGACGACACAGAGCCGCTGGGCGTTTACGGGCGGAGCAAGCGCGAGGGCGAGCGTGCCGTCGAGCAGGCCTGTCCCCGCAGCATCATCGTGCGCACGTCATGGCTGTACGGCGTGCACGGCAACAACTTCGTCAAGACCATGCTGCGGCTGGCGGCGGAACGCGACGAGCTGAGGGTGGTGGCCGATCAGATCGGCACCCCGACCTGGACACAGGATCTGGCTCACGCGCTCTGGGCGCTGATGCAGACACCGCAGGCGGGTGTTTTTCACTTCAGCAACGAAGGGGAGGCCTCCTGGTATGACTTCGCCTCGGCCATTGTCGATGAAGCCCATGCTCTCGGTTTTCCTGTCCGGGCCCGGCGTGTGGTACCCATCACCACCGCAGAATATCCCACGCCGGCACGGCGACCTGCCTACTCGGTGCTGTCCAAGGCGAAGATCCAGCCACTGCTCGACGACCCGATTCCGCGCTGGCGCGACAGTCTGCGCCATATGCTGGAGGAGCTGAAACGATGCCCCGGCTCCTGATCACCGGCGGTGCCGGCTTCATCGGCAGCAACTTCGTCCGCTACTGGCTTCGGCAGCATCCGGAGGATGAGGTCGTGGTGGTGGATGCGCTGACCTACGCGGGCAACCTCGAGAGTCTGAAGGACGTGGAAGATAATCCGCAGCTTCACTTCGTGCAGGCCGATATCTGTGACCGGCAGGCCGTCGAAAAAGTGTTCCGGGAGCACGACATCGACAGAGTGGTGCATTTCGCCGCGGAATCCCACGTGGATCGCTCCATACTCGCACCCGACGCTTTCGTCCGCACCAACGTCCAGGGCACCTTCGTCCTGCTCGACGTCGCGCGCACGGCGTGGAACGGAGATGCCGATACCCGCTTTGTGCATGTCTCGACCGATGAGGTGTACGGCAGTCTCGGGCCTTCGGACCCGCCTTTTACCGAAAAACACCCTTACCGACCCAACAGCCCCTATTCGGCATCCAAGGCGGCTTCGGACCACCTGGCGCGCGCCTACTTCGAGACCTACCGGCTGCCGGTGCTCACCACCAACTGCTCCAACAACTACGGTCCTTGCCAGTTCCCGGAGAAACTGATTCCTCTGATGATACTCAACGCCGTGGACGGCGAACCCCTGCCCGTGTATGGCAAGGGGAAGAATATCCGTGACTGGCTGTACGTGGTCGACCACTGCCGGGGCATCGAGGCCGTGATCGGAAGGGGCACGCCGGGGGAGGTATACAACATCGGCGGCAACAACGAGCGGACCAACATCGAGATTGTGGAGTTGCTCTGCGAGCGGCTCGACCGTCTGGCCCCCGGCGACCGGCCCTACCGCGAGCAGATCCGTTTCGTGACCGACCGCCCGGGTCACGATTTCCGCTACGCGATTGACGCCTCCAAGATCGAGAACGAGCTGGGCTGGCGCCCCGAGACCCCGTTCGAGGCGGGCATCGATCAGACCATCCGCTGGTACCTCGATCATCGCGACTGGTGTGACCGCATCCGCAGCGGC